>NZ_JBDNHC010000071.1:0-35299 GCF_041689005.1 Sneathiella sp.
AAGTCAGCTGCTCTACCAACTGAGCTACGGGCCCACAATATGAGATATGGCATTGCAAAAGAAATCCCGTAATCGCGGGAATATGTCGCAATGCGGCTGCAACATAGGGGCGCACGGCGAACTGGTCAAGCATCGTTTGTTTTTTTTTCGAAACTTCTCGTAAATGCGGATTTTTTACGCCTTCCAGCTTATATTTCTGGACGATCGGTGCCGGAAATGGCAGACAATAAGCCGATTTCAAAATGAAAGAATGAGGACTCCTATGATTTCGAAGATGCTATCGCGGATCGCATTTGTGGTCATGGCCGCCGGTTTGTTTGTGCTGCCGCTTAAGTCGGCCCTGGCCCTTGATCTGGAAAATACTCTGTATCTCGACCTGAAAAACGGCCGGGTGGTGATTGAAATGCTTCCCGACCTCGCGCCCAATCATGTGGCGCGGATCAAGGAACTGACCCGTGAGAAATTCTATGACGGCCTCAAGTTCCATCGTGTTATTGAGGATTTCATGGCGCAGACCGGCGATCCGACTGGAACTGGACGGGGCGGCTCAGGCCGCAAGCTGCGCTCGGAATTCACCAATACGCCGCAAGTGCGCGGGACCGTTGCCATGGCCCGGGCGCAGTCGCCCCATAGTGCCGACAGCCAGTTTTTCATCGTCACCGCGGATTCGCATTTTCTCGACGGTAAATATACGGTTTGGGGCCGGGTTGTCGAGGGCATGGAATATGTCGACATGATCAAGAAGGGCGTTGGCCAAAGCGGCATGGTGCGCGGCGAGCCTGACATCATCGTCCAGATGCGTGTTGCTGCCGACGTCGAGTAGAAGACAGCGAAAGACAGGTATCCGTCGCCCGGGGCCGTTAAACGCAACGACCGCCGTCAACCTCCAATGCTACGCCGGTGATGAAGGACGCATCGTCGGATGCCAGCCATAGCGCCGCATGGGCAAGATCGCGCGGGGTATTCGCCCGACCGAGCGGAATGGTCGCCACGAATTTATCGCGGATCTCCTGGGTATCGACACCGCCCATAAGTTCCACTGCCATAGGGGTGGACGCGAAGACGGGGCAGAGGGCGTTGACCCGGACCTGCCGTGGCGCCAGTTCCACCGCCATCGACTTCGATAGCGTCAGGACCGCGCCCTTGCTCGCATTATACCAGGTGAGGCCGGGACGCGGGCTGAGCGCGGCCGTCGAGGAGATGTTGACGACATTGCCGCCGGTCTCTAGCAGGTGCGGAACAATTGCCTTGGTCGTCAGGAAAATACTTTTAACATTCACGTCGAAAATCTTCTGAAAGGTCTCGACATCGACATCAAACATTGAGCCGTTGCGCTGCGGCATTCCGGCATTATTTACCAGGATGTCAATTTTCTGGAAATTATCGAGCGTTTGTTGTGTCATGGCCGCAATGTCGTCGGCACTGGTAACATCGGTAACGGAGCTTATGGCAACCCCACCATCGTCGGTAATCGCCTTGGCAACCCGCGCCGCGGCCTCGCCGTTGATATCGCTGACAACAACTTTGGCACCCTCCTTGGCAAACAATGTCGCCATTGCCTCCCCGAACCCTGATCCTGCCCCTGTTATGATGGCAACCTTGTCTTTTAACCGCATGCTATTCTCCTTAAGCGTATTTCGAGAATAGTTGACCGATCTTGGCAATATTGGCAAGGGCGGATGATATATTTATGGAGGATAGGGTAGGAGGAGACCCTCAGCGTCTGCCCGTCAAGCAGCCTGTTCACGAATACGAAAGGCCGGTAGGCACAGGCTGACGACGGTACCCTCACCGTACTCGCTCATCAGTTCAAGTTTCCCGTCATGCATTTCAGCGAGATTTTTGGAGAGCGGCAGACCAAGGCCGGTTCCATGGTATTTGCGGTTTTTCTCACTGTCAATCTGGACGAACGGGGTCATCGCCTTTTCAATATCATCTTCACGGATACCGATCCCGTTGTCGCGGACGCTGATCCTCATGCCATCCCGGCCATCCGTCTGGACAGAGGTAACAATTCGTCCTCCGGCCGGTGTGAACTTGATGGCGTTTGACAGGAGGTTGATAAGGATCTGCTTTAACATCCGGCGATCCGCAAATATCCGGGGCAGGAACGGATCAAGTTCAACCTTGATACTGATATTGTTCTCGACAGCTCGCTGGCGGGTTAACCGGATACATTCATTAACGAGAACATCAATTGCCACGATTTCCTCATTAATGGTCTGCTCCCCCGCCTCAATTTTCGAGAAATCAAGGATATCATTGATCAGCTCCAGCAGGTGAAGCCCGCTTGCGTGAATATCATTGGCATATTCCAGGTATTTCCGGGATCCGATATCTCCGAACAGTTCGCTGGTAATAACCTCGGAAAAGCCAATTACCGCATTAAGGGGAGTGCGCAACTCATGGCTCATATTCGCGAGGAAGGTGCCTTTCAGCTTTGCGGCATATTCCGCCTCTTCCCGCGCCTGTTTCAGGAAATCCTCAATTTGCGTCTGGGCCGAGATATCCCGGATGATCAGTTGCAGGATACGCCGTTCGCCATAGAAGAGCGGCGACACATCAATCTCAACATTGGTAAAAGCTCCATCCTGAAAAATTACCCGCGATTTCCGTGTGGGCAGCTTTTCCGTGGCTTCAATACTTTTGGCACAGCCAAAATAGGGGATCAGGGTCTCGCTGTCGGCGAACGGAAAGAAGGAACGAATCTGCTGGCCGATCAGGGCATGACGGTTTTTTACCCTGAAGAGCTTCAGCGCCGCGTTGTTAACGTAAATAATAAATCCATCCTTATGGGCAACAATAGCATCTGGCGACAGGTCAACCATCAGTCGGTAGCGCTCTTCATTGTCGCGATGGACTTTTTCGGCGAGTCGGGCAGCAGTGACATCTTTCACGGTTGTGACAACACCGCCCTCGGGACACGAGCTTGAGAAAATTTCGACGATTTTACCATCTTTGAAATAGCGGTCGACCTTGCGGTTCATGCTATATTTTATTTCATCCGTAACGGATGTGATAAAACTCCCTTCATTTTCTTCAATATCCCTATATTTCTGGTAATTCAGGGCGAGAATTTCCTGGTACATCATCCCCGTATGGAGGACATCATCCGAAATCTCCATGATATCAGCGTAGTTGTTATTCCATTTCAGGAGTTTCAGATTTGCGTCGAAGACACATATGCCAATGGTGACATTGTTAAGGACGGTATCAAGAAGGATGCTGTCTGTTTCTGTACTCGCAGCATTTACACCGGCACTGTGCAGGCGGGGAAACGTTAGAAACAGCAGGACGGCAATCAGGGCGACCATCATCATTGCAACCATAAAGGCGATATCCGGGGAAGCAAACGGGACATGCCTGCCGGTGAAATATCCCGCCGTGCCCAACAGCGTCAGAAACAATCCGACCCGTCTCAAGTTTATTGCAGTGTCAAATTTCATGCGTCGTATTTCAATTTTAAATGTTCAACAGAATAAACATCCACTTTAAGTTCCGACAATTGTATATATCTAATGTTAATAGGAGATTTATATTTGAATTATTTTCAGTCGCTTAACTTTCCCGGGACGCCAAGCAGGGTTGATGCTATGTTGCCCCGGCCCAACGGGATGTTGTGGCCCAATTGTATTCTTTGAAAAACTGAAGATTTAAATGCGAAAAAAAAAGAATTCCAAGACATTTTCCGAAACCGAGAAGAAGCGGATATTGGTGGAACCGGCGCCGAAGGCCAGCCTTTTTGCACGGCTTCGAACCTATTTCCTGACCGGTATCGTGGTGACCGCCCCCATCGCTATCACCATTTACCTGATTTATATCTTCGTTACCTTCATGGATGCCAATATCACGCCTCTCATCCCTGTACGTTATAATCCGGAGACTTATCTGCCCTTCGGAATCCCGGGTTTCGGTGTGTTCATTGCCATTTTTGGCCTTATCCTGATCGGCTTTCTGACTGCTAACTATCTCGGCAGGGCGCTGCTTGTCTTTGGGGAGCGCATCGTCGGGCGCATGCCGGTAGTCCGCTCCATCTACAATGCGCTCAAGCAGATTATGGAAACCGTGCTGGCAAAATCCGGCAATTCATTCCGCGAGGTCGTGCTGCTTGAATATCCCCGCAAAGGAATCTGGTCGATCGCCTTCGTCACCAGCACCGCAAAAGGACAGGTCAATGGGGTGCAAGAGGAGGAGATGATCAGCATTTTCGTGCCGACCACCCCGAACCCGACCTCCGGGTTTCTGCTGTTTGTGCCAAAGAGCGACCTGAAATATCTCGACATGACGGTCGAGGACGGGGTCAAACTTGTGATTTCGGCCGGTATGATCTGGCCCGATGAAATGAAAATGAAAAAGAACGGTAAGACACCGTCCCCTCAACCCGATCAGGTAGTTGACGCCAATAAGCTGTCAACCGGAGCTTAAATACTGAATGGCATTGTCCCGTTCGAACAGGTAGAGCAGCACGCGCAAGGCCTTGCCGCGGGCGCTTTCAAGCTTGCCGTCCTTTTCCAGAATTAACCGGGCATCATCCCGGGCGATGGGCACGAGGCGGGAATGAGCCTGCAAATCCGCAAGCCGAAACTCCGGCAGGCCGCTTTGCCGAGTGCCGAGCAGCTCGCCCGCGCCGCGCAGGCGTAAATCCTCTTCGGCAATGCGGAATCCGTCCTCGGTTTCACGCAAAATACCGAGCCGGGCCTTCTGCATCTCGCCGAGCGGTGCCACATACAGCAGCAGGCAGGTGCCGGCGAGGCCGCCGCGCCCGACACGGCCGCGCAACTGGTGAAGCTGGGCGAGGCCAAAGCGTTCGGCATGTTCGATCACCATTACCGTCGCCTCCGGCACATCGACGCCGACTTCGATGACCGTCGTCGCCACGAGGATCTGGATGTCACCGTCGATGAAGCGTTGCATGGTCTCGTCCTTCGCCTCCGCCTTCATCCGCCCATGGATCAGCCCGACCTGATCGCCATACAGGCCCTTCAGATAAATAAAACGTTCCTCTGCAGCGGCAACGTCGAGCACATCTGATTCCTCGACCAGTGGACAGACCCAGTAAATCCGCTCGCCCGCCGCGAGCTTGCGTTTCAGGCCATTGGCAACGTCATCGAGACGCCCAAGGTCTATGGCGCGGGTATCGACAGGCTTGCGGCCAGGCGGCTTTTCGGCAATCACCGAGACATCCATATCGCCATAGGCGGTGAGGGCGAGGGTGCGCGGGATCGGCGTCGCCGTCATCACCAGCACATCGACACCGCCATTTTTCCGACCCTTGGCGCTCAGCGCCAGCCGTTGATGCACGCCGAAGCGATGCTGTTCATCAATGACGGCAAGGCCAAGGTCATGAAAAATCACGTCGTCCTGAAACAAGGCGTGGGTGCCGATCACGATATCAACGGTGCCTGCTGCGAGCTCAATGAGGGCCGCCTCGCGTTTCTTGCCCTTGAGACGGCCGGTGATCAGCATTGTTTTGAGGCCAGCTGCCTCTGCCAGCGGTTCAATCGCCCTGAAATGCTGACGGGCGAGGATCTCGGTTGGTGCCATCAGGGTCGCCTGGGCGCCCGCTTCCACGGCTTGAACCATGGCCAGCAGGGCAACGACCGTCTTGCCGCTGCCGACATCACCCTGCAGCAACCGCAGCATCCGGTGGGACCCGGCAATATCGCCCGCAATTTCGGCGAGCGCTACGGTCTGGGCTGGGGTGAGACTGAAGGGCAAGCTTCCGCTTATCCTGTCCCGAAGGCTGCCATCGCCCACCAACGCCCGGCCCGGCTTTCGTTTCATGCTTCGGCGGACAAGTTCGAGCGCGAGCTGATTGGCGAGCAGCTCGTCATAGGCGAGCCGCGCCCGCGCCGGGTTATCGCGGTCAAAATCCTCGACCTTTGTCGGCGCATGGGCGGTGAGCAGGCTGTCCTTCCAGGATGACCATTTTTCACGAGCGAGCAGGGGCTTGTCGTTCCATTCGGGAAGATCGGGAAGGGCAGGAAGAAACTGGCGGTCAGCCTTGATGAAAGTCTGGTTCGTCAGCCCGGCGGTCAGCGGATAGACCGGCTCAAACAGGGGGATCGTATCGACCTCGTCCATCTTCACCACATGATCGGGATGGGTCATCTGGTAGGCGCCGTTATAGTCCTCAAGCCGGCCGCTGATTTTCCGGCTTTGTCCTTCGGGGAGTAACCGCCGCAGATAATCTTCGCGGCCATTGAAATAAACGAGGGTGAGGGGCTCACCGTTCACGGCACAGGCGATCCGGTAGGGCGCGCGCCGGTTCTGTGACGGGGAATGACGGATTACCTCAATGGTGAGGAGGACGTTCTGCTCAATAAGATCGGGGGTGAGCGCCGCCGCCAAGTGACGGGTGACAAGACCGCTCGGTAAATGCCAGACGAGATCGACGATATTTGGCCCGGCCAGTTTCTCGATCAACCCCGCGAGGCGCGGGCCGATGCCTGCAAGCTTGCTGACCGGATAAAACAGACTGTACAGGATTTCTGGGCGCACCGGGTTCCCTCACACTAGCGTTGGCGCTATTGTGGAGGGCGAGAGGCGGTCAGGTCAATGCGCAAAGCGTAAAATTTGCGGATGGGATCACTTCCTACTGACAGCACCGGCAAGAAAGTCTATATCCAAAGAAATTTGAAAACAGAGCCAGTAAACATGACCAAAGAAGAAGATACCATCACTCGCCGCAAACGGCTTATTCATCGCTCCCGCTATACCGGCATGAAGGAAACAGACCTGTTGCTGGGGGGGTTTGCGAATAAGTATGTCGCCGATTTTTCCGCCGCGGAACTGGAAATATACGAAACCCTGCTACAGGCCGGCGATCCGAATATCTATGTCTGGGCGGTGGGCCGCGAGGAATGTCCCGAAGAATATCAAACGAGCGTGATGACATTATTACAGAAATTCAGCCGGTTTGAGCATCATAACAGGGTCTGATTGCGGATGACCGATACGCCGCTTTCCCGTCTGCAGGCCAGAATATCAAATCTGGCCGACTATGACCGCGCCTTCACGGTGGAACAGGTGCCCGAGGGCTATGACGCCTATCTGCTCGGCGATCTGGTCAAGGTTCATAACCGCGATATTCTTTACATTTTGCGGGAAGACCTGCGCATGGCGGCAACGGAGGCCGCACTTGCCTTCTTCAACCCGGAGATCGAGGTGGTGACATTTCCGGCATGGGATTGCCTTCCCTATGACCGGGTGTCTCCCAACCCCGAAATTGTTGCCCACCGGATGACCAGCCTCGGCCGGATGCAGGAGACTGTCGACACGCCGAGGATTTTCCTGACCACCATTAATGCGGCGACCCAGCGGGTGCCGCCGATCGACATGGTGACAGGCAGCAGGTTGAGCCTCAAGATCGGCGAAAGGATCGACGGTGCAGACCTCGCCTCTTATCTGGTGGCAAACGGATTCTCCCGTATTGGTACCGTGATGGAGCCGGGAGAGTTTGCCGTGCGCGGCGGCCTGATCGACATATTTCCACCGGGTGCGGAAAACCCGGTTCGCCTCGATCTGTTCGGTGATCAGCTGGAGGGAATTCGCAGTTTTGATGCGCTTACGCAGCGCTCCACCGGAAAGCTCACGAAACTCGACTTCACAGCCGCCTCGGAGTTTTTGCTGAATGATGTTTCCGTACCCTTGTTCCGCTCCGGCTACCGGGCGGCGTTCGGCACAGTTAATCAGGATGATCCGCTTTATGAGGCGGTGAGCGAGAAGCGCCGCCACGCCGGGATGGAACATTGGTTGCCGATCTTTCATGAGAAGATGGCGACGATCTTTGACTATTTGCCCGACGCATCAATCTTCATCGACCATTTGTTGGAAGAGGCGAGGGAGGCGCGTTATGAGACCGTTCTCGACTATTACGAGAGCCGCCGCGAGGCCGCCCCCACCAGCGGCGCCGACTATAAACCGCTGCCGCCGGAAAGTTTATACCTGGACACAGAGGAATGGCAGGCAAATTTGACGGGAAGGGCGCTTGGGCAGTTTTCACCGTTTAACAGCGGGCAGGAGACCGCGACCATTGTCAACGCCATGGGCCGCCCCGGCCGCGATTTCGCCCCGGAACGTAATCTTCATAATGCCAATATCTATGAGCATTTAAAAGATCACCTGCTAGGTGAACTGAAACAGAACAAGCGCGTGGTCCTCACCCATTTCTCCAACGGATCGCGGGCCCGCAACAAGACGGTTCTCGCCGATCATGGTATCGAGCCGGTACAGGAAATCGCTGATTTTTCCGTGACAACGACGGGGCGGAACATCGTCTCCCTTGCGGTTCTCGGGCTTGAAAAAGGCTTCGAGACCCCGGACTTTGTTATTATCGGCGAGCAGGATGTTTTGGGGGACCGTCTCGCGCGGCCGCATAAATCCTCCCGCCGGAGCGAAAACTTCATAGCCGCCGCCTCCCAGTTGTCGCCGGGTGATTACGTCGTCCATCTGGATCACGGCATTGCCCAATATGAGGGACTGACGACTATCGAGATTTCCGGTGCGCCGCATGACTGTGTGACGCTGCTGTATGCGGGCGGGGACAAGATATACCTGCCTGTCGAAAATATTGAGATGCTGTCGCGCTACGGCGGCAGCGACATGACCGCCACTCTCGACAAGCTGGGCGGTTCCGGCTGGCAGGCGCGCAAAGCCAAGCTGAAGAAACGGGTCATGGAAATGGCCGACCAGTTAATCAAGATCGCGGCGGCGCGGATGCTCAGGAAGGCGACCCGGTTGGCTCCTGCCGAAGGGCTCTATGCCGAGTTCTGCGCCGACTTCCCGTTCGAGGAAACCGATGACCAGTTGCGCGCCATCGACGATACCCTGAACGACATGAACAGCGGCCGTCCGATGGACCGGCTGATCTGCGGTGACGTCGGCTTCGGCAAGACGGAAGTCGCCCTTCGCGCTGCCTTTACCGCCGCCATGGCCGGAGAACAGGTCGCCATTGTCACACCGACGACTTTGCTCGCGCGCCAGCATTACAAGGGCTTCACCGCGCGTTTTGCCAACCTGCCGGTGCAGGTCGCGCAACTCTCACGCATGGTGACGACGAAGGACGCCAACCTGACCAAGGCGGGCCTCGCCTCGGGACAGGTTGATATCGTTATTGGCACTCATGCTCTGCTGGCGAAGTCAATAAAGTTCAAGAACCTCGGTCTTGTTATTGTCGATGAGGAACAGCATTTTGGTGTCGTCCATAAGGAGCGGCTGAAGGACCTGCGCGCCGATGTTCATGTCCTCACCCTGACGGCGACGCCGATCCCACGTACCCTGCAAATGGCCATGACCGGCATCCGCGATCTGTCTATCATAGCGACGCCGCCGGTTGACCGTCTTGCCATCCGCACTTTCGTCCTGCCGTTCGATCCGGTGGTTCTGCGCGAAGCCCTGCTGCGCGAGCATTATCGCGGCGGCCAGAGCTTTTTCGTCTGTCCGCGCCTCACCGATCTGACGGAAGTTGGCAAATACCTGCGTGAGCATGTGCCAGAGGTCAAGTTTGTCACCGCCCATGGTCAGCTTCCGGCGAAGGATCTGGATACGGTGATGAACGCATTTTATGATGGCTCCTACGATGTGCTGGTGGCCACGAATATCGTGGAATCAGGGCTCGATATCCCGTCGGCCAATACGCTGATCACTTACCGCGCCGATATGTTCGGGCTCGCCCAGCTGTACCAGATTCGCGGGCGCATCGGCCGTTCGAAAACCCGGGCCTACGCCTACCTGACCCTGCCCCCGCGCAAGCGCCTGACCGATGCGGCAGAGAAACGGCTGCGCGTCCTGCAATCTCTCGACACTCTCGGTGCGGGTTTTACCCTTGCCAGTCACGATCTTGATATCCGCGGCGCCGGTAATCTGCTGGGGGACGAGCAGTCAGGCCATATCAAGGAAGTCGGGTTCGAGCTGTATCAGGAAATGCTGGAAGAGGCGGTCGCTAATGCTCGCGAGAATGAACTGGGTGAATCCCAGGAGGCAGAGGATAAATGGTCGCCCAGCATCAATATCGGCACGTCGGTGCTGATCCCGGAGCATTATGTCGCCGATCTATCGTTGCGCATGGAGCTTTACCGCCGGATCGCAGCACAGGAAACGGCCGAGGAGATCAATGCCTTCGCCGTTGAACTGGTGGATCGTTTCGGCCCGCTCCCTGATGAGGTAGTCCATCTGATCGAGGTGATGACTATCAAGTATTTCTGCCGCACCGCCAATATCGAAAAGATTGAGGCGGGCCCGAAGGGGGCCGTGCTCAGCTTTCGCGGCAATAAATTTGATAATCCGGGCGGGCTGGTCGAGTTCATCAGTCGCGCGCCTGGTTCAACCAAGCTACGCGGTGATCACAAGCTGGTCCATAGCCGCCAATGGCAACACCCAGAAGACAGGTTGAAGGGGGTTCTCTGGCTCGCGCAGAACCTTGCCAAAATCGCCAAGGCCACCTGACAAACGAGCCGGATTATTCAGGGTTTGCGGCTTCACTCGTCACCTTGTCAAAGGCGGCGATAAAGGCCTCGGGGTCCTGTGCGCCGGAAAGCGCATATTTATTATCGATGATAAAGAACGGAACGCCGGAAACGCCCATTTCGCGGGCTCTGCGGTCTTCCTCGGCAACGATTTCTCGGTCGTCGTCCTTATCCAGCAGGCCAGCCACAATATCTGCATCCATCCCGGCTTCATCAGCGGCACGGGTAAGAACGTCATGGTCACTGATATCCTCACCGTCAATAAAGAACCGGCGAAACAGAACATCGACAAGCTTGTCTTGACAGCCGGCAGTTGCCGCCCAGCGGATAAGACGGTGGGAATCAAGCGTGTTGGGAGAGCGCTTTATATCCTCAAAATTAAACGGGATATCAACGGCTTCCCCGGCTCTTTTGACATTGGAATAAAGCTCTTTCGCCCGCTCAGGACTGCCAAATTTCTGGGCAATGAACTCCTTGCGGTCGGCCCCTTCGCGTGGCATTTCGGGATGGAGCTGGAACGGATGCCAGTTGACCTCGACGTCTAGATCAGGCCGGGCGGCGAGCGCCGTTTCAAGTTTCCGCTTGCCAATGAAGCACCATGGGCAAACCGTATCGGAGATAATATCTATTTTCATAGGACTAATATATGAAAAGAAAACGCTGAAAACAAGGGATTTGGAACGATCAGTCTACTATCAACGCTCAGGCCGCCTTGCCGTCGCTGATATCAATCTGAAACTCCCGGTCGATCATCTCGTCGAAATTGGCCCCGCGCTGCAACTCGACAAAGCTATGGATCACTTCGGCCCGCATGGATGCAGTTTTGTCGGCAATGGCAAATTCGGTATTTTTCAGGACGCTGACAATGCGGTTCAGCGCAATCCCGGCATCCTTTTCGCCTGTACCCGGAAGCGCCACGAGGAATTCTCCGGTTTTATAATGGGCGCAAAAATCCTCACTCCGCACGAGGTTGGAGATTATCGTGCCGATCTGGCGCAGGATCTGATCCCCGGAGGGGTAGCCGTGATCCTCGTTTATCCGGTCAAGATTTTCAACGCGCAAGCGGACCAGCGACATGACCTTTTGCTGTTTGTGGTGATCCTCGATCATAACCGGGATATGGGTGCGCATGAAACCAGCGGAATACAGATCGGTGGCGCCATCTGCAACCGGGTGCGACCTCGCCGCCTGAAATAGTTTCTGCATAGCAAAGCGGTACCTGTACTCGCGGATTTGCAGGCCGATCCGGTTGGTCAGCGCGTCCATTTCATGTTCGTGCATGATAACGTCGGACGCGCCGTGGATATAGGCGGCCTCGCGATTTTCAGTATTCTCTAGCACCATCAAAAGCGGCAGATTGTAAAAACGGGTGTCGGCGCGAATGTCATTGCAGAGACGGAGATTGCTGTCGCCCTGGCCGACGCCGGACAGGATCACCGCGTCAAAGTTCGTCTCGCGCATGTCCTCAAGGGCATTGCTTGGGTTCTTGCAGATGCGAATGTTGGTCTTGGTATCCAGACGCAGCAGGATATTGCCGAGAACCATCGTCTTGCTGCCGACGATCAGGATATTTGCAGTGCCGATATCCGGCTCCGGCGGCGTAATCTCTGCAAGATCAAGGCCGTATATCTCAGTCGTCTGGATCCGTCTCAAAAGTTCCTGATGCATTGTTTCAAGGCGGACGAGGGCGCTCACGCGGGATAGCAATTCAAGGCTGCAGTAGCCGGACGAAATGGTCTGCATCCGGCTTTGGAAGTCTGCAGGGCCGATGATCAGGAAAGAAAAGGTATGGACCTCGGCAGCGAGGGCTATTTTCTTGATTTCGATGTCCGCTGTGTTGTTATCCCCATCTATCAGAACAAGATCAAACGTCTGATCGCCAAGATCCTGGGTAAATATCTCCTTAAATGATAGCCGGGTGCAGTAATAACCGGCAGCATTGAGGCAGGGCTCGATACGGTTCTCCCGGGCATCGGACACGACCAGCAATTTTGCGGCATAACGCATGAAAACGGGCTCCTTACTGTTATAGCGTTCCTGTTTACGCCGGAATTCTTAAAAATTATGTAAGTTTTCAGAAATTACAAAAATATATGGCATCCGGTAATATTCGGGCTTGATTTTGTCGCCGCGCAACTGAATTATGACGGCGGCGGTCAAGACGGACAGATAACAATATCCCAAATTGGAGATAAATCATGACATCCTTGAATTCCCTTGACGGCAAGCATGCCCTGGTTACCGGAGCTTCGTCCGGCCTCGGATGGCAGTTTGCGCTCACGCTGGCACGGGCAGGGGCAAAGGTCTCGCTAGCGGCGCGACGGACCGACAAGCTTGAGAAACTCGCCGCCGAAATCGCGCAGTTTGACGGGCGGGCGCTGCCGGTTTTGATGGATGTCACGGACATTGACAGTATTCAGGCGGCGGTCGCGGCGGCGGAGACGGAACTTGGACCCGTCAATATCCTCGTCAATAATTCCGGGGTGAGCGCAGGCAGCCCGTCGGAGAAAATTTCCGAGGAGGATTTCGATTTCGTGATGGACACGAACGCCAAGGGCGCCTTTTTCGTCGCCCAGGCGGTTGGTCAGAGCATGATCAAGCATGGTGCGGGCGGCAAGATCGTCAATATCGCCTCTGTCGCTGCAAGCCGTGTTCTCAAGCAGAATATCGCCTATTGCATGTCGAAGGCTGCGGTCGCCCATATGACGCGGGCGCTGGCCGACGAATGGGGGCGGTACCGCATTCAGGTGAATTGTATCAGTCCGGGCTATATCGTTACCGGCATGAACCGCAGCTATTGGGAGACGGAGGCCGGAAAGCGCCTGATTGCAAGGCTTCCCGGGCGCCGGGTCGGGGAGCCCCATAATCTTGACGGAACGTTGTTGCTGCTCGCCGGGCCCGGATCCGACTTTATGACCGGCACCAACATTGAGGTTGATGACGGCATTACGGTTTCCGGATTTTAGGCCGACTGCCTACATGCCGAATTTATAGAGCGCAAGATTTTGCAATTTCTCGCGGACCGGCGTGACGGCGGCGGCAGTCTCGACGAGAAAGGCGAGAGAATATTTCAGCCGCACTTCCAGCGTGACGTCAAGTTCGGTCGGCGGATCGACCTGAAACAATGTCGCCACGTGTCGCAGGATCATATGGTCCGGCATCCACCACAGAAAATTGTTCTTGTACCCGCTCATGCGCAGTTCCGCGACCGGATAGGCACCCCCGGTTCCTGAACTGATCGAGACCAGTTGTGCGGGCTTGTGGGCGAGCTCGCCGCCATCACACATAAGCAGGAAATTTTTGAGATGGGGCGGCGCCATTCCTGCCCACTCTGGCGAAATAACGACAAATCCGTTACAGGTTTTAAGCCGGTCGGATTGTGTCTTCCAGAGCGTGTTGAGGCCGCTGTCCGCTTGCCATCTATCTTCACTCCAGAACGGAAGCTCGATATCACGGAGCGAAAAAACCTCCGGGGTTACCCCCGCATCCATATCGGTGAGCAACTTTTCCACGAAGGCACCGATCCGGGCCGATTCCGATTTTTTGCGAATACTGCCGATAATAATACCAATTTTTGTCATGCTGTCCTTATTCCTTTGGCGCCTTGAACGGTGGCCAATACATATGTCCGGCCCTCTCCATAAAAACCGGAGTTGCCAGAAAAACGCAATGATTAATAAGGGAGCAGGGTGAAAGCCATCGCCTATTGACGCAGGAAGGATAGAACTTCCCGGTTATATGCAGGGGCGTTGTCCTCATGCATGATATGAGAGGCGCCGGGAATATCGACCTGCGTCGCATTTGGCAACAGCCGGAACAGATGATCGGCGAGCTTATGGAACATGCGCGGGCTGCGCGCGCCCGTTACCAGCAGGACCGGGTGCGCGATCCGGCGCACCTCTGCCGGGGAAATCGGCGTCATGAAGCTGTCACTGAGAAGTTCTGCCTGACTGGAATTGACGGTAACCTGCAGCATTCTTTCCGCGGGCAGGGCCGCGAAGGCCTCTTTGCCCAGAACCGCCTTACCGAAACGGGTGATAGCCCGCGTCATATTATCTTTTTTGGCGGCAATTATCGCCGGGCCAAGGCCGGTCGCCATGAATTTAATCACCGGCGCGGCGGTTCCGGGATGGGTGCAGAGTAGCGCCAGTATTTGGTGCGGTTTTGGCGGAAAACTTGTGAACAAGGGGATGACCGGCGGCTCGCCAAGGACGAGGCGGTCCACCAGGGACGGCTTTTTCATCGCCAGCATCAGACAAAGATAGGCGCCGTAGGAATGACCCACAAGATGAACCTTGTCGAGCTTGAGGGCCTGTAGAAATGCTTCCAGATCGGCAACCTGCCCGGTCATGTCGTATTCGGCATCGGCTGGCGCGGGATCGTTCGGCCAGTGATAGCGCCGACTGTAGGTGAGGGTGCGGAAATTTGCTTCAAATGCCGGGAGCTGCGCCTCCCATGTCCGGCAGTCGCTGGCCGAGCCATGGACAAGGACCAGCGGCGGGCCCGTACCGCGATCCGTGTATTCCAGGGATAGATCGCGTAGCTCAATGCGTGCCATGGCCTCCACCTTGATCCCGTGATGCATCAAATTAGAGGAAATGAATATTCAATGCAACGGCCAAGTCCTAAAACTTACCGGAGAGTTCCAGTGATTTGATTAATTCATAATAGGCAAAGATCGCGACCAGGAAAAAACCAGCAAGAAGTAGCTCATGCTTGAATTTATGCGAATGGAAGAAGGCCCGGTCGTGATGGTGAAGGACATCCATCAATTCATCACCGAAACGTATGGACAGAAAAGTACCAATTGCTGATAGGAAAATAACTCCCCAGTAGGGGTAGGGGTTAATGAGAATTTGGTGCAGGATTTGGGTAATAAGGGTGGTGTCATAATAGACGGCGCCATATTTAAGCGCCAGAGCGTTCGCCGTTATCGCAATTGCCCAGACGACAAGTTCCGAGAAGACCATGCGGATCCCGAACAACAGGCGCAGCGGAAAATCAAGGAGGAAACCGGCATCGGCGACGGGTGTGCAGAGAACAAAAAAACTCCAGGTGAGCAGGGAGGACACACCGCCCGTCAACAGATCGAACTCATAGGTCAAATAGGCAAAATATCCACCCAGTAAGACCAGCAAAAGCAGAAACTTTATTAAAATCTGTTTCGAGGGCTTTACGGCGGAATTTTTCATGAATCAGGCGGTCATTACTAAAAGTAAATTATAGGAGTAGCGTATTCTCTGACCCAGTCTATACATTTTTTGTGACGCCTAAGCCACCAAAACCGCAGATTACTGTTTCCGATAGTTTCCCAGTCAAAGCATTGAGGATAACAAGGTCGCTATGCCGAGAAAGGAAAAGAACCCGGCGATGTCAGTGACCGTTGTCAAAACAATTGATGAGGCGACAGCCGGATCCTGACCCAGTTTGGTCAAGACAATCGGGACAACAGCCCCGGCAAAGCCCGCGGCGACCATTGCCAGGACCATGGACAGCATTATGACCAAAACCAGACCCAATGACCCACTCCAGAAAAACACGCCAATACCGCAGGTCACCGCCACAGCCAATCCATTTACTAAACCTACGCTTAATTCCTTAAACATAACCTGAACACCTTGGCGCGTCGAAATCTCACGCAAGGCCAAACCGCGCATGGTCACCGCCAGGGCCTGAGCTCCGGCGTTACCTGATTGACCGGCGACGACGGGAAGCAGAACCGCCAGAGCCGTAAATTGGGCGATTGTATTTTCAAACAAACCGACGACAGCAGCGGCCATAAACGCTGTCAGCAGATTAATTTGCAACCAGGGCAACCGGCGGCGCACGGCAAAAAGCGGTTTTGATAACGCCCGCTCATCCTTGCTGGCGCCAACCATTGTCTGCATGTCCGCAGTGGCATCTGACTGAATGGTCTCAACCAGGGCAGCGTGCTGTATTACGCCTATCAATACACCCTTCAGATCGACGACAGGGAGGTCGGCTAACCGATCCCGCTCAAGCAACTCGACGACTTCGTCCTGCGATGAGAGCGGATTGACGTAGGCAGTTACCGGCTGAGCCAGGTCTTGCAGCCGGTCATCCGCATCGGCAATGGCGATATCCTGGATAGAAACCTTTTCGGTAAGGCGATTTTCCTCATCGACCAGAAACAGGCTTCGGGCGTTCCTCGTTTTAAGCTCCCGCAATTGGTTGATGGCCTCCGATGCTGTTGTCGTCATTCGAAAGGTCGCATCGACGGGGTTCATCAGCCGTCCGGCACTATTTTCCGGATAGCTCATCAGCGTTTTAAGGTCAGACGAAATCTTGCTATCCATTTGTGACAAATACCTGTCACGATCGGATTCAGACAGGGAGGCAAGAAGGAGGGCGGCTTCATTGGGTAAGAGTTCGGACAACAGTTCTGTCGCCCGCTGGTCTGGAAGCTTGCCGAGTAATCGTGTGGCGATCGGTGTCATTAACCGCCGCCAGACCGGAACGAGGACTTCAACGCGTTGCCGCGTTAGCGCAATCACGGCTTCGTCAACGGGCAGGGATTCAAGAAGACGTGCGGCATCCCACGGATGGTCCAGCAGGAAGCGGCGCTCCAGCGGCTCAATAGCGGCGTCAATATTACCCGTCATGGCGAGCCTCCAGATCTGTTTTAGGGCCTTGAATATCGGCTGAGTTTAAAATCAAACCGAGCAACCCGATAAAAGCGATAAAACATCCGCCGATGAGATGGGCGAGGAGTGACTCTGACTTAACGCCAGCGGAGTGTCGGTGCGCAGCGACGATGCCCTGCCGGGCGAGACGATGTGACAACGTGCCAAGGAAATTACCCTTACGACCAACAACCGCAAGATTTGCGTGATCATCCCACAGGGGTGAATCAATCACAGATGCCAGCGTGGCCCGGTTGGACACAGTTGGTGTCCCGGTTTTAATCAGGTCCTGCAATACCGCCTTGCTGTCATTTTGGACGAGCCGCGAAATCCGAACGACGCCAACGAACCGATGTGCCTCATCAACAACAAATATTTCATCTCCTTCAGGACGCGATTTCTGTTTTGCATATTTTAGAGCCTCCGCAACCGTACGCGATTGCGGCAAGGGTGATATGCGTTGATCCATCCAGGCGCCGACAGAACCGCGCGGATGGCTGAGCGATTTTTTAAAGTCCCTCGCCAGATCTTCCGGTAAGGCCTCCAACACAGCGTTGCGGTTTTCATCACTCATTACCCGCAAAATACTCGCCGCATCCAGGAACGACATGGTCCGCAAGATAAGGGCGATCCGATCTGTATTGAGTTGTATGACACATTGCGCAGCGGCAAAAGGTGTCATGCGCCCCAAAGCCAGAGCACTTGCATAGCCCGGCAACACGTTGATCAGGGCAGTCGCATCATCTGTCGATAAATTTTCCAGAACCCGCGCCGCAGCGTTGGGGTTGCGCTCGATGAAGGCAACACTTAAGGGAAGGGCATTAGCCATCAACAAGATCCTCCCCTTTCAGCGTAATTTTTGTACGAAAATACGTTTCGCCCGGCACCGTCGATCTGCCCTCGGGTGTTTCCAGGATCACCCCTGTCGCGGTAAATTCCAGAATTTCACCTTCCGCATCACCAATGGCCAGTATCTGACCAGTCGAATATTGTTGTTGCAGGTAACGGGCACCTATCAGATTGGCCGCCAGCGGGCGCGCACCCAAACCGAATGCAATCGCTATTCCGCCCATTATGGCCGCCATAAAGATAGCAATAATGACGATCAGGAATGTCACATCGATGCCAATCTGCTCGATGGCAATAATTCCCGCTGTCAGGAGAATAGCCCATTGCGCAAAAGCACCAATCAATTCACCCTGACTTACGGCCATGGAGGACAAGGCTGTCGCGACAATATCACGAACAGTGGCAGCGAGAAGGTAGCCGACTATAATAATAAGCACACCGCCGAGGACACGCGGTAAATATCCAAAAATGACCGCCAGCCAGGAGGAGACAGTGTCAAAATCTGCAACATCGGCAGCAAGTGTAATGGCAAAGATGATGGTCAACCAATAAACCACATTTCCAATCATCCGGGCCAGTCTTGGAGACAAACGAAAGCTGGCGAGCCGACCTGTCGGCATTACTGTTTCAAGCAGGCGATTTAAACCATCACTCATCCTTATAGCCGTCGCACGCAGAACCCGGGCAATTAAGCAGCCCACGACCAGCAAAACGACAGCCCCTAAAAGTCCAGGCAAGGCAGCGATCAGATCACTCAGCAACTCCATGCTTGCAGACTTGACGTTCGCAAGCCAAATTGATGCATCTTCCATATACTTATCCTCCTTTAGAGGGGGGCGGGCGGTCAGGTTCGAGATCACGGGTAATGGTGTTAGCTATTTCCGGCATTTCTGCAGCAGCCACTTGGTAAGCGATGGACTTCAATTTAAAGTCCATTTTTCATAATCATTTTATCAAATAGATAATAATTATATGTTTATAGTGAATATATTTTTTGCTATTTGTCAATTTATGTTTATTCTAACTACAGAATTTGAACAGCAAATTGAGATGATCGGGAGAGGTTTTCAGTGGCAGGTAGTCTGGATTATTCAAATGCCGATGTTGTCGATCGTCTGGTGTCACTTTACGATCATTCATTCGGTGGAAAGCCGCGGGGTCGGTATCGCATTTCCATGAAATTGATGTGCCGAATTGTGAACCAGAGGCGATTATGGCCTGAACAAATCGAGACTATTCGGCGCGGTTTGTATGAAACCGGGCATATCCTGATTGATCTCGGGACCTATTTTGTTGTCGTAAACCAGCGCACTTTTTCCAGCTATCGACGCTTGAACGAAGCAAGTATAGCAACCCTTGAAGATACGCTTGCGGGCGAAAATCTCGGTGGGTTTGAGGATGAGGCTGTCGATCAATCCGGGACTCCAGATCAGGACACGTCGGGTGGTTAAAGTTAAATCAGCCAATGGTAAAATTATTGTCGGATGGCGCGAGTGGGTCACTTTTCCAGGACTGCTGGACGAGGCCGTCAAGGCCAAGATAGATAGTGGAGCCCGGACATCGGCAGTTCATGCCGTCGATATTCAGACCTTTACGGAGCGTGGAGCGCCCCATGTTTCGTTTATGCTCTATCCATTGCAAAGGCGACAGAAGCCGGCCGTTAAATGTATAGCGGAAATTTGTGACGAGCGTGAAGTGACAAGTTCTACCGGACACCGTCATAATCGTTACGTCATCGAAGTCGAGGCGCGCCTCGGATGTGTAACATGGCCAATTGAATTGACGCTAGCGGACCGTGCCCCCATGGGCTTTCGCCTGCTGTTGGGACGTCAGGCCTTAAAGAGCCGCTTCTTGATTGATCCAAACCGGTCGTTCATCTCCGGCCGCAATTTTTCAAACGTTTAATCCAGAGTCCCTATCGAAAGGTGAGTTTTATGAAAATCGCTCTGCTTTGCCGAAATGCCGATCTTTATTCACATAAACGTTTAATCGAAGCGGCTGAAGCACGAGGCCATCAAATCGATGTCATTAATCATTTGCGCTGTTATATCGATATCGCTCCCGGCGATCCCGAAATTCATTACAAAGGTGAGTCTTTGAAAGGCTATGATGCAGTTATTCCCCGCATCGGGGCCTCGGTCACTTTTTTCGGTACTGCCGTTCTCAGACAATTTGAAATGATGGGCGTTTATCCGGTCAACGAGTCGGTTGGCATTTCGCGTTCTCGCGATAAACTGCGGAGCATGCAGTTGCTGTCCCGCGAAAACATAGGTCTGCCGGTCACCGTTTTCGCTCATCGCACCTCGGACGCGACAGAGGTTCTCAATCTTGCTGGCGGCGCCCCCGTTATCATCAAGCTGTTGGAGGGAACGCAAGGGATTGGTGTTGTCTTGGCAGAGACGACCAAATCAGCGGAGAGCATTATTCAAGCCTTCGGCGGGACTGATACCAACATCTTGGTCCAACAATTTGTGAAAGAAGCCAATGGCGAAGATTTAAGGTGTATTATTGTCGGTGAAAAAGTTGTGGCCGCTATGATCCGCCGGGGGGCGGAGGGAGATTTCCGGTCGAATTTACATCGTGGCGGTTCGGCGGAGGCCGTCAAAATCACGGCAGAAGAACGATCAACGGCCTTAAAGTCAGCCAACGCGATGGGACTGAACGTCTGTGGCGTCGATATGTTACGGTCAAACACAGGCCCTGTCGTCATGGAAGTGAATTCGTCGCCGGGACTTGAGGGCATTGAAAAGGCGACCGGAATTGACGTTGCGTCAAAAATAATAGAATTTATTGAGAAAAATGCCAAAGCTGGCCGCACCCGTACAAAAGGCAGCAAAATCAGGAAGGGCCCGAAGAGTGCGTGAACCATTTGAATTGGCGGGCAAAACGATCCCCGCCGGTCAGCGACGGATTGTTGATATTCCTCTGAGTATGATGTCGGATCACACGCCGGCAACATTATCTGTCCAGGTCATTCATGGAAAGCGCGACGGACCGACAATTTTTGTCAGTGCGGCAATTCACGGTGATGAGGTTCTCGGTGTTGAAATTATTCGTAGGCTCGGTCGACTTGCGGCACTGCGCCGTATATCGGGCACATTATTGTTGGTGCCAATCGTCAACTCTTTTGGCTTTATCGGCCATAGTCGCTATTTGCCGGATCGTCGTGATCTCAATCGGTCGTTTCCCGGAAACGTAAATGGTTCGCTGGCATCGCGCCTTGCTCATCTTTTTCTCACCCACGTGGTTCAGCGATGCGATTGCGGCATTGATTTGCACACTGCGGCAATACAACGCAATAACCTGCCGCAGGCCCGTGTAGACCTTAAAGACAAGGAGGCACGCAAGCTGGCTGAGGCATTTGAACCACCCGTTATCCTGAACGCATCACTGCGGGAGGGTTCTTTGCGGGCCGCAGCCAGCCAGCTCGGCATTCCTGTCGTGGTTTTCGAAGCGGGCGAGGCGCTGCGGTTCAATGAATTCGCTGTGCGTGTGGGCGTCACCGGTGTTCTGAAAGTCCTGCGGCACATGAACATGGTTGCGAAGAGTACCGTTAAGTCGGGCAACAAGAAAATCAGAAAGACACCTGTCGCGACCAAAAGTGTCTGGTTGCGGGCAACGGATGGTGGGTTATTGCGGACGCGACATGATATCGGCGACTATGTTCGCGAGGGCGACATACTCGGCTTGATTTCTGATCCCTTCGGCGATCGGGAAACCGAAGTACTGGCGACCAAAGACGGCTTGATCATCTGCGCGGCAACAATTCCCTTGGTCAATCAAGGCGATGCTCTGTTTCATATCGCCTTTTTGTCCGAGGCCGCCGCGTCCGACGCGTCGATTGAGGCCATTGAAGGCGAAATTGAGAGCAATCCGATCTTTGAGTATGACGATCTGTGACCTGATCAAAGATTATATATCCTTAAAACAAATGACGGAGGGCAGCGGAGATACCCAAGTATTGATTAATCCTGTGCCAGTTTTCCGTGTCAGTACAGTCCGTTTGCATTTAACTACAAATTGTTAGTTTGCGTACTAACTTCAACATTAATATCAGGCGTTGGATTTAGTCGTATAGTTTCATTTACTACCTGTGAGTGATCAATATCCATGTATTAAGCCATTGATTGTTAGTGGTTTCCCGCGAAATATTTTTAATATTACAATCATTGGATTTGCCATATATGTCTTCCTATGAATATATTATCAAAGTGAAGGTGGCGTTGATAATATCGAGGCACCTAAAAAATTCAGAGGGGGAGACGCAGTTTGAAAGAATCTGCGGTGGGGTCAACAATGTCAGGGCAGTCCTTCGCGACGCTTAACGGCAGGCAAGGACGTTTCGGGGAATTGCTCGGGGCTGGTGGACAGGGTGAGGTCTACCATGTGATCGTTGATGGCCTGCCCTTTGCCTTGAAATGGTATCATCAGCATTATACCGAAATTGATACAGGTTTAAGGTTGCGACTGGAACGCGGTGTAAGGCGCGGCGCCCCGACGAATGATTTTCTTTGGCCTCTTGATCTTGTAGAGGTTCAGGGAAATCGTAGTTTTGGCTATATTATGTTATTGCGGAAAGCTGATTTTAGAGGCATTCGCGACCTGATCGCGCTTCCGCCAAATCGGCTTGAGCTTACTCTTGCCAATAGAATTCGTCTATGCCAGCAACTGGCCCATAGTTTTTTCGAGCTTCACGCCAGCGGATTCTGTTATCAGGACATCAATTTTGGCAATATATTTGTTAATCCGGATACAGCGCGCATTCTGATCTGTGATAATGACAATGTGAATATTGATGGCGCCGACGCAAGTATTTATGGCACCCGCAAATTTATGGCGCCGGAAGTTGTTCGCCGAGAATCCCTGCCCAACAGTCGCACCGATCTATTTTCAATGGCTGTACTGTTCTTTTACACGATTTTTGGCTGGCATCCGCTCGACGGCCGCAGAGAAAATGAAATTAGCGTCTTGAATGCTGATTCTGAAATGTCTCTCTATGGCACCAACCCGGTATTTGTGTTTGATCCGGACAGAGATGAAAACGGCCCGGTAGATGGTGTGCATGACTGGATCGTTGCACGTTGGCAAAGCCTGCCGCAAGCCTTGCGTCAGCTATTCATCCGCTCGTTTACGGACGGGCTTCGTGACCCAACCTTGCGGGTGCTTGAAACGGAATGGATGAATATTTTGAAAACCATTCCGGACGCTATTCACACATGTCATGAGTGCAGTTTCGAGCATGTCATATCAATAGAGAAAGATCAGTCCTTTGCCCCGGCGGAATGCCTTAGCTGCGGGGAAGTCCTGGAACTTTCACCTGTTTTATGCCTGGGCAACCACGTCATTACGTTGGATGTTGGGCAAGAGATCCGCGCTGGACAACTTGATAGCACTGATAGCTCCACCACCATCGCGGCAAAGGTTGAGGCCCACCCCACTCGTGCCGGTCTGATCGGCCTTCGCAATATGACAGACGCCCCGTGGCGGGTATCACTGCCCGAGGGGACATCACATATTGTGCCCTCTGGACAGGCCGTTCGTATCGCCCCCGGAACCGCGATTGAGTTTGGCAAAGCTGTTGGGAAAATATCGAAAATCAATCTGTTGGAGTCTGTTTCGTGAATATTTGCAGCTCAGACTGGAAGATAGCGGGGGCGTCCGTGCGCGGAGCGGCACATATTCGTTCAGGTCGTCCTAACCAGGATGCGGTTGAATACCTGCCCGCTACAGGGAATGGGATCCGTATTGTTGCTGCAGTCTCCGACGGCCATGGATCCGCGCCACATTTTCGCTCATCGACTGGTGCCAGATTAGCGACACAAGGGGCCGCAGATATTCTTGCCTGGCATCTGGACACGCAGGAAGACGATGAATCGGAGAGTACTCTGGCGGGGGAAATTGTCGCCCATTGGCGGGCGGCGGTGATCGCCGATATTGAGGCCAACCCCCTTGATGAAGAGGACGCGCAATTTTCGAGTCACTCGGCGTTTACGCCTTACGGCGCGACACTGATTACGGCGGCGGCGAATGAAAACATTGCAATTCTACTTCAAATTGGAGATGGAGACTTATTGCTCGGCTATGCTGATGGCAGCGTCGAACGGCCACTACCTGACGATGACGGGTTGCAGGGAGAAGAAACCTTTTCACTCTGCCAAGAGGATGCCGGCCAGTATTTCCGGATAGCCACGATGTGGAACCAGAATGATCATCGCTGGCCTGACTTTATGCTTCTTGCAACCGACGGGGTGGCCAAATCGTTCCGTGACAATACTGGTTTCGAAGAGGCTGTACGACACTTACGCCTACTCGCGCACGACAATTGGGAAGAAACAATAGAAGCACTTCCTGCGTGGCTGGAAGAAGTCTCCGGCAACGGCAGTGGGGACGACAGCACAATATGTATTGCCATCCGTCCAGGAAGTAACTTGCTTAGAAAGGAAAAAGAATAATTATGGCCAAGAAAAAGAAGCCTGTTATGCCGACGGTGCCTCGTGATCATGACGAAGCAAGTTTTTCAGAACTGGTTCCATTTCGCTCCAAAAATATAAAAATATTTAAAAGCCCACTTTTTTTGCTCACGATACTGCTCGCTATTGGCGTGCCGTTTCTGTTTGCCGCGATGGGAGGGGTTCTGGGAAATCCAGATTCTCAGCAACGGTTCGGCGCTCTGGTTACAGTCAACCTGATCGTTTGCTTCTTTATGGTCATGATGTTCCAGCTGATGATTTTCTTCTATTCAAGAACTTCGCGACCCATCTGGACGTATATGTACCCGTTTGCTGCTGTTTGCGTGATCATGATGACTCCTCTGATCACGCCCTATTTCTTTGTTTTCCGGACAATTCTTCCGGGCAACATCGGCTCGGGCCCGAATGCAAATTTCATCATGACATTTATCGGAATGTTTTTTGGCGCGGGCCTGATGGAAGAACTGTTAAAGGCCACGCCGATCCTGTTCGGGGCATGGTGGGCAATGAAAGCAGAAACCCAGCCGAGCCTGAAAAATAATATGTTCTGGAAAATTATTCATGTTCGGGGGCCGTTGGACGGTGCCCTGATGGGTATTTTCGCGGGCGGTGCTTTCACATTCATTGAAACCGGCACTCAATATGTTCCCAATATGGTTCAGGACATCGCGAAGGAAACCGGTGATCTGTCGCTGGGTATGGCCGGCGGGTTGCTACTTCTCATGCCCCGGGTCCTTGGCTCCCTCGTAGGCCATATGGCCTATGCCGGGATTGTCGGATATTTTGTCGGCCTTGCTGTCATTCGACCCAAGCAGATGTGGAAGATACTCGCAATCGGCTGGCTCTCCGGAGCAACGATCCATGCATTGTGGAATAGTGTTCCCATTATCTCGCCGATATTAAGCTATGTTATTGCAGGTGTTTCCGCTGTCGGGCTGGTTGCTGCAATTCTGAAGGCCCGTCATATTGACGCAAAAGATTCAGGGCGAACTGCTGAAAGTTTTGGATCCATTGTCGTGGGGAGTGACGACAAGCCACCACAGCGAGCAGCCGCAGCCCCTACACCGCCACCGGCGGCACAAGCGGCTCCCGCAGCAGCAGCTCCGCCTCCTTCTGCAGCTACTGCCAAGTCGGAAATGCTGGCGCTCGATATTGACGGACTGCAAATTCCCCTCCGGGCTGACAGCACCATTGACTTGGGAGGCGAACCCGCGCTCGGTGGACGCGGTGCTGGTGTTACCGGCGCTGTCGTACCTCACCCCAGCCGGGCCAATGTTATCGGTCTTCGGAACAGTGGAAGTAGTGCATGGTCTGCAACGCTACGCGACGGCAGCAAGCAAATGATCGAGGTTAACCAAAATATCCGTCTGGCACCCGGTGTTGTGATTAATTTCGGTGGTGATCTGGTTGGAACTGTCGTGGGGCAAGGATAGTTATGGCCAAAAGGCTTCCCCTCGATCCCTCAGCAATAGCGCGCCGGCAACTTCAAATCCTGCTGGCGATCGATTGCTCGGGTTCCATGCAAGGCGATCGTATCGCGTCCCTTAACTATGCGATGCGCACCGCCTTGCCCGAACTGAGAAATGTCGCTGCAGAAAACCCTGAGGTGGATGTCAGGATGAGCGTCTTGCGGTTCGCTTCCACCGCTGAATGGCAAATAGAAGCACCGGAACCAGTAGAAAAAGTTCAATGGACGGACCTGACGGCGGAGGGTGAGACCCATATGGGAGACGCGCTACATCTTCTGGCGGCCCGGCTGACTGCGGATGCAATGCCGGGACGGCAGCTCCCTCCGGTTGTTGTCCTGGCATCCGATGGATATCCAACGGATGATTTTGAAGCCGGATTTGAAGCTTTCTTTGCTGCCGATCATACCATGTCGGCGATCCGCCTGGCCGTTGCCATCGGATCAGATGCCGACAATGAAATGCTTGGCCGTTTCATTCGTCATCCGGAATTAAAACCACTTAAGGCCAACAATGCAACCGACCTTGTAAAATACATCAAATGGGCGACAACCGCCCCCGTCAAAGCTGCGTCATCGCCAACGAACTCACCCGATCCTCTCATGGCCTTCGTACAAGAAATCGACCAAGATCAGGCGGTTGCAAGCGATATTATCTGGTAAAAAAGGAACAGTCATGTCTGTTGAAGACCGCTTATTCACACTTGTAGACCAATGCCGCCAACAACAAGGCGACGGTTTCATTCAATCTCCTGCCTTGTTTGTGCCTCGCCTCAGTAGTCAGGCCCCGGATCTGCATGCAGAAATAAAGGCATTGGGAGCGGCGCTTGAAATGAATGCAGCTGGCCGTATCGAGAATGCTACCGACAGCAGTAATGAAGCTGAGCAAATAAAGAACGAGATTGCAGTAAAAGAGAAATTATCGGCGGGTGTTGTTGCCGCCGCCTTAAACGTTGCCCGTCGAATTGGCTCTTTGTCAGCTGTTGGAACATCCCCGGCGGGAGATGGATGGGCGGGAGATTCTGTGGTTGTAGGCACACCCGCAACCCCACAATATCAGCAACCACAGTCGGCTCAACCTGGCCATACAGCTGGTGATCAGTATGAAGAAGAAGAAGATGATGATGACGATGAAGAGGAGGAAAAGCCTCCCATTTGGAAGGATAAGCGCGTAATTGCGGGTGCTGTGATTGCTCTGGTTGCAGTATTGTACTTCTCGCAGCAACAGGGGGGAGGGCAACAACCAGGTCCCCAACCTGCGCCACAACCTGCACCGCAGCCGATACCGCAGCCCGGACCGCAGCCGATGCCACAACCCGGACCGCAGCCAATGCCACAACCCGGACCGCAGCCGGTCCCTCAACCAGGGCCTCAGCCGGTCCCCCAACAGACATTACCCTTACTACAACCGCCGAATGGGCAATTGCCAACCCTGCAGGTGCAGCAGTTACAAAATGGTAGTCTCGGCATCAGCTTCACGATGACAACACAGGCCGGACAGTCGCCGGCCATGGTCATGCTGCCTGCCGGTAGCTGGGACGGTGGAGAAGGGCTGCTCGGTATCTGGCGTCCCGGTGTTGACTATAACACAAACCGTCCAGATAGTCTGGGCAGTGGGTATATGTTACCGTTCAATAATAACGGTGTGCCAGTACGTGCCCTGATACCGGTGTGGCAGCAGGATAATATGGGCTTTGGAAGCATTTGTGTCGCATTTATGGGCTCAACCGGACAGGATGTTCAATTACGCGGGTCGACCATGTGCGTAATGGATGGTAATTGTGAACGAGCGTCAGGATGTGGCCGGATACAATAGGAAATGACTGAAAATACACCTATTTATGACTCGCTGGCAGAGGTTCTGAAGACGCTTGTGGAGCGTTTCGGCGAGGATATCTTCAACGACCGTCGGCGGTTGATATCCTTGCTAGCTGACCATCTGCCTGAAGCCAAGAGAGAAATGCGGGTTGTCAGTTCTGCGGTGGATGAGGGTGTTCCCTCAGCGCTCGCCACTACAGAACGTCACCTTTCGGGCCTTGAAATGGACCGCCAGGTTGGCCGCCTGGAAGCTGGAACCGGACTTCGTATTGATATTGCCCGGCAAATTGTACGAGCGTTCGCCTATTCTCTGGGTCTCGGCCCCTTGCCATCGGTTTATGAAGCGCCTCCGTCAGCCGCCCAAAAGCCTTCGCAAGCTGGGGGCGACAATTGGGCCGGCCTTTCGCAACCAGTGCAATCGGAAACTGGAGGACAGATGAGCAATGCTTCCTCCCGAAACGCTTCAACAAACAGCCAGAAAAGAAAAGCCACGCAGAAAGTGGTAAATACCATCAAAATCGGTGGGTTTACGGTGAATCGAAAATACGCGATTGCGGCACTTGGTGTCTTTGGGGTGATTGTTGTTGGTCTGCATGATGGGTTCGGAGGAGGGGACGATCCCACACCCTCCGGTACCAATGATCCTGTAGTTATAAATACACCCACCAATAACGTGGGCTATGCTGGCGAATTGCTGGACAGAGGCGTGGCCGCTAAATCGACATTAGAAAGTAACGTTGGAAGCCCGACACCTATGTCAATTCCTGTAGGGCGGCGCGTGACAACTTATGAAGTCCAGGACTTGATAACGCGAGATACGTCAATTCAGCTAATTGATGTATTGGCAAATGCACATGGCTCTACAATCAAGAATGCTGCCTATCTACCGTCGGGTGGATATGGCGGCAACTTCAACGATAATGATCAACGGGATTTTTCTGCATCCCTGAAGGCATTATTTCGCGGGAACACATCCAAACCAATTATTTTCTTTTGCGCCGGGGCAGAATGCTGGGAATCTTATAACGCGGTGCTTCGCGCCCATGCCGCTGGCTACACCAATCTTTACTGGTATCGTGGAGGTCTGGCTTCATGGAGTGCCGCCGGACTACCCATGGCGCCGACGCCCCCCCCTCGTTAAATGTATGCTTTTAACAGGGTATGACATGGCAATTCATAGGCTCACGCCGTGCAAAGTAGCAACGGCTGGTTTCGGTTAATATGAAGATGGCGGAGGATGCGCCTTGTGGTTTCGAAAGCAGGCTCAAGGAAATGGGTGCTGCGCTACACACTCAACGGTAAGCGACGGGAAATGGGCCTAGGGAGCTATCCAGACGTTGGCCTTGCAGGCGCTCGTACAAAGGCTTCTGAGTACCGTCAACAGATTGTTGAGAAGATTGACCCCATAGCAGCCCGGCGGGTTGAACTGGAAGCCATACCCACCTTTACGAGCTGCGCTGCCCGGTTTATCCGCTCCCATCGGCACGGCTGGAAAAATGCCAAACATGCCCGCCAGTGGGTCAGCACCCTAAAGACCTATGCAAAACCTGTGATCCGCTCAAAATCGGTGGATGCTATCGAGACAAAAGACATACTGGAAATTCTCTCGCCGATCTGGACAACCAAGACCGAGACCGCCAAGCGCGTCCGGGCACGGGTGGAAAATATTCTCGACTTCACGACGGTCCATAAGTACCGGGCCGGGACTAATCCTGCAAGATGGTGGGGTCATTTGGATATGCTGTTGGTGAAACCTTCCAGAGTAAGAACAGTTAAACACCATCCGGCAATGCCCTATACGGAAGTTCCTGCATTCATGGAGGAACTTTCAAAGAATGCGGCGTATCCGCTCTGGCTCTCAGGTTCCTTATCCCGCCTTGCATATTTGCATGCGCAGACGCGGGAGAAAGGGCGAGGGCGCCGAGAGCAAGTGAAATTGCAGATAACGTGAGTATTTTTTCATAGCGATATTCTATTCCTTATCTAATCTGGAGAAGCGAGAACGATACGCAAGACAGAAAAAACTGCATTGATCACGATCAACTTCAACGCTGAATACTGATTAAATCCACGTGATCTACTGAAAGCTTCAGGCCGCTTTTATTGGAAAATACCCCTAATTCTCATCACCGTCCTGCCACCGCAAAAATAACTTTTCGCCAACAAAAATTACCGTAATCCCTATTAGCGATGCGTAGATGACTGTCATGTCCGTCGAGACCTTCACAAACAGGAAGGCCGAGAGTATGACAATATCGAAAACAATTGCGGTAAGGACAATAAAGCCATTGGCATCGATCTCTTTGCGTAAATGGCGGAATACGCCCCAGTGGATGCCAATGTCCATAAGAATATAAAAGATGGCCCCGAGCGACGCGATACGGCTCAAATCGAAAAATATGGTCAGGAAAATGGCAATCACGACAGTATAGACCAGCGTATGTTTCTGGATATCCCCCGGCATGCCAAAATGGCTATGCGGTACCAGTTTCATGTCAGTGAGCATGGCAAGCATCCTCGATACGGCAAACACGCTGGCAATCAGCCCGGATATCGTCGCGACAATCGCCAGTCCGACCGTGAACCATAACCCATACTCCCCAAAGGCTGGCCGCGACGCCCGTGCCAGCGCGAAATCCTTGGCCTCAATAATCTCGGATAATGTGAGATTTCCAGCGACCGCGAGTGCGACCAGTAAATAGATGACGATGCAGACTAATATCGAAATTATGATCGCCCGTCCGACATTCTTGTGGGGATCTATAATTTCCGATCCGCTGTTGGTAATGGTCGTAAATCCCTTAAACGCCAGAATGGCCAGCGCCATTGCCGCAAGAAACCCTGCAATCGATGTATTGGGAGCAGATTTTGGTATAACGCTTTCAAAGGAGATACCTGAAAGCCACAAACCACCCGTCGCAAAGACGAGGATGCCGCCGATTTTTAGAAAAGCCATAAACAATGAAAATCCGCCAATAAGCCGATTACCTGAAATGTTAATCAAAAAGGCGAATACCAGCACACCAACCGCCAGCGCAGTCACCGCCCAACCGGCAGATTCAGCATTGAATAATTGCATGGTGTAGGATCCGAAAGTACGAGCGACCAGGCTTTCGTTGATGACCATCGAAAAATACATCAGTAACGCCCCACCGGCCGTCACCGTTCCCCGGCCATAAGCCTTCTGCAGGAACATGCCGATGCCGCCCGCTGACGGAAATGCATTCGATAGTTTAATATAAGAGTATGCACTGAAAGCTGTCACGACTGCCGCAGCAAGAAACGCTAGCGGGAACAGGGAGCCCGCCAACTCCGCAATCTGCCCTGTGAGGGCAAGGATACCTGCGCCAATCATCACGCCGGTTCCCATGGAAACAGCACCAATGAGTGTCAGGCTGTTTTTCTTGTATTGCTGTGATCGGCTATGCTTTGAATGATCTGTCATCATGGCCTCACTAATTTATGGCTGGAATCCCGCGCCAAACGGGGAGGAAGCATTGATAATCCCCTCCCGTTGAGCCTTTACGTCTAACTAGAACATCAATTTCGTCCCGATAACAAAATTCCAGGCCGCAGGATCTTCCCCTTCGCTTTGCAGGAAATTTGCAGTCTGGCCGAATTTTCGTTCGTAAACAACACCGATATACGGTGAAATGGCGCGATCCAGAACATCGTAACTAAGCCTGAGACCCAATTCCACGCCATTAACACCCGAACCTACACCAATTTCAGGATCACTTGAAAACGCCGCATCGATTTTTGCCGATGGCGTTAGGATCAGGTAGTTGGTGAGCAGAACCTGGTACTGCACATCAAGATCCGCAGACGCCTTTCCCTTTTCACTGATATAGAAATTCGTATCAACCTCGAACCATTGCGGTGCCAGACCATAAAGCCCGACTGCGGCATACCAACGATCGGGGCCTTCCGGACTGGTATATCTGACGCCTCCCTTGATATCCCAGAAATCCGAGATGGGTGTTGCCAGAGATAATTGGTTTGAGAGACTTCCAAATTCATGTGCGTTCAGGTCATACTCAGCATCGCCATCCCAGCGAAGTTTAAGCTCATCCGTCCCGACATACCCGTTGCCGTCCCAGACGAAAAGATCATCGCCGGTGTCACTGATGCGATACTCAAGCTCTTCCAGTTTGATCCCATAATAGACATTCGCCGTATCGCCCGCGTAACCAGTTGCCGGTGAAAGGGCTAAAAGGGCAAGCGTGGCTTTATATAAGGTTTTCAATTTGAGTCTCATTGCATTGCTCCCTTTTCCGGCAAATCTATGCTGGCTGTCTTGGGACCGCCCTCGACAACTACTTTTCGGAACATCCCGGCATCCATATGGTAGGACAGGTGACAATGAAACGCCCATTGGCCGGGTACATCAACCTCGGTTTCAGAATAAACGGTGGTTCCGGGCGCGACGCTGATGGTATGCTTCGCCGGGTTCCATTTGCCCGCACCAACGTCAAGAATGCTCCACATCCCATGCAGATGCATGGGGTGGGTCATCATGGTTTCATTCACGAACTTAAATCGGACCCGCTCGCCATACTGAAGTACAATCGGCTCCGCGTCCTCATATTTCACGCCATTGATAGACCAGATATAGCGCTCCATATTCCCGGTCAGGCGTAGCTCGATTTCCCGTGTCGCCTCCCGATCCGCAAAGAGCGGTTTCTGTGCCTTCAGGTCAGCGTAAGACAGGAACTTCCCGCCATTTGCCGCGTCAGGCACAAGGCCGCTGCCATTTGTGTAAAAATTATCTTCTTCCTTTCCCATGCTCTTCATATTTGAGTGGTCCATACCCTTCATGCCGCCCTTATCCATTCCTTTCATAGTCGAATGGTCCATGCTCTTCATGTCGCCCTTGTCCATTCCCTTCATGGTCGAATGATCCATGCCCTCCATGTCGCCATGATCCATGCCCATATCCGCCATGGTGAGGAGGGGGCTTTCAGTCATTTCGGGGATGTCTGCCACCATTCCGTCACGCGGCGCAAGCGTCGCCCTTGCGTAGGCCGTGCGTCCCATGCTCGCCCCGAAAATGGTGTAAGCCTTGTCATCCATTGGCCTTACAATCACGTCATATGTCTCGGCAACCCCCAAGCGAAGCTCATCCACGGTGACGGGCTGCACGTTGTTTCCATCAGCGGCAACGACGGTCATTTTAAGACCGGGAATACGCACATCAAAATAGGTCATGGCGGAAGAATTGATGAACCGCAGGCGAATGCGTTCCTTGGGCGTGAAAAGCCCGGTCCAGTTCTGCACCGGCCCTTTGCCGTTAATGAGGGGAGTAAACCCTTGCACATCCTCGATATCCGTCGGCATCATCCGCATGTCGCCCCAAGCCATCCGATTTGAGACGGTCGCGCTCAGGCCGTTCTTACTGACGTCGGCAAAGAAATCACCCAGTGTTTGCTGTTTTCGATTGTAGTAATCCGCCGCCATTTTCAGGTTGCGCAAAATTCGCTTTCCCGAATGCGGATGCGTGTCGGTAAACTGAACAACGTAGTCCTTGTCAAAGCGGAATGGATCGCGGTTTTTGGGCTCAATGACAATCGATCCATAGGCGCCGTCCGGTTCCTGAAAACCGGAATGACTATGGAACCAGAAGGTTCCGGACTGGTTGATCGGAAACTTGTAGGTAAAGGTCTCGCCGGGTTCGATCCCGGGGTAACTGATTTTTGGCACCCCGTCCATCTGGAAGGGAAGGATCATTCCGTGCCAGTGAACTGACGTTGAGACATCGAGATTGTTCGTCACATTGATCGTGACGTCTTCACCCTCCTTGAACCGGAGGACGGGTCCCGGCGATTTACCATTATACCCGATCCCCTGTTTCGTGAAGTTACCGGTATCGATAAGAACCCTGTCGACCGTCAGGTCATAGGTTCCCGCGACGCTCAAGGTCGGAATGATGAGAGTACCCGCGGCGAGCAAAATGCCGACCTGCAGGGTTCGCATAAATGATTTTTTCATTTTGCTGTTCCTAACTGTTTCTAAAACGTGAAATCGCGCAGCCGGTGAAGGCTGCGCGGATATGTTATTCAAAATGAACTTCGCCCATCATGCCGGAGGCGTAATGGCCGGGAACGTTGCAGGCGAATTCCAGCTTGGCGGCATCTGCGAATTTCCAGATAATTTCGGCTGATTCCTTGGGCTCCAACAGCGCACTGTTCGGATCGTTATGTTCCATGGTTTTGCCATTTCCCATATCCATCTTCATCATATCGCGGTTGATCTTGTCGGCTTCCAGCACGCCATGCTCCATCATCATCATCATTTCTTCCTGATGCTCGGCGTGCATTTATGCGGTGCCGATATTGAATTCATGGACAAGTTCGCCCGTATTGACGATCTTGAAGCGAACTGTTTCCCCCTCTTTAACGGAAATACTTTCCGGCTCGTAATAGTTGTCATGCATCTTGACTTCGATGGTTCTGGTGACGTCCGCCGCATTACCAGACGCGCCGACGGCTGAATTGTTATCGTGACCGCCATCATGACTACCGGACGCCAACGCTATCGCGGAGCTTAAGGCCAAAACAGTTGTGAGGGTTACGCCGGCAACACCGGACATAAATGTACGCTTAATCTTCATTGTTTAGTTCCTAATCAAGTCTCCGCATACAGTGCACGGGCCAAAGACGTCCGGCTTGGAGACAGGTTTGATTTTCAATATTGAGAATTGGGTGAGGCAAAGGAATACAAACACGGCAACGCTCCGTGACTGTTAACTGCCTTAAATCGGAACTAATTTTTTGGGGGGCGGTCCAGTGGCGTGAGGTGCCGCAATGTCGCATGAGCGGCAATTGTATTAAACGGGGTTTTCGTCCCGAATGCCGTTGTCGTAACGGAGAAGTAAGCTGGCAAGCCAATTGCACAGGAAGCAACGCCGCATTTCTCTACATGATTATGGTACGACTTCGCCGGGGCCTTGGAGAAATCGCCCATCGCCGAGATCACATAATGAGAGACATTCTCGCCTTTTTCATGACTTTCGGCAGCAGGGATGACCGCAAAAATATTAAGCGCAAAAGCAAGAGCCATGAAAATGCTCGCACTTTTTCTAAGCCAGTTTAATTTTCGCCGCGCTGTTTTCAAAAGTTGCTCACAGACAAGAAAAATCAGAATATCGGAATTCTTTATATACTTAGCGGATAACCGATTCAACCGGTAACAGGAACCTAGTATTGTTATTCTCTGAGGAGATCAGGGCAGATTGACCTCGCGACGCACATTCTCTCATTATTAGTGAAATGAATTATTTTTCACTTTCCTTTTAGTTAACGATGCCAATCGATGGCCCAGATGTCTCTAAACCGCATAAACGTATCAGATAGAAATTATTTCACCAAATATTTGGGGGCCCGATTGGGAGACTGATCAGACAAGAAAAGAATTATCTTATTGTTTTTTATTAGTTTTTAATATTAGTGGCGGAGGGTCGGGGATTCGAACCCCGGAAGGGCTTGCACCCTTGCTGGTTTTCAAGACCAGTGCATTCAACCGCTCTGCCAACCCTCCGCGGGTGGGCGGGTCCGGATGCCGGACTGCGCCTCAACCGGATCGATTGCG
>NZ_JBDNHC010000072.1:0-7268 GCF_041689005.1 Sneathiella sp.
ATTCGCTTCTGTTAAAACCTCCCACTCCGGCCCCTTGATGTCTGCATCGCCAACGGATTCCTGCCCGCTACCGGAGCGATGCGCCTCTATAGCTGCCCAAATGGATGCCGAAGGATATTTGTCGATTCCCGGAAGCGCCCCGGTTTTTTTAAGCATCTTTACTGCCACCGCGACATCATGTTCAGCTTCAATATCCTCTAAAATCCCCCACCCATCTTGAACCAACTGGCCGAGCGGATCTTTCACCTGAGGAATTGCGAGCGCAGAGAGCGTGATCGGAAACCAGCTGTTTGTGGCACCAAGCAGAACTGCTCGCGCCTCGTCATTACATTCAGCATCGAAGTAATCCAGATGTGGATGCCTTCCTCTGCAGCCAGGCAGATTCTCTTTTCCTGCTTTACCAAATGCATGGGCCATGCTTCTAGACGCGCTACAAGCATCGCACTTCACCCACAGATTCTCCGTTTGCAATGACGCGCCGCTCTCGAAGAAGCGCAGCGTTCCCTTGCACGAGCTATTGCCGCTATGAACGAAATAGTGCCAAGGAAAATCATCAAGGTGACCATCACGGCAAGCTAATAAAAAACGTGCGGGCACTGCATCCGCATCTCTAGCTTTCTGGTCGCCCTTTGAGCCACTACAGCTTTTATGGACGAAACGCGTCCGCTCAGGTCTGAATCGATTTTCCTTGATCTCGAAAAGACCCGCGTCGAACGGTGAAAGCAAACCGCATTTCACGCAGCGCATCCAGCGTGGGAAAGGTCGAACCGGAACGCCGATGTTCGCCTCGGCTGACCAGACATCAGCCAACTCGCTCTTCTGGAACGGTGGCATCCGCAGATTTTCCACCTGCGAACCCAGAATTTTTCTGACGGCTGCCAACAGTCGGGCCTCTTGGATCGGCTGGCATCGATCCTTCTCCCATCTGTCGATACCCTGCGTGACTACGGACAGGCTTGGCAGATCAATTAATGCACCCGGCCCATAGGTCCAAAGCAATTGGCTGGGGCGAACTTCTCCCACTGGGGTCTTGTTATTGATGATCATGCTTAATCCTCGTCCTTCGTTGCGGGACGAGGCTTCCACTCGTGGTCGTCCGTAATGTGACTGGTATTCATAATCAGGCGGACGCCTGGCTCGACTTCTCGCATCGACATCGGCACGGTCCAGTTGTCCCATGCCTGAATCCCAGGTGATTTGATCAGCGCTACAGTCGTAGCTTTGTCGGGGCCACGTTTCTCATACGCCAAGATCCGGCCGCCCTTGCTGACTTCTTTCGCCCATTCGTCGGCGCGCTCTTTCAGCTCAGTCTCAGCTAATTGCTTGCGCGAGTTGTCTTCCGCGACATTGCCTGCGCGATTTGCCAATACTTTGATGGCATTGGTCATCTCGGCTTGATTAGACATGCTCAGTTGGCCAGCCCCTTCGTTAGGGCTGAACACATCGTTCTCAAGGCGCATCAAGCTCAGCATTGCTCCAGTCAAACCACGGTCCATCGCACGTGGTGAAAACGGTGTAACCGACTGAGCCTCAACGTGCTTGTAAAACGTAGCGTGGTAATGCTCGAAAGTTTCGTAATGCGATAAGTCGCGCGGCCTGGCCCAAGTCAGCACTGTACAGACTAAGCCTGGGAAGGAGCGCCCCACTCGGCTGGTGGCCTGAATGTATTCTGCGGTCCCCTTGGGTTGCCCGTTTACGGCCATCAGGCCAAGTCGATTCACGTCGACACCCACTGAAAGCATGTTGGTCGCCAGCACCACATCAATGGCGCGCGTGTCACCTTCCTGCCAGCGGGTTACATACTTGCCAGTCGCAGCATCGAACTCGGATTTAAACTTTACCTCCAAGTTGTCGAGGTACTTGGGGATGTCTTGGCTGGATACCCGGGACGTTAGCTCGCGGATATTGTTGATGCTTCGTTGAGCCAGCGCGGGCCGCTCCACCATGCTCATCTGTACGCGATAGGATCGCGTCTGCACATCGTCCTCTGCCAACCGCTTCATCCCCCCCAATTCGCGCAGTGAGTTGAAGTAGCCCACCATGGTCATGTACGGATCTGCTGGCTCACCAAAGTGATTAAACAACTCTTGCGCTGCGGTTAAGAACGCTGTGTACACTCGAATCAACATAGCCGGGCGAGAGCTACCCGGCGAGCAAACACCGAGGTAGCGACGCCCCGGTTTGTCAGCAATCGGTCTCTGAACTGAAAAGAAATTATCCTCAACATCCAGTCCATGCGGCGGAAACACCGCAACGCGACGCATAAACACGTTATTCACTTGCTCTTTGGCTTTGCGAACTGTCGCCGTAGAGGCGATAATTTTCGGCTTAACCGTCTTGCCGTCAAGCGTCCAACCACATAGCTCATCGACAGCCGTTTCATACAAGCCCACCATAGTGCCTAACGGACCACTGATGAGGTGAAACTCATCCTGAATGATCAGATCTGGGGGCCGAATCGGGTTGATGGTCTTAACCTTGGTCGAGGGGAGCCCCTTAACGGCTTTGTGGTTCCCGTTGCACTCAGCTCCTTGCCATAGCAATCCGTGCCGCTCACATTCCTGCCCCACACGGCCGAACAAGGTGCGCACCTAACCACGCCACGCCATCATGGCGAACTTGTCCACGGTGGCAATCATCATTGTCGGCGGGCGATGGTAGATCTCTTCGTCTACCACCAGTACCGGGAGCCCTGGGTGTGGCTGCTTGCTGGATCTTCCTTTGGAAAATTCGCAACGGCCTTTTTTGTCGCCACAGTAAACAAAGGTGCGGCCGCCCGAGATATCCTTTTGAACCTCAACATCTTGATCCGGCACGATGTCAGTTCCGCACCAGGGGCAGCTGGTGAGTTGCGCAGGTGTCGTTGTTCCAGCGTTGTATTTACCGGGGTTGCGCACATCCTCAATGGCGCGATGGCTGTCTTCGGTCGTGCCCGGCGTGACCTTGTTGCCCACCCACAGACCAATAGTGAAGGGCCCCGTGCCAAAGGACGTGTCGCCGTTGGCAAGCGCCTCGCGGCGCAGCACCTCCATCGCACAAATCAATGCCGTGGCGCGCTGAAACTGCTGCAGAGTCAACAAGCGCAGCGTGTAGCGCATGATCACAGCCAAGCCGCGCGAGCTGTCGTAGCCGCCCAGATCACCCTGCATGCGCCGAATGGCCATAGTGAAGGCTGCAACGCCCAAATAGGCCTCTGTCTTACCACCACCGGTGGGAAACCACAGCAGATCAGCGTAGGCCTCGACAGGCTGAACGCGATCCGGGTGGTTCACATCAGCCAGAGACGGAATAGAGAGCAGCAGGAAGGCAAGCTGGAATGGCCGCCAGCTGCGATTTTTCAGCTTATCGAAATCATTAAGGGTGACATCTTCGCCCCGGCGCATTGCGAGCGCATATTGGCTGCGCACTCGCTGCGTGGCCATCGCCTGATTAGCAAAGCGGAATGCCGCTAGCGCCTTTTCGTTGCTTTTGAGCACATCAACGCCTTGTTGAAGACGCGCGTGAATCGCCTGGCATTGATCCATGGCTTGCTGTGACTGAGCGTCGTAACCAGTAACGTCGTCACCAACGCGGGCACGTTGCTCAACAATCCACGCTGAGTAGTCTTTAGTCAGCAGGCTCAAAGCATCAACTAAAGGATCAATTTCTAATGTTGCAAGTCGCTGCATATCCAGCAGGCCGCTACTCACCATTTCCAGCATTGCAGGTCGATCGGAAGGGTCAAGCCCCGGCGTCTCAGTCACTTGTACTTCGTAATGTGGCATCACCATGGTGCGCACTTCGGTGGCTAGGGTCACGTCTTCGGCTGTTGTTGCGTGTACCGCAACGCCGTGCCCCACGGCAAACTCGACGCGGTTTCGGTAGACCATCTCTAGCGATTCACGCTCCGGGTCCATACCGTCGGCATCAAGCACTGGCCTGCGCCTAAAGATGGCGCGTTTGGCAGTATCTTGCTCCGAGCGAACAATCAGCTCGGGCTGGAAGACCCACGCTGTGTCGCGGTTGGTGGGAGGCTCCTCCTGTGCATTCACCAGGAACAAGGTGACCAGCCGATCGCCATTGGCGTTCTTAGCGCGGATTGAACCCTGCACTCGCACTTCGGGATAGGATTTATCGGGAGCCTGATGCGGGATTACGCCTTCGCTCAGCGGCAAAACGATCTTGCCGCCACAAGGAATGCGTTGCCACACTTTGGCCTTAGTCTGCACTTCGGCGCCAGTTTCCTTGTTCTTGCGGATACGGAAAATTTCATGATCGTTGTTACGTTCGTAACGACCCCAGCACGCTTCGATTTCGATTTGCTCAGCGTCGCCATCAACACAAAACGTCATGCCAAGGCTGCTAGGCACCAGCGACTGATTGCTGGCGGCATCAATCTCGTCTGCCGAATCCGACTCTGGATCAACGCGCCCGGTTGCCGTACCAAACTCCGCGCCAGGCTCGTGCCGCCCCGGAGCCTTGCTATCCACCGGTTCCTCTGGGTCTTCGTTGGCCAAGGGCCCGTCCAAGCTCTCTATGCCGCCTTTTACGGCCTCACGCGGGGCCAGTTTGCCAACCAAGTAGCGGTCACGCACTCCCATGTCGACAATACGTTCATTTGGTCCACCTGCCGGGCCGAGAAGATCGTCCATCACGGCCAGTTGCAGAAGTTCGCGGATATAGGCCTGATCCTCAATGGACGGCACTTCGGCGATAGTTTTGTGCAATGCCTTGGGAAGCGACTCAAGGAAATTTGTCCATTGAATACGACCAACGCTGCCGGAGGACGGTGGGGTAAGTGATGTAAGATCAACCGACACCGCGGGATCGACTAACAGCATGCGGTCGAAGTAAATCGTGGTGGTTTCCAGGTCAGAACGAACCCGCAACATGCGCCCGACTCGTGTGATGTGACCAGTGGTGTTCAGAATCAACAGCCAGTCGTCATCGGCGATGGCTTGGTAACGAGAACGCTCGCCGCTTAACCGCAGCGTGTAGGGTTCTAGCTTTAGATCGGTGGTAAGGCCATGATCAATGGCAATCCAAGCGTTGGGTTGTTTGACTGCTGTAGTTGTCGGCATATTACCCTCTTACATTTCTACTCTCATTGGCGCGGGAATCTTTGAAAACTGTTTTTGGAACTCTTGCCACCTTGCAGCATCGACGTCTTTGACGAAAGCAATCTAACCCGAGAGGTGGTTATAGAAGCCAATGGCTGAATCAAATTTCTCATGTTCAGCAACGGCAACTAGCCCGTATTTCTGAGTTGCGTACAGGTGTCTATCAATGCGTTTGTATGTCTCTTTCGACAACCTGGGGATAGGACCGTCAACGAGTAATCCGAGGACAACTTTTTTTGAGCCAGGGCCCGCAATTCGAGTTTTTTTTATGTTTTCACGAAAACCACATTTCCGAATTATCTTGGTTATGACGCGATGAATATCGCCAATCGACATGTGCGTGGGCAATTCGCCGCCGGCGGAAAAAATCAAATCGTCCGCGTATCGCGTATAGATAAATCCGTGCAGGTCGGCTAATGCAGTCAGTTTTTCATCAAGACCAAAGGCTGCGAGATTACTGAGCATCGGACTTGTCGGCGCGCCCTGCGGAAGCACACCCATCGCGCCGGTTCGATCCACATAAAATTGATATGCCTTCTGTGAGGTCACGATGCGCTTTGGACGGAGATGATACTTTAGATGATCTGGGAGCCGAGTTGTTGTGCATAGTCGAGCCAGTTCGAATGCGAGCAATGGTCGATAACCAGCATTCATGAACACTCGATATGCATCGGACTCATTCAGGGTGTGAAAGAAGTTTTCCAGATCATACTGAAAAATCCAGCGGGCACCGCAATGGACGGAAGCGCATTTTCTAACGCCACCGTCTGCATGAAATGCATACGAGGCTGGGTGTGGCTTCAGTTTTTGAAGTAATTCCAGATTGATGAACTGCTGAACTTTAAATAGATCACCAGTGACGGCGTGAATGTGACGTCTTCCGCCAGCTCTCTTCTTCACAGCGAACATGCGATAGTTGGCCGATTCCCGACGCCGCTCTACCGTAATCCGCAACACGCCATATTCAACTTTGGTGATTTTGGCAAGGTGTCGCAAGGTGAAAATCACAGGTAAGTTTGCCGGAGCCAATTGCTGGGCATAGGCCTTCAAGTGATCCGCCGCTGGTTTTCCTAGAACAGGAGCAGCGGCTTGAGAAAGGTGGTGTACTGACCAAGTTTCCATTCACCTATCCTTTGAGCCCAAGGGGCCATCAGTGTCATGGTTCTCCCGAGACACCGCAGGTAATTGGAGCATGACACTGGAGGGCGGCGAAGCCGCCTTAGCGTCAGATCTTTCCAGAGATGTCTGTCCGACACCCCCATCTGCAAAAGCCGAAACCTGTGCAGAATCTGCCGATCCAAGAGAAGCGAGCTTCTTCTGGATCGGCGGCTGAACGGTTGCCCGGCCAGCACACCACGAACTTGGAATATACAGGCTATGGTCCCACGATGGGAGAGCATCACCCCGATTTGATTGTTTGAGTCGATCCAGACCTGTTGCGGTCAAACGTACTTCTGATGTCAGTAAGCCCTGCTCGGTTGCATGACTGATCAGGTCAATGGCATACCTGTGGTCGACGTTGAGCCGGATGGCCATGTTTTTTGTGCTTCGAACACCTCGTTTCACCAGTTTCAGGAGGTTCATCAACTCATCGAAGATGATTCCGGTCTTCGTTGTCGGGTCTGCAGGAGGTCGAACAAGCAACCTCAGCAACCAGTCAGGCATCGCCCTGCTTGGCATCAGACCCTGCCATTTTTCATGGTGACACCACAGCACACCGGGAAGGTTATCTGGGACGCTGTGATAGAACGCGATATTTGCCATTACGTCGCCATAGCCAAAGCACTCCCAGCGTGAGATTTCGGCTCTTTTTTCGCATATATCTACTATGGCTCTGTAGTTCTCTCCCCATCGAGACTCGAGCCATCCTGTGTCGTAAGTGACCTCGCTGGTGAAGTCTATTTTCGATGACTTCCGAAACTTCCTTGTGCCATGATCCGATCCTCGAATGTTTTTGATGATCTTTGACTCGGACTCTCGTGGTCGTGCGAAGCTGATGATATGTATCTTGATCCACCCGAAACTCCACCAACTCAGAAAAGTCGGGTGTTTGAGCATCGCGTTAATGAAGCCAGAGACGCGATCACCGCTTCCTATCGAATCATCAATGAGCACGTAACTTCGGACTTTCTTGACCTTCAAAGGCCCCAACGAAGGGTGATTAAGAAG
>NZ_JBDNHC010000073.1:0-6491 GCF_041689005.1 Sneathiella sp.
GCCTCCTCAAGTATATTCCCCGCTCGTCCTCGCGCTCCGGCGCGAAAATGCGGAGGGGTGGCCGAGTGGCTGAAGGCGCACGCCTGGAAAGTGTGTATACGGGGAACCGTATCGGGGGTTCGAATCCCCCTCCCTCCGCCATTTTTAGTAAAAATAATTAATAAAAACAATAGTTTAACATATTTAATATTTTACTAGTCCCCCAATTGGCCCCCAAATATTTTATTTAATGCATAGATCCATCATTTGCATTGGTACTGTCAGAAGAAAACAGCTTGATGCTCATTTGCTCGTCGATTAGCCTCCGAGCATGAAAAATAAAAGTCCCTTCCGGTATTTTAAAACCTCACCTGAAATCATCCGCCTGGCTGTGATGATGTATGTCAGGTTTCCCCTTTCGCTTCGCAATGTTGAAGACCTTCTTCATGAACGGGGCATCGATATTTGTCATGAAACAGTCCGCTATTGGTGGAATAGATTTGGTCCCCTGTTTGCGCGCGAGATCCAAAAGAAACGACTTCATCCTTCTTCCCGGAATCACTCCAACTGGCGATGGCACCTGGACGAAGTATTTGTGAAGATAAATGGAGAAACTCATTACCTGTGGCGTGCCGTCGACCACGAGGGCGAAGTGCTGGAAGCCTTTGTTTCTAAGCGACGCGACCGCAAAGCAGCAATGGTTTTCCTCAAGAAAATCATGAAACGTTACGGTCAACCTCATGTGATTGTAACGGACAGATTACGTTCGTACCGGGCTGCTATGAAAATCATTGGTAATGAAACAGCACAAGAGGTTGGCCGGTGGAAGAACAATTGCTGTGAAAGTCCCCATCTCCCGTTCCGGCGACGAGAGCAGGCTATGCTGAAATTCAGGCGCCTGCGAAGTTTACAGAAATTCGTCTCAATCCACTCATCAGTCCATAACCACTTCAACCATGAGCGCCACCTAACCAGCCGAGAAGAATTCAAGCTTCGGAGAAATGCTGCACTGACCGAGTGGCAGCAACTTAATGCGGCATAATAGAGGCGCCTTATTGCCATTTTACGTCATACGGAGACGAGGTCGCATTAGTCTGACAGCACCGCCATTTCATTTAAAAACATATAATAAAAACAATAAGATAGATATTTTTTATTAGAATTAGCCCCCCAATTCGTCCCCCAAAAATAATCAATGCACACTCAGTAATTGTCATTTCGATTATCAAGGAAATCAAGAGATGCATTAGCACCGCCACAATCTAGCCCGTAAGATTTGCCAACATTCTTGAAAACGAATAATAATCTATTCCATTGTAAGCGTCCGGTGAACACCGCCTTATAAAGTTCATTTTATAGTTCAGACTGTAGATCGATAGCGGGCGATAGTGTCCACTATCGATAGTGGACACTATGAGGGAGATCAGATTGTATGTCAGGAAAACAGAAGAAGCGCTTTTGGAGCGCACAAGAAAAGCAGATGATTGTTTCCCAATGCGGGATTTCTGGTGTTTCTGTATCACAGGTTGCGCGGCGTTATGATGGTGACCGTCCGGCGAACGGACCTCTCGACGGCATGGTGATATCACATTACGCTCAGGTCTGAGCGTAATGCCAAGGCAGTAACTCATCAATACGATTAATTTTATGGTCGGCAATTCTGTTGAGTGTGTCCGTCAGCCAGGCTTGCGGATCAACGTTGTTGAGTTTGGCCGTTTCGATCAGCGTATAGGCGATGGCTGCCGATTTACCGCCGCGCTCAGATCCCATAAATAAGTAGTTTTTACGGCCCAACGCAATGGGCCGCATGGATCGTTCCGCGGCATTGTTGTCGAGTTCGAGAAAGCCATGATCCAGCCACGGCCGCAGTTTCTTCATGCGCGTCAGGGCATAACGGATGGCCATGGCAAGCGGGGACTTCCCCGATATTCGGGTCAGTTGCGCGTACAGCCATACTTCCAGGTCCTCAAACTCGGGCTTTGACTGGCTTTGTCTGGCCTCCCGTCGCTCATCCGGGGGCTGTCCCCGAGCGTCTTTCTCGATGCCATAGAGCTTGGCGATGCGTTTTATGGCTTCCTCCGCAATAGCTGAACCTTGCGATTTATGCACATCAACAAACTTACGGCGGATGTGAGCCATACAAGCAACTTCCGTTATTTTGCCCGTTCGGTAGAGGTCATTGAACCCGGCATAGCCGTCGGCATGCATAAATCCATCGTAGTCGAGAAGATGTTTGTTTGGGCGTTCGCCCTTCCGGTCCGGGGAGAATTGATACCAGGAGGCGGGCTGTCCGTCTCCGGACCAAGGTCGTTCATCGCGGACATAAGCCCAGAGCCGTGCAGTCTTGGTCTTTCCCGATCCAGGCGCCAGCATATTAACTGGCGTGTCATCAGCGAAGATAGCCTGGCCGTTGAGAACGTGCTTTCTGATGGCGTCGGCCAAGGGTTCTAGAAGTGCTGTTGATTGGCCAACCCAATCAGCCAACGTCGAGCGCGATAAGTCCAGACCTTCGCGCTCAAAGATATGGCTCTGACGATAGAGCGGAAGATGGTCAGCGTATTTAGACACAAGGATATGGGCCAACAGTCCCGGACCGGGACGGCCGCGCTCAATCGGGCGCGATGGCATTGGTGCTTGCTGGATCGTCTCGCAACAACCGCACGCCATGCGCGGGCGGACAATCCGGTTGACCACAAACCGACCGGGAACATATTCAAGTTCTTCAGTGACATCTTCGCCAAGCTTTTTTAACTTGCCACCGCACTGCCCGCACTCATCGCCCGGCGACAGGATATCTTCATGGCGTGGCAGGTGATCGGGCAAAGGCTTGCGTCTGGGTTGGCCATTTGGCTTCTGATCAGGTGTCGTGTTTTGATCAGCCTGTGATGCCACTTCCTCAGCCGCTTGCGCAACTTCCTCATCTTCCAAAGAGAGTTGTAGTTGATCCAGGGCCTCGGAGCTTGCTCCAAAACGATGGCGGCGCATGCCAATTAATTGATGCCTGAGCTTCTCGATCAACAGTGCCTGAGACTTCACCTCTGATGACAGAAGGCCAACAAGGTGCTTCAATTCTGACGGTTCATCAGGGAGGGTTTTGGCGGTTTCCAACATGATCATTTTATAGCCGATACGAGCCCAAAAGGGAATCCCAAGGACCCGCTTTATTCAACAAATATGGACCTTTTATATTTTATCCAACAGCCAGTGGACGCCATGTCCTCTCGGGCGTACGCCAGTCAATTCCTTCAAGCAACATCGCTAATTGCGCCGGGCTGAGGGTCAGCTTTCCATCCCGTGCCAAAGGCCAGACGAAGCGCCCTCGCTCCAGCCGTTTGGAAAACAGACACGAGCCCTGACCATCGAACCAGATGACCTTGATCAGATCACCGCGACGACCGCGAAAGACAAAAAGATGGCCACAATACGGGTCTTGCTGCAGAACCTGTTCGGCCAGTGCCGAAAGTCCTGCGAACCCTTTACGCATGTCGGTCACTCCCGCCGCCAGCCACACTTTGGTTTGTGCAGGGACCGGGATCATGTCGCCAGACCACGGGCTAGGCACACAATAGTATCCACGTCATAATCGCCACTGAGTTCAAGATGGTGCCCGCTCGCCAATACGATCTTTATCTTGTACGGAACTTCAGAACATACCCGCTCCGGGGCGACCACCGGCAGGGCCCCCGACACTTCAACAGGCAAAAACGTCGGCTCAACAGGGTCAGGCTGATCAGCCGAACAAAATCGCGGATCGCGAAGCCATTTGAATATCAGGTTGGCATTCACATCATAACGCCGCGCGACCTGAGAAACTGAGACGCCCGGCACACGCGTCTGCGAAACAATCCGACGCTTCTCCTCATCACTCCATCTCCGGCGGCGGCGCTTCTCTGTCATCGCTTAGTGTCCACTTAACTTTTAGTGGACACCTATTGCCCACTAATCTATGGGCATAGTCGCAGATCAGAAAATCAGGCGGAAGGTGGGGAAGGCCGAACGCTTACATTCCATTGATATTGGCGATTGAAGATCGCGCGGTATGGCAAGGTGTAAAGCATTTGGAAAAATCTGAATCAGAAACTACGAAAAGAATAGAACTTGAGCCGAGGGGTATTACTTGCCCTGAGGGGATTTGGAGCAAGGAAGCGGCAGTTCAGTTTGTACTTAAGAAAACTCCGGAGGGGATTGGAAAGTACAAATTTCCGGAATCCGTTCAAAGCCTGATCCGGTTCCTCCTCACTACGCCAGAAATGGAAGTATTTACGATAAATAGCTTCAACGGTAAGAAGCGGAACGTTGATCGCGAGTTTTTGCAAAGCAGAACCGCCGTAGAATGTTTTGAGAGAGGATTTCTGCCAATCAGCGGTGATATAGAGGACAGAGGCGAAGAAGGTAATTACTATTTTTTAGACAGAAGGAAATTTGAAAACTATCTTGCGGACAAGCCGATTATTGAACGGCCAGAAATTAGGCAATCGGCGAACGCCGTTTCCTCCTATATTCCACCCTTTATGCAATTCATGCTTAAAGCAGTTGTGGCTTTGAAATTGTCGGAAGAAAAGCGCACGGATAAAAGCAAGATAATTCATTGGCTGAATGAAAACTGGCCAGACAATTTGGGGGAAAAATCAGATCATCTTATTGGATCGATGGCAACGATTCTTCGTCGCCCCCAAGATAAATCAGGCGGAAGCACGCCTTGGAAGAATTCTTCCAGAAAGTAAGCTTTGAACCCAATAAGTGGTTGAAATTTATAATATTTGGAGAAGGGTTAAACCCTTTAATTTCAGACGGTTTGAACCCTTAAAACGTTCTATTTTGATAATGGACATGATCGGATGGCCTCGGTTTTAATTAGTCGAAGGTAGCTTATTATGTTTAATTCCAATTTTCCCGAGGTCGGCTTTGTTCGCCTGCCGATAATCCTCAAAGTCTATCCGGTCAGCAAGTCCCATTGGTGGGCAGGCGTGAAGGAAGGGCGCTATCCAAAACCTGTCAAGCTTGGCCCGAAGATTACAGCGTGGCGGGTGGAAGATATCCGCGCGTTGATCGCTTCCAGTGAGGGATAACGCATCATGCGGAAGCATATCTATAACCTGAGGCTGATCAGGGAGAACTATACCTATACGGTATACGAAATAGCGGCGCTGTACGGCATGACTTCCGATACAGTGTTTCGTTGGATCAGGCGAGAGGGGTTAAAGCGGATTCTCGGCACAAAAAAGTATTTTGTCCATAGCAGCGACTTGCGTCGCTTTCTTGAGCAGAAGAACGCCCGGAACAAACAACCTTGCGCAGCAGGTGAAATTTACTGTTGCAAATGTCATAGGCCGCAAAAGCCCAATGCGGCCTTCCTGAACGCCAAAAGAATGCCAAATAGGACCGTTCGTGTTTCCGGGCGTTGTGAGGTCTGTAATACGCGCGTGAACACCTTCGTGAGTGCCAAGAAATGGTTTAAATCGCATCCTTTCCATCCTGACAGGAACGCACCCACCGAACCACCTAGTGGAGAGCAGGGGACGCCGCGTAAATGTCAAACTTGGAAGGAGACTGGATAATGGCTGAATATAACCCTAAAAACGAGATGGCGAAGAAGCAGTATGAGGAAGCTTTGCTGCATGGAAAATACCGTGATCCGAAGACAGTGAAGGCGGCATGGAACAGCATCAATAGCTTTGAGGCTCATACCGGCTATATCGACTTTAAGGACGTTACGACCGATCATGTCAAGGCGTTCAAGGCGTCACTGGAGCATGGGAAAAATAAATCGGATGAATTGTTAAGTATATCGACGATCCGTTCCACCCTTGGCAACCTCAAAGAATTCTTTGAATGGCTTGCAATGCACCCTCAGTACATCAAGAAAGTCGATGGCCGCATTACCCAGTATTTTCGCTTGTCAGATAACGCCAACCGCGCAGCAAGGGCATCGAGAGAGAAAATGCCTCCTACGCTAGATGAGCTGGAAACTACCCTCAAAGCCATGCGACAGGATACGGATATCGAGAAGCGGGATCGGGCCATGTTTGCCTTTGTCATTATCACCTGTATTCGGGATGACGCGCTGGTCTCGCTAAAACGAAAGGATGTTGACGCGGATAAGCGAACCGTCTGGCAGGATCCCAGGCATGTCAGGACAAAGCGCCGTAAAGGTATTCTCACAAAGTTTCTCGGGAAACCATTGCCGCTGGCGGAAGCGGTCGTCATGGATTGGCTTAGGCATCTGGATAAAGTTGTTGGGATAAAGCCAAATGATCCTCTCTTCCCAAAGACACAGATGCGAAACAATCCGGAAACTATGGCATTTGAGGCGCAGGGCTTATCGAGGGAGCATTATGCAAATACGGGGCAGGTGCGGGGTATATTCAGGGCAGCGTTCAAGGCGGTCGGTTTGCCCTATTACAATCCGCATTTGTTCAGGAATACGATCGTCAAATGGGGTCTTAAAAATCTGTCGCAGTTTGAGCTAAAGGCACTCAGTCAGAATATTGGTCATGAGCATCTGGCGACAA
>NZ_JBDNHC010000074.1:0-204587 GCF_041689005.1 Sneathiella sp.
CCTCGCCGGATATATTCCCGGCAGGCTGTGCCAAAACAGGCTCGATGTCTTCCGGTCCTTCCGCTGCCTGAAACGCCGCTTCCAGCTCCTCAAGCGATACTTCGCCCGGCCGTAACTCCTGCTGTTGAAACGCCGCTTCCAACGCCTCTTCGGTGATATTACTCTCGTCAACCGGCTGGGCCGCATCCGCGGCCAATGAGCCGGTTTTGAAGGCGACATCATTTAGCCGGTTTATCAGGTCGGAATCATTTCCGGCAGGCTCTGCTTCAGTTTCCTCAAGCGCGCCAAGAATGTCTTTGATAACATCCATGGCCTCCAGAATGATTGTGATAACCTCTGCCGTGACGGTGAGTTCGCGGTCGCGAATTTTCCCGAGCACATTTTCGCCAGCATGCGCTACGGCTTCCAACCGCGGTAGACCGAGAAAACCGCAGGTGCCCTTTATGGTATGTACGAGACGGAAAATGTTACCGATCTGGCTTTCATCGCCCGGGTCCTGTTCCAGCACGACGAGAGAGGCATCAACGATGCCTATATTCTCGTTCGTTTCTGTCAAAAACTCGCTTAAAAGATCGTCCATAACCGCAAACGCTTCCGTCCATACAAAGCAGGCTCCAGGTTAGGTATAATCACCCGGATTCTATATTCATAGAATGCCCTAGAGAAGTTAATAAGGGGTTACGAATTGGCGAACTCAGGCCGATCTTTGTCAAAGTTAAGAGGGAATGATTGACGTTGCTTTCCCTGATTAGCCGGCAAAACTTTAGAGGGACTGCACGGCAAGAGTAACGTGATCCTCTTCCATTTCGGAAATTCTGATGCGGGCGTCTGCGTTTGTACAAAGCGCCATGAGGTAATGCACGCCAACATTCTGTGCTGTCAGGTTCGCTTCACTATATCCTTTCAACAAGACATCGGTCACCGCTTCCTGCAGTCCCGCCCTTTGCCCTGTCGCCGTATAGGTAAAGGACCAGTTGCCATCCTCTATCTTTCCGGTCACTTTCAGTTCTCCCCCCCGCGGCAGGGCCCCCGCCGCGATAACGACGAGATTGCAGAGAATCTTTATGGCGTCTTTAGGCAAGGCCTCCGCCCCGCCCTCACTATCGGGCCAATCAAGGGTCACTTTGCCGTAGGACATAAAATCCCGGCTGAGATTACGAGCATCACGGAGAGAGATTTCCGATCCCATACCGCCGGCTAGTCCATAGGCCAGTCGATAGAACTGCAACCGCGCCGAGGCCTCGCCTGCACTTTCGCTGACCAACTGTGTCGCCTGCTCCCGCATATCCTCGTTGCCCTTTTCCTGAAGCAACTCGATGCCATTACAGACCGCACCGATCGGGCCGATTATGTCATGACATAATTTGGAACTCATCAGTGAGGCCAGCTTTAAATCAATCATGTTCTCTCCATTTATTTTTCTGCAGGCGTTACCGGGTTTAAAAAAGAACAACCTTTGTCGTCTTTACAACAACTTGATATAGTGAATATGCGACAATCGCCCAAGTCATTTTAAGAGAAAAATCATGTTCGCACAGTTTTCCCCGGGCCAGTATGTTCGTCACCCCTATGAGCCAGATTGGGGCATCGGACAGGTTCAATCGTCAGTCGCCGATCGTATTACGGTCAATTTTCAGCATGTGGGGAAGCAGCTCATTATTGCCAGCGTGATTGACCTAATACCTGTAACTGAGGATGAAATGCGGGATAACATAGCCGGAAATGATACTCCATAAAAAGGTGGATGATGACAGATACAGTAACCTTTTCAGTCCCGAAGGCCCCCGGCAAAGGCAAGAACAAGGCGCGGTACCAAAAAAAGGGCCGCCAAGTCGACCCGGTCGCCGCCCGAGAGATAGCCGCTCTCTTGCAGGACAGGTCCCGGCAGCCCGATCTTCTGATCGAGCATTTACATCTTATCCAGGATAGCTATGGCTTTCTTTCGGCCCCACATCTGACGGCGCTCGCGGTTGAAATGCGACTTTCCCTGGCCGAAGTCTATGAGGTGGCTACCTTTTATCACAACTTTATAGTGATTAGGGAAGAAGGGTCCGTTCCTCCCGCCATCACCATCAAGGTCTGCGACAGCCTGAGTTGCGAAATCGCGGGATCCATGAAGCTCAAACAGGAACTTGTCGAAAAATACGGTGCTGGGGTCCACGTGACGCATGGCGCCTGCATGGGACGATGCTCCGAGGCACCGGTCGTCCGCATCCGCGACCGTTACGTGCTCAACGCAAAGGCAGCCACGGTAAATGGCGCCGTCGAGGCGGAAAAGAAGAATACACCGATCGATATCCCGGAATATCTGACTCTTGAGGCCTATCGAAGTAACGGTGGCTTCAAAACTCTCGAGCGGGTGAGGAGCGGTGATGTCACAAAAGAGCAAATCATAGAAACCCTGAATGACGGCGGCCATCGCGGCCTCGGTGGCGCCGGTTTCCCCCATGCCTTGAAACTCAACTCAGTTCTTTCCGTTCCCGGCCCCCGTTATATGGCAGTTAATGCTGACGAAAGTGAGCCCGGCACGTTCAAGGATCGTTATTTCCTTAATACCAATCCTTTGCAATTTCTGGAAGGAATGCTGATCGGCGCCGAAATTGTCGACGCGGCAGCGATCTATATTTTCCTGCGAGATGAATATCCTGAATCTGCGCGCATTCTGGAAGATTGCATTGCCCTCTTAAAAAAGGAACAGCTTGACGGAAGTCGCCCGATTTACCTGCGTCGTGGCGCCGGTGCCTATATTTGTGGTGAGGAAAGCGCGATGCTGGAAAGCATTGAGGGCAAACGCGCCCTTCCCCGGCATAAGCCCCCATTCCCGGCCCATGTCGGTCTTTTTGGCCGTCCAACTCTGATCAATAACGTGGAAACACTCTACTGGCTCCCGGAGATCTTTTCCAAGGGGCCGAAGTGGTTCAAGGAAGGTGGCCGACATGGCAGCAAGGGATTTCGCAGCTTTTCCCTATCGGGCCATGTGAACAAACCCGGCGTCTATATCACTCCCGCCGGAATTACGGCGCAGGAGCTGATTGAGGAGTTTGGCGGCGGTATGAAGGCAGGCCATGAATTCCGGGCCTATCTGCCAGGCGGCGCGTCAGGAGGGTTGCTTCCAGCCAGCATGGCGGATATCCCGCTTGATTTTGGAACCCTCGAAAAGTATGGCTGTTTCATCGGCTCGGCCGCCGTGATTATCCTCTCCGACAAGGATAACCTAAAAATGGTCGCTCGCAACCTGATGCGCTTTTTTGAGGATGAAAGCTGCGGCCAGTGCACACCCTGCCGCGCCGGAACCGAGAAAGCCCTTAAGCTGTTAGAAGGTAACCACTGGGATACCGATCTGTTGACGGACCTGAGCTCCGTTATGCGCGATGCCTCCATCTGCGGGCTCGGCCAGGCGGCGCCAAATGGACTGATGTCGATCCTCAAATATTTTCCAGAGGATGTGCGATGAGTGACAAGATCACGTTCGAACTCGATGGAAAATCGGTTAGTGCCGTACCGGGCCAATCGATCTGGGACGTCGCAAAACAATATGGGACACTGATCCCACATCTTTGCCATGCTGATCGTATTGGCTTTGAAGCCGACGGTAATTGCCGGGCCTGCATGGTCGAGGTTGAGGGAGAACGGGTTCTGGCCGCAAGTTGCATCCGCACGCCAACCGAGGGGATGGTGGTGCGTACGAAAACGCCCCGGGCCGAGAAATCCCGGAAAATGGTGATGGAACTGTTGATCGCCGATCAGCCCGCGCGCGAAACGAGCTATGACGCGAACAGCCACTTCTGGAAGATGGCTGACAAGCAGGAGGTGAGCCGGAGCCGTTTCAGCCACCGCGAAATGCCGTCAGATGACCTTTCACATCCGGCGATGGCCGTTAATCTCGATGCCTGCATCAATTGTAATTTATGTGTGCGTGCCTGCCGGGACGTGCAGGTCAATGACGTGATCGGAATGGCCGGGCGCGGCGTCAATTCCAAAATTGTTTTCGATTTTGATGATCCCATGGGGGATAGCACCTGCGTTGGCTGCGGCGAATGTGTGCAGGCCTGCCCGACGGGCGCTCTGCTCGAAAAATCAGTGCTCGGGGATGATCGGATCGACCGCGAGGTTAACAGCGTCTGTCCCTTCTGCGGGGTTGGCTGTCAGCTGACCTTCAAGATACGGGACGACAAGATCCTCTATGCCGAAGGCCGCAATGGCCCGGCGAATGAGGAACGTCTTTGTGTCAAGGGCCGGTTCGGATTTGATTATATTCATAACCCGGAGCGCCTGACCGTCCCGCTTATCCGCAAAGAGGGCGTGGCGAAAGCGGATGTGGCAACACTCGATCCCGCCAATCCTTATACTCACTTCCGCAAAGCCAGCTGGGACGAGGCGCTTGAGGTTGCCGCCACGGGGCTGGCCCGGGTGCGCGATGCCAAGGGCGGAAATGCGCTTGCCGGGTTTGGCTCCGCCAAGGGATCGAACGAGGAAGCCTATCTGTTCCAGAAGCTTGTCCGGACCGGTTTTGGCACTAACAATGTCGATCATTGCACAAGGCTCTGTCATGCCTCCTCGGTTGCTGCCCTCCTTGAAACCGTTGGCTCCGGCGCCGTCTCGGCCCCGTTTAATGAGGCCGCGAACGCCGACGTCATCATGGTCATCGGCTCCAATCCAACGGTCAACCATCCGGTCGCAGCAACCTTCTTCAAGAATGCGGTCAAGAAGGGCGCAAAACTGATCATTATTGACCCACGCGGACAGGCCCTTTCCCGCCATGCCACTTATATGTTGCAGGAAAAGCCGGGAACCGATGTCGCCTTGCTGAACTCAATCATGCAGGTGATTGTCGAGGACGACTTGACCGACAAGGATTATATCCGGGACCACACAGAGAATTACGAGGCGCTGCAGGCCCACCTCAAGGACTTTTCTCCCGAAGCCATGGCGCCAGTAACAGGAATTGACCCCACCCTTATCCGTGAGGTCGCCCATGCCTTTGCCAAGGCAAAGGCCGCCATCATATTCTGGGGGATGGGCATCAGCCAGCATGTCCATGGGACCGATAATTCGCGGTGCCTGATCAGCCTCGCGCTGATGACCGGACAGGTGGGACGCCCGGGCACCGGATTACACCCCTTGCGCGGACAGAACAACGTGCAGGGCGCGTCCGATGTTGCACTGATTCCGATGTTCCTGCCCGATTACCAATCCGTTGAAGATCCGGTAATCCGTGAAAAATTCGAGAAATTCTGGAATGCCGAAATCGATCCACATAAAGGATTGACGGTGGTTGAGATCACCGAAGCCGTGCATAAAGGCGATATCAACGCCATGTATATCATGGGCGAGAATCCGGCGATGTCGGACCCCAACGTCAATCATGCGCGTGAAGCCCTCTCGATGCTCGATCATCTGGTGGTGCAGGACCTATTCCTGACGGAAACGGTGGCCTATGCGGACGTCGTCTTGCCAGCCTCGGCCTGGCCGGAGAAAGATGGCACTGTGACGAACACCAATCGTCAGGTGCAGATGGGCCGCGCGGCCGTCCCCATGCCGGGAGAGGCCCGGCAAGATCTCTGGATTATCCAGGAAATAGCGAGACGGCTCGGCCTGGAATGGAATTACAGTCATCCCCGGGAAGTTTTTACGGAAATGACGCAGGTGATGGATAGCATCAAGGGTATCAGCTGGGACCGACTGGAAGCCGCGGACGCGGTCATCTACCCTTGCGAGAGCCCGGAAGACCCTGGTCAGCCGCTGATCTTTACTGAGAAATTTCCAACCGCAAACGGCCTTGGTAAGTTCGTGCCGGCAAGCCTCATCTCTCCTGATGAAATACCGGACGCCGACTTCCCCGTCGTCCTCACAACTGGTCGGTTGCTTGAGCATTGGCACACCGGCTCAATGACGCGCCGGTCGGAAGTTTTGGATGCGATTGAGCCCGAGCCCATCGTCCATATGGCTCCCGGCATGATGGAGCGGTTATCCGTTCATCCAGGTGATGTGGTCACCGTGCGCTCCCGCCGCGGGGAGATCGATATTCGGGTACGTGCCGATGGCGGTGTACAGAACGGCATGATCTTCATTCCCTTCTGCTATGCCGAAGCCGCCGTCAACCTGCTCACCAATGACGCTCTCGATCCGTTCGGCAAGATCGCCGAGGTTAAATTCTGCGCTGTTCATGTTGAGAAGAAGCTGCTAAATCTTGAGACAGTATAGTGTAAATAATCGGCGCTGCCCGGAGATTCCTGCGAAATATGTCTGAAGAATTAGCGAGACCGATCAAGGTTGGTATATTACAAACTGGCCGACTTGGTGGCAAGCTTGGTGAGGAATACGGGGAATACCCGCAGATGTTCATGGATCTGTTCTCCCCGGCCCCTTTTGAGTACAGGACATATGCCGTCATCGACGGCCAATTTCCCAAACACGTCCTGGAATGTGACAGCTGGGTCATTACCGGATCCAAACACGGGATCTATGAAGATTTTGACTGGATTGAACCGCTAAAGAATTTTATCCGCAAGCTGATCGCGAGTGAGCAACCAACTGTCGGCATTTGCTTCGGCCATCAGGCTATTGCCGAAGCGATGGGTGGCAAGGTTGGCAAATATGTCGGTGGCTGGGGTGTTGGGTTGCGCCATTATACCGATACTAACATCGGTAAGGACGTTAATCTGCTTTCGTTTCACCAAGACCAGGTTATTTCCCCACCGACGGGCGCAGAGGTTTTCCTCACATCGGATTTTTGTAAATATGGCGGATTAAGGTACTCGCCAACCTGTTTCTCCCTGCAACCACACCCTGAGCATACGGTCCCCTTTATATCGGACCTGATTAAAGAACGGCGCTCGGTTCAACTGACGGAAAAAGTAGCCGATGAGGCGTTGGCGAGTATAAACGAGCCCAATGATCAGGACTATTACGGCCGCTGGATTGCGGATGTATTGGGCGGGAAGGTAACGGTTTAGGCCTTGCGCGCCAATTGGCCGACATACCGCTCACGATAGAAGGTATAAACCCCGCTAATGACAATGATAAAACTGCCCAGAATGGTCCAGTGATCCGGGATGTCGCCAAAAACGACTATCCCAAGAATGATCGCCCAGATCAGAATGGTATATCTGAACGGGGACGAGAAACTGATCTCACCCACGCGCATGGCCATGACACTGAAAAGATATCCAAAAATAACAAACCCGGCAGCAATGCAAAGAAGCATGAATGCGTCATTGGAAACCGGCTTCCAGTCTGTCGTGAAGGATAATATCCCGCCGACGATCGTGATCGCGATCGACGTCAGCAGTGCCACGAATAGCGAGGGGATAGCATAGGACAGGCGTCTCGTCGATAAATCGCGAAGAACAACAAAAGCCACTGCGATAATCGCCCAGACCGAAAATTCATTGAAACCGTCCGATCCGGGCCTGACGATCATGAGGACGCCGGCAAACCCGACACTAATTGCGAGATACCGGCGCCAGCCGACAGCCTCTCGCAAGAAAATCGCGCCTGCCAATGTCACAGCGAGCGGCAAGGCCTGCAAAATTGCCGTCGCATTGGCAATTGGCATATGAAAAAGCGCCGTGAGATAACACACCGTTCCGCCAACTTCACCAATAAGACGACACCCCAATGTCCAGCGATCAGTTTTTGGGATATTATAAACAATCGCTTTTTTGTAAATGACGACCGCGAGGAGCAGGCCGGTCGTAAACACACCCCGAAGGAAGATTGCCTGAAACATGTTCAGATGCTCCGACACGAGTTTCATCGTGGTATCATTAAACACAAAGGCGGCCATGCTAATCGACATAAAGGCCGCTCCCCGCATATTATCGGAAATCTGGATTGCCATCGGCAATTAGTCAACCAAACGCTTATTAAGCGCAAGCATTTACTGATTATATCCTATAGTATTTCAGGGAATTCAAAACATTGGCTCCCGAATAAATGCAACGATATATGCAAGCACGTCATCCCGCTTTTCTTGCCATGGATTATGACCGCACTTATCGAGAATTTTCTTGTGAAATTGGCCACCGATCGCCCGCTCGATCTTTTCGATCTGGCGAAGGGTACCATAGCTGTCCTCCCGCCCCTGAATGGCAAGGACAGGCGCGGTTATGGCTGGCAGATAAGTTTCAATATTCCAGCTTCTGAACGCGGGGTCGAGCCAGGCATCATTCCAGCCGCGAAACGCGCATTCGGTATTTATTCCATGGAATTTTTTAAGTTTTTCCTCGAGGTCGCCTTGCTCGTAGGCCTTCTGGGCATCCTCGATCCCAGCGACGGAAATATCCTCGCAGAAAACATGCGGTGCCATAACCACAACAGCTTTCGGGGAAATCTCTTCCGCCAGTCCGGCATAGACTAGCGCAATTGAGGCCCCGTCCGAATGTCCGACAAGGATAAAATTCCGGATATCAAAATGCGCGAGAAGGGCGGGCAGAATATTCGTTGCCTCTTCTTGCATATAATCAAGCGGCCGTGGGAGAACGCAAGGATCAGATCCCCCGTAACCAAACCGGCTGTATATCAGGCCGGCACAACCTGTCGCTGCACAAAGCTGGTCCGGGAAATCACGCCAAAGCGCGGTGCTGCCAAGACCTTCATGCAGGAAAACGAGGGCGGGTTTAGATGGATCACTCCCGGCAATCGCCCGGTATTCGATCCCCTGCTCCGCTATCGTCGCGTGTTTTAGATCAAATGGTGCCGTCACGACTTCCGGATCATATTCACAATGCCCGAGAAATCGGCTTCCTTACCTTCTCCGGACACATAGGACTCATATAGGTCCATCGCCGCCTTGCCGAGTTCAGTCGAGGCGCCGAACCCGTCCGCTGCATCCTGACTAAGATGCAAATCCTTCAGCATATTTTGCGCCGAAAATCCGGGTTTATACCCATTATTTGCCGGGCTTGTTGGCACGGGCCCGGGAACCGGGCAATAAGTTGTAAGCGACCAGCATTGTCCAGATGCCGTGGAGACGATATCGAACATAGTCTGATGCTCAAGGCCCAGCTTTTCAGCAAGAACGAAAGCCTCGCAAACGCCTATCATGGAAATACCGAGAATCATATTATTGCAGATTTTAGCGGCCTGGCCGTTGCCCGGACCACCTGTATGAACGATGTTCTTGCCCATCGCCTCAAGAACCGGTTTGGCCGCTTCAAATCCGCCCATGTTCCCGCCAACCATAAAGGTAAGCGTCCCGGCTTCCGCCCCACCAACACCGCCGCTCACCGGCGCGTCAACCATTGTCATTCCGGCCGCGGCGGCTGATTTTTCAACATCCCGGGCCGTTGCGACGTCGATGGTTGAGCAGTCGATAAACAGAGTGCCCTGACCGGCCGCCGCCAAAATACCGTTATCCCCCAGATAAACCGCGCGGACGTGATCTCCCTTTGGCAGCATGCTGACAACAATGCCGACATTCGAGGCCGCTTCTGCCGCTGTGGCCGCGGCCTCACCCCCGGCGGCGACACACTGGGCAACTGCGACCGCCGACAGGTCAAAAACCTTTACCGAATGACCGGCTTTCAGCAAATTGCGCGCCATCGGCCCGCCCATGTTCCCGACGCCTACAAAACCAATTCTGGCCATAACACCCTCCCTATAATTTTACGCCCCGGCCACAAGGGCCAGGGTGTTACATAACAAAATCATTTATGCGTCGGCATGACAAATTCAGCGCCAGCCTTGATGCTGTCAGGCCATCTGGAAGTTACCGTCTTCACTTTCGTGTAAAAGCGCACACCTTCCGGCCCATGTTGGTTATGATCACCGAACGCGGAATTCTTCCAGCCACCAAAGCTATGGAAGGCAAGCGGCACGGGGATCGGAACGTTCACCCCGACCATGCCAATTTCCACATTATTTGAGAAGGCACGTGCGGCATCACCATTGCGGGTAAAGATCGAGGTTCCGTTCCCAAACTCATGTTCATCGACCATCTTAATGGCGTCGTTAAAGGTCGGCGCGCGAACAACTGACAAGACAGGGCCGAAGATTTCCTCTTTATAGATACGCATATCTGTTGTGACATTATCAAACAGGCAGCCGCCCATATAATAGCCGTTCTCATACCCCTGAAGCGACAATTCACGTCCGTCAACGACAAGGTCCGCCCCTTCCTTCATGCCGAGGTCGACATAGCCTTTTACCTTAGCCAGATGCTCGGCGGTCACCAGTGGGCCCATGTCACCATCGGCGGCACTGGGTCCGATTTTCAGGTTCCGGACTTTCGGTGCCAGTTTTTCAATAAGTTCATCCCCGGCATCGCCAACGGCAACCGCGACAGAGATGGCCATGCAGCGTTCCCCGGCCGAGCCGTAACCTGCGCCGATCAATGCATCCACCGCCTTGTCCATATCCGCATCCGGCATCACAACCATATGGTTCTTCGCGCCGCCCATGGCCTGCACCCGTTTACCGGCGGCAGCCGCACGCGCATAGACATATTTGGCAATCGGGGTGGAGCCGACGAAACTAACCGCTTTCACACGCGGGTCGTCGAGAATTGTATCAACCGCAAGCTTGTCGCCATTGATCACGTTTAGCACTCCCTTGGGGGCGCCGGCTTCATGCATCAGTTCGGCAAGCCGCATCGGCAGCGACGGGTCTTTTTCGGACGGTTTCAAAACAAATGTATTGCCGCAGGCAATGGCCACGGCGAACATCCACATCGGCACCATCGCCGGGAAGTTGAACGGCGTAATGCCGGAGACAACACCAAGAGGCTTGCGCATGGAATACATGTCAATACCGGAAGAGACGTTGTCCGAGAATTCGCCTTTGAGAAGATGCGGGATGCCGCAGGCAAATTCCACGACCTCGATACCCCGGATGATTGATCCCTTGGCATCGGAATGGACTTTGCCATGCTCGCTCGACAGCAGCGCCGCCAATTCATCAATATTGTCTTCAACCAGCTGTTTGTACTTGAACATCACCCGCGCACGGGAAATCGGGGAGGTCGCCGCCCATCCGGGGAAAGCGGCCTGACTATCGGCAATGGCATCCCCGACTTCCGCTTCCGTCGCCAGCGGCAAATCAGCCTTATGTTCCCCGGTGCTCGGATTGTAGATAGGGCTGAAGCGCCCGGACGTCCCGGCAACGTATTTTCCGCCGATATAATGCTTTAACTGCTCTACCATAAGGTTGACTCCCAAAAAGAATTCTTATTGCCTGAACTTTACATAGGTAAAAATGCAAAGTAATTAGATAAGAACGCACATTCCCTGTGTAAAATTACACATACGGTGATTATTATTTTTGACTGGAACGATATCCGGTTCTTTCTGGAGCTTAGCCGCAAAGGGCGCCTGACGGAAGTGGCGAAATCCCTTAAAGTGGATCATACGACGGTAAGCCGCCGTGTACTCGCTCTGGAAGAGAAGCTGGATGCAAAGTTGTTCGAGGCAACCTCCCGCGGGTTTGTCCTCACTCAGGCCGGAGAACGACTGCTTCCCGAGGCCGAAGTGATGGAAAGTGCCTCGGCCGTCATTCAGGATAATGTCGGCGGGGAGAACCAGACCTTGACGGGAACCGTCCGCCTCGGAGTGCCAGAAGGCTTTGGCAGCCAGTTTCTGGCGAAGGAACTCGCCGTCTTTCAGAGCCTGCATCCAAAAATCGAGCTTGAATTCGTTGCCAACGATCGCTTCGTCAGCCTCTCGAAGCGCGAGGCCGATTTATCCATCACGCTGGCCCGTCCGCAATCGGGGCGGCTGATATCGCGAAAACTCACGGATTACCGTCTGCGGCTTTATGCAACACGCACCTATCTTCAAACTCATCCGCCCATCATGTCGGTGGAGGATCTCCGGTCCCATAATTTCATCTCCTATATCGATGAGCTGGTCCCAGACCCCCAACTCCTCTATTTGAATGACGTGATCGGAAATCCCTCCATCGGCCTTAAAAGCTCCAGCATCGTTTTCCAGTTTCAGGCGACTCTTGCCGGGGCGGGCATCAGCATTCTGCATTGCTTTGTTGCCGACGAATATCCGGAACTGGTCTGCCTGCTGCCCGATGAAATTGAAATTGAACGGACCTATTGGCTTAATACCCCGGAGGATATTCACGACCTCGCCCGCATCAAGGCCGTCAGCCAGTTTCTGAGTGACGTCGTCGGTCGTCAGCGCAAAAAATTGCTGGGTGAAAACTAGGACTTTTTATTTTGGCCGATTGATGGCATCATCAAAGCATGGTTGATACTCTGTGCATGATCAGAATTTCCCGAATTATGAGCCCGACTCTTTAATCGAGAGCCGGAATACCCGGTTGCATGGCAACCCCTTCACCTGAACTCATAATTAATTCTGCAATCATACGGATAATGACCAATGTCTTCTCTATCAGTCCAAACTCCATCCCTCGTGGAAAATGCGCTTGCCCATCGCGAGCGATTACACCACTTCACCCTGAGGGCGGCGGCCGAGCCTTCCGTTCTTCCTCGCATTCTCGAGAATTTTGCGCTTCGTAACCTGGTACCGCAAAAGCTGGAGTCTAGACAGGCGGGCGGAGATTTAGTCGTATCCCTTTCGGTATGCGGACTGGATGAAACGGAAAGTCGTCATTTACAGTTGCGAATGCTAAATATCGTGCCTGTCTACTCGGTTGATCTTGATCATTCCTAAAGAAATAGCGTCTGTCATGGTTCGATCGTAAGCGAAGCAAAAAAATAAAATACCGGGTATTTTTGTCTGCGCCTATTATGGTGGCAAAAGCGGGGACAAATCGCATTACCCAATCCGAAATAAATCGGCCGAAAGAATATCTTCTCCTGATTCTCCTTGCGAGTCTCTGGGGGTCGTCCTACTTGTTCACGCGCATCGGGCTTGAAACGCTACCGCCCGCGACACTCGTTGCCATGAGAGTGACTATCGCTGCAACTGTCCTGCTCCTCGTCGTCTGGCAGCGGGGATATAAATTGCCGACGGATCGCGCCACCTGGCGAAACTTCCTGATCCAGTCGTTCTTTAACAGCTTCGGCGCCTGGATACTTGTTGCCTGGGGTCAGCAATATGTGGAAAGCGGGTTGGCGACGGTCCTAAACTCGACGTCGCCGATATTTGTCTTCCTGCTGACCTGGTTGGTGACAAAGCATGAAACCGTCACCGCCCGGAAAGTGACCGGCGCCTTTGTCGGGCTTGCTGGCGTTATCCTGATCATTGGCGTAAATGCGTTGCAGAGCCTTGGTCAACAGGTGGTCGCCCAACTCGCCATCCTATTAAGTGCAATGCTCTAAGGTTATGCCGCCATAAACGGTAAAAAATTCAGTCATTTACCCTCCCCTGTCACGGCGGCAGGCGTCATGATCTGCGCGTCAATAGTCCTGATCCCGGCGAGCCTCCTCATTGACAGACCCTGGGAATTATCGCCGTCCCCGGCCTCCCTTGCTGCCGTCGTTACGCTTGGCGTTTTCGGGACAGGCCTTGCGCTGCTGCTTTATTTTCGCCTGATAACGACGCTGGGATCACTCGGCGCGGCAAGCCAGAGTTATTTGCGGATGGGAATAGGTGTCCTGCTCGGGATTGTACTCCTCGGCGAGAAATTTTCACTGATTATCGGGCTTGGGTTGATAACGGCGATAATTGGCGTTGCCCTCATCAATATTCCGGCTAAATCACGTTAGACGTTTTTTGAGCTAAATCGTTGTTCCGCCTCCGCCAGATCTTCGGGACGGTTGATGTTAAAAAACGGATCGCCCTCGTTATCCTCCCAGACAACCTCCACCCGAGGATAGCGATCAGCAAAGACTAGGATCTTGCGTAAATCTTCTTCAACCAGCGCAGCGCGTAAATCGGCGGCCAGTGACATCGGCCATAGGCCCACAACTGGGTGGACGCGGCCGACTGACTGCGCCATGACGATCGTCTTTTTTGATCCCTTCAATCCCGCCGCCAGCCGGGCCACCAGATTATCCGGGATGAAGGGCGCATCGGTGGGGACACTCAACATATGGCTCGCGAGGTTCGATCGATCGTTAAAATATTCAAGCCCTGTCAATATTCCGGCTAGCGGGCCAGCGAACCCGCGGATGCTGTCCTTGATAATCGGAATGTTCAAATCCGCCGCCTCGTCCCTGTCGACATTCATGTTGAGGACGAGATCCGATATTTGCGGATTAAGGGTCTGGATAATCCGGGACAGCAGCGTTTTCCCGCCGAGAGTCTGTAGGAATTTAGCCCCGCCCCCCATGCGTCGCGATTGCCCCCCGGCGAGAAGGACACAGGGAAATCTGCCGGCCTCGTGAGTCATCGCGATGCCTTTCGCTGATGTTTCGTGGATTCCTCCGGCACCTGGTCCGGATCGATGTCATAGATAAGGCGTTCAGCGCCGGAAAGACAGACGAAACGCTTCCCTTTCGCCCTGCCGATCAAGGTCAGGCCGGACTGACGAGCGAGATCCACGCCCCAGGCGGTGAAGCCGGAGCGGGAAATAACGATGGGAATCTGCATTTGCACCGTCTTGATCACCATTTCGGACGTCAATCTGCCGGTGGTATAAAAAATCTTGGCCTTGGGCGAAATTTTATGCCGCCACATATAGCCCGCTATCTTGTCAATGGCGTTATGACGGCCGACATCTTCCATATAGACCAGAGGAACATCGCCCTCGCAGAGGACACAGCCATGAATAGCGCCGGCTGTGAGGTAAAGGGACGGCTGCCTGTTAATCTTGCGCGACAGGGCGTAAATCCACGAAGTTTTCAAAACGGCGGCGGGATCGAGCTCTATCTCCTCGAATTTTTCCATGACATCGCCGAAGACTGTCCCTTGCGCGCAGCCCGACGTCTGGGTTTTTTTCTTTAGCTTATCCTCGAAATTTGTTTCATGATCCGTCCGAACGACAACGACGCCAAGATCGTCATCATAGTCGACCCCGGCAATGATATCGTCCGTCTGCAGCATATTCTGGTTGAGCAGATACCCGATGGCCAGATACTCCGGATAGTCGCCTATGGTCATCATCGTCACGATTTCCTGGCCGTTCAGGAACAGGGTCAGCGGCTTCTCAACAACGACCGGCAGCGTAATAGCGGCCCCGGTATGGTCGACCCCTTGCATGCTTTCGCTCAAGTTCCGGGCCGATGGATCGGGTGCAATCGTAAATTCTTTCATGAGCCTATAATGATAGGAAAATTGCCGATGTAAAGTCCGCGCTGGATAAAGCCCCGGAAATTCAGAATCTGACCTTAATGCCAAAAATAACGAACCGAACAGATGACACAGGGATTTTTATCGATATGGTACAAAATTAACTGCGTACTTTTTCTGGATTAGATTTATGGACCTTGATCGCCCGGCACTCACCTCTGCCATTACGAAACTCGCCCGTGAGGCCGGAGATAAAATTCTCGCTATATACGAACAGGATTTTGACGTCAAAATCAAATCCGATTCCTCCCCCGTGACCGAGGCCGATACTGCCGCGGAAAAAATAATTCTGGCCGGATTGAAGAAGATCGCACCTGATATCCCGGTTCTTGCAGAAGAGAGTAACGCAGCCGGAAATATCGTCGATTTATCGGGGGGTATTTTCTGGCTTGTCGATCCACTCGACGGCACCAAGGAGTTTGTCCATAAGCGCGGCGAATTCACTGTGAATATTGCCCTGATTGAGCAGGGAGCCCCAACCCTCGGCGTGATTCATGTCCCGGTAAAGAATACAACCTATTTCGCGCAAGGCCCCGGAAAGGTCTGGCGGCAGGACGGGGACGGCACGCCATTTCCCATTGAAACGCGCATCGCCCCGGACCACGGACTGACAGTTGTCGCCAGCCGGTCTCACCGAACACCCGAAACCGATGATTACATCAAGAAATTCAAGGTGGCCGAGCTGATTTCCGCGGGCTCCTCCCTGAAATTATGCCTGCTCGCCGAAGGCAAGGCTGATTTGTATCCGCGGTTTGGCCGGACGATGGAGTGGGATATCGGTGCGGGCCAGGCTATTTTAGAAGCCGCCGGCGGCTGCGTTGAAACCCTCGACGGCACTCCTTTGCGCTACGGCAAGGACGGCCATGACAATCCGTTCTTTATTGCCAAGGGCCGACGCTAGACTGCTATTTTCTCAACGTCAGGCATTCACGTCGATAACCACCCGCCCCTTGATCTGACCTTTTAGGATCTGTTCCGCCAGTTTGGGCAAATTGCTCATTGGCTCGACAGTCGTCATATCGTCAAAAAGCGATTTATCAAGATCGGCGGCAAGCCGAGACCAGGCTTCCTCCCGCGCTTCCCGGGATGCCATGACGCTGTCAACGCCGAGCAAGGAAACCCCGCGGAGGATAAACGGTAAGACGGAGGTTGGCAGATCATTGCCACCCGCGAGCCCGCAAGCCGCCACGGCACCGCCATAGTTAATCTGAGCAATCACCGCCGCAAGGGTTTTACTACCGACGCAATCGATGGCGCCAGCCCAGCGTTCCTTGTCGAACGGCCGTCCCTTGCCCATCGTTTCTTCGCGGCTGATGACAGAGTTAGCACCCAGCTTTGTCAAATAGTCATGTGTTTCCACCCGGCCGCTGGAGGCAACAACCGTGTACCCCAGTTTCGCAAGCAAGGCGATGGCAAACGACCCAACCCCTCCTGCGGCGCCCGTCACCAGGATTTCACCCTTATCGGGCGTGATCCCGGCTTTCTCCAGCGCGAGAACACATAGCATCGAGGTATAGCCCGCCGTCCCGATCGCCATGGCTTCCTGCGCGGTGAAGGCGTCTGGCAGCTTAATCAGCCAGTCAGAGCTGACTTTCTGCTTCTGGCTATAGCCACCCCAGTGAAGTTCCGACAGACCAAAGCCGTTGACGACAACCTTGTCGCCTGCCTTGAACTCATCCGATGAGCTTTCAAGCACGGTACCCGCAAGATCAACGCCGCCGACCATGGGCAGCCGGCGGGCAATTCCCTTCCCCAAAACGGCAAGACCGTCCTTATAATTCAGTGTCGAGTAGGCAACTTCCACAAGGACATCCTCGTCCGGCAGATCCGCGACCGTCAGGTCCTTGAAATTGGCTTGCTGCTTGCCATCATGATCCTCGATAACCAGCGCCCTGAAGGTTTCACCCATGCTTTTTTCCTCTTATTTCAATGTATTTTACTCGTTATAGCCTGTTCAAGGCCCCATACGAAAGATAAAAATCCGCCGCAGTCCGATAAGCAATTGATTGTTAATTATTTTATTCTAATATTATTGAAGGAGACGAAACTTCTCCGTCCGTTGCGTAAAATATGGAGTTTTAAAATGAAAGAGATAGAAAAAAAGTTAAACGGCTATGTCCTGACGACCGCAGAAATTCTGTATCACCTTCCGGATTATCCTGAATTATTGCAGACCTATATCTGGCAGGAATATGACAAGGCGCCCACCTTTCCCACATTAAAGAAATTTCTCGATTTCTGGGAAAGAAAACTCGATGGGCGGCTGCACTCTGTCCGTTTCGCCACGAACAAACTGATCTATCCCAATGAAATGCTCTTCACGGACGCGCAGTATCAACTGCATTAATCGGGGAGGATATTTACAAGCATTCCTGAAAGCGCACCGGTTCACCGCCCGCTTTACCGAGCAATTCGCCGTCGCGCATGACAATTCGACCCCGTATGATGGTGCCAACTGGCCAGCCCGTGACCGTTTCGCCTTCAAAAGGTGACCAGCCACATTTCGAGGCAAGCCAATCAGAAGTGATTTCCTGGCGTCGACCGAGATCGACCAGAGTGACATCGCCGTCGTAGCCGAGAGATAACCGCCCCTTGCCTGCCACACCGTAATTTCGCGCCGGGCCGGCGGAGGTGAGTTCCATAAGATGCAGGAGACTGAGCTTGCCATTGTTGCAGTGGTTGAGCATCAGCGGCAGGAGGGTTTGAACCCCCGGCATACCTGAGGGACTTTCCGGATAGGGCCGCGCCTTTTCTTCGCGCGTATGAGGCGCATGATCGGAGCCGATCACATCGACGACACCCTGTTTAAGGGCCCGCCATATCGCATCATGGTGCCGCTTACCCCGGATTGGCGGGTTCATTTGCACGTAGGTACCGAGCCGGTCATAGCAATCTGGCGCAAAGAGAGTCAGATGTTGCGGGGTCGCTTCCACCGTCGCAATATCCTTATGTTCCGCCAGCAACGCCATTTCCTCCTCTGTCGTGACATGCAGCACCTGAATACGTCGACCGGTTTCCCGGGCAATTTTGAGGACCCGTCGCGTTGCTCGTAACGCCGTTTCATCGTCGCGCCAGACAGGATGATTGTGAGGAGTATCAACGGCAAGATGCTTGCGTTCAATCAGACGCGGTTCGTCCTCGGCATGAATTGCTACCCGCCGAAACCCCGCCTCGAGGACGCGGCGGATATCAGTGTCACTGTCGACAAGGAGGCTGCCCGTTGACGAGCCCATGAACAGCTTGACCCCGGCAACCCCTTCCTGAAGTTCCAGAAATGGCAGATTCTCCACATTTTCGGCAGCTGCACCGATAAAAAAGGCAAAATCCGTCCAGGCTTTTTCCCTCCCGCGGCGCACTTTGTCCGCCATATCCGCTGCGGTCAGCGTCAGCGGCTTGGTGTTCGGCATCTCGAATATTGCCGTGACCCCGCCGAGTGCCGCTGCGGCCGTACCAGTCGCCAAATCCTCCTTGTGCTCAAGTCCGGGTTCGCGAAAATGCACCTGGCTGTCAATAACGCCGGGAAGTACATGTAGCCCGGTTGCATCTATCACTTCGTCCGCTTCAAGCCCCGAAAGAGCCCCGATAGCGGTAATTTTCCCATCCGTAATGGCGAGGTCCGCCTGCTCTATTCCGCGTTGAGACACAATGGTTCCGTGTTTAATAAGTAGGCTGGCTCTATCCGTCATGTCTCCCCCGAAGTTCATTTCATCTCTTTCTTCATAATCTTCTTGGCGGCTCTTGCCAAGAGTGTCATCTTTGCTTACCTGTAAATCATGGCGTTACTGAGGAATTTTCCTCACTTCGATATGAATAGACAGATATGAAAATCGCACCTCTGGATAACCGGACAATACTTACCCTGAGCGGCGCCGATGTTCGCCCGTTCCTGCAGAACCTCATCACGAACGATATGGATAAGGTGAGCGATACGCGGGCGATTTACGCGGCGCTCCTGACGGCACAGGGCAAATTCCTGCATGACTTCATTGTTGTGAAGCGCGGCGCTGACTTCCTACTCGATTGCGCGCGCGATAGGAAGGACGACCTGATCCGAAGGCTGACCATGTATAAACTTCGTGCCGATGTGACAATAGCTGAAAATGGCGAACACGTCTTTGCCCTCTTTAGCGATGGCGCCGCGAAAGCCGCAGGCCTGCCTGAGGAGGCCGGTGCCGTCAGGGCTGAGAAATCGAGCCTCGTTATGATCGATCCGCGGTTAGCTGCCATCGGGGTCCGGGTCATCGCGGATGAGGGCTTCGATCCTAAAGCTGATTTCCTATCCGCCAAAGAGGTTACTGACGAAAGCTATGAGGCCCATCGTCTCGCCCTCGGCATTCCGGAGGGCGGTACTGATATTCTGCCGGAAAAGAATTTCCTGCTGGAGGCCAATTTCGAGGAACTGAATGGTGTCAGCTTTGCGAAAGGCTGTTATGTCGGGCAGGAATTGACCGCGCGGACCAAACATCGCGCCAAAATCAAGAAGCGCCTGTACCAAATCAATTTTGATGGCAACCTGAGCGCTGGCGACAAAATTACCTGCGGCGAAAAGGAAGTTGCCGAAGTTCGTTCTTTCTCAAACGGTCATGGGCTCGCTCTTGTCCGCCTTGAGTCTTTTGCGGAGAGCGAAGAAGAGGAACTAAAGCCGGCAGGCGTGAGATTATCGGAGCCTGAGTATTTAACATCCCCCGCCCCTACTGCCCGGACATCCGTTCCCACCTCCTGATTGCAGGGCGCGTTTCCTATCCTCAAGACGGGTCAAAAAGTGGCTTGCGTTGCCAGATTGAATGGCGTATTTTTCGGAACAAATAAAGAACATGTTTTGCTGGCCTGGATGAAATATGCGTTGCTGCGGCACAATTTATGCCCGGAGGAAAGATAGTATATGAGTGATGGATGCACTTGGTACGGAGAGGATCCTTTCTATAAAGCCTATCATGACGAGGAATGGGGCGTGCCCGAATATGACAGCCAAGCCTTGTATGAGAAGCTTATTCTCGACGGATTTCAAGCCGGCCTCTCCTGGATCACAATTTTACGCAAAAGAGAGAATTTTAAAGTCGCCTTCGACGGATTTGATCCGGCCATTATTGCCCGTTATGACGAGGCCAAGGTTGAGGAACTGATGCAAAACAGCGGCATCGTCCGCAATCGCGCCAAAATTCTAGGGACTATCGCCGGGGCGAAGCTTTTCCTTGAGATTGAGGAGAAGGAAGAGGGGTTTTCAAATCTTCTCTGGCAATATCTTGATGGCAGGCCTTTGCAGAACAACCGCACATCCATGGCCGCTGTTCCGGCCGAAACAGAGCTCAGCCAGAGAATTTCAAAAGACCTGAAAAAACGGGGATTCAAGTTTGTCGGACCGACCATTGTCTATGCCTTCATGCAGGCGGTTGGTATGGTCAATGATCATGTTGTCGGTTGCCCTAGGCATCAGGAGGTTCGACGGCTCGGATGACGGTGCATAAAGATATTCGTGAGATTCATGAACTGACCGGCGAAGTGGCCCGCCATTATGTTGAGAAATATGGCGAGGATGCCTTGCCTTTGCTTGAAAAATCAGCTCGGGGTTTCGAATTGAGCGGCGACCTACACATGCGCAACAGAATGTTGAGACTGCGCGATGAAATCCTGATATCCCAAATACACACCCCCGCTGAATAGAGGATAGATTCTGGAACCCCGCCTGAAAGCCGAAATCTGGGTCAAGGCCCATATCCGCAAATGTGCCCAGCAGAATGTGCCAGTGATGGTGACCCGACGCGGCGATGATACGGCCGGGTCCGTGCTCATCAAGATTAATCGTTTGGGTCCCGGCTGCATGGTCCTCACCCCAACAACCAATTTTGAAACCGGTTCACGCCAGTGGCTTCGCGGCACCGGGGCCGACTGGGTTGGGGAGACCGACGCCGATGCCTATATCGAACGGCAGGTCAAGTTCGACCCCGATCTCTGGGTTCTGGAAATCGAAGACCGCGAGGGCCGGGCGTTTCTGGATGAGAAAATAGAATAAATATAATTTAACCGGTTAATTATCCTAAGGCTTTAAATCCAGAAGAAGCCTGTTTTCCCCTGACAAGGCACGCTGTTATGATTTATCATGGCACGAAAGTGGGATAATCTTTATTCAAGTATTTTAGCCCTGATCGGGACATCACTCTATGCAGCAATATCTTGACCTTCTTCGAACCGTTCGTGACGACGGCGTCCTCAAGGCGGACCGGACGGGGGTTGGCACCTACAGTATTTTTGGTCACCAGATGCGGTTTGATCTAGCGGCGGGATTTCCCATGCTGACGACCAAGAAACTGCATTTGAAATCCATTATTCATGAACTTCTGTGGTTTCTCGCCGGCGATACAAATGTCAAATACCTGCAGGATAACGGCGTACGCATCTGGGATGAATGGGCGGATGAGAAGGGCGATCTCGGACCGGTTTACGGCTCTCAATGGCGGTCGTGGCCTGCTGGCGACGGACGCACAATAGACCAGATCAGCAACCTGGTTGAGCAGATCCGCACCAATCCCAATTCCCGGCGGCTGATCGTCAGCGCCTGGAACCCGGCGGAAGTCGACAAAATGGCGTTGCCCCCTTGTCATTGCCTGTTCCAGTTTTATGTGGCCGAAGGCAAGCTGTCCTGCCAGCTTTACCAGCGCAGTGCCGATGTCTTTCTTGGTGTCCCGTTCAATATTGCCTCATACGCGCTGCTGACGATGATGGTGGCACAGGTCTGCGGTCTCGAGCCCGGTGAATTTATCCACAGCTTCGGCGATACCCATTTGTACGCCAATCATCTGGAACAGGCGGATTTACAGCTTAACCGCCGTCCCGACAAGCTTCCGACGCTTCGGGTTAATCCCGCCGTCCAGGATATCTTTGCCTTTACCTTCGATGACTTCGAACTCGTTGGCTACCAACCCGCCGCACATATCCCGGCCAAAGTCGCCGTTTAAGGGCCGCTTGTGACAAAAATCACCCTCTCCGCCATGTTCGCCGTTTCAGAAAATAACGTCATTGGCCTCGACAACGGTCTGCCGTGGCGACTGTCAAACGACCTCAAATGGTTCAAGGCAACGACTATGGGGAAGCCGGTTATTATGGGGCGCAAAACATTTGAATCCCTGCCCTTTTTGCTGCCGGGGAGACCGAATATAATCGTCACCCGCAGCCCCGACTTTAAAAAGGATGGCGCGATTGTTGTCCATTCGGTGTCGGACGCTCTCGAGGCGGGACGCAAGGCGGCAAGGGAAGTCAACGCGGATGAAATGATCATAATCGGCGGTGCGGAGATTTACCGGCAATGCCAGGATAAGCTGGACCGCCTGTACCTGACCCGAGTGCATGCAGACGTGGCGGGAGACATCTTCTTACCAGAAATTGATCCCGCTGATTGGCGCGAGGTCTCCCGCATCCTGCACAAGAAATCCGAAAAAGACATGTTCGACCATAGTTTTATCGTTCTGCAGCGAATTAACCATTAACAAAAAATTGACGAAAAGGCCTCTTTCAATATCAGGCAGGAGCCCTTATATTAAGTATGTTGGGAAACCAACTATGGCGATAAACGTTGCATGGCATAAACGTTGCGGACCCGGGGGCGGTACCCGGCGCCTCCACCATAAATACAGATAGTCCAATTGGTCTGTGTTTTTGATGGGGGCGAAATAGGCTCGACGCGCGCAGTAAAGATGTAATTTTTGCCCGGCATGATACCACCGTATAACGGGGTCAAATCTATAAATGCTAACGATAATAACGAAGCATTTGCCGTAGCTGCTTAATCGCACTACACGGGGTTCGGGGGGGCACCTGGCAACAGAAGCCCCTCCACTACCTTCCAGGATGATCTGGAAATATATACGCAAAACTGGTTCGCAATGTTATAAACAATCGTATCATGCGGATACGGGAGAATAATCGGAACATGACTGACGATATCAATTATAATGAGATGGTTGAGAAGGCTCTCATGGAAGTTGTTCGCGATTCATTGCGATATGTTGGAAAGCATGGCCTTCCTAATAACCAGCATTTTTATATTACCTTCAAAACCCGATATCCCGGCGTCTCACTGCCCAAACACTTGTCCGACCGGTATAAGGATGAAATGACGATCGTCCTGCAACACCAGTTCTGGGATATCGTTGTCGAACAAGCCTATTTCAGCGTCGATTTAAGCTTTAATCATAAGCGCGAAACATTGACGGTTCCTTTCGCGGCTTTAACCGCATTTGCCGACCCGTCCGTCCAGTTTGGTCTACAATTCAATGCGGGAAACATCTCAACCCCGGAAAGCACCCCATTGGAAGACATCGACGAACTTGCTGACAATACCGTTAAGAGCGATGAGGACGAAACACCGCCCGAAAAGCAGGGCGAAGTTATCACCCTCGACGCCTTCCGCAAAAAATAAAACCAAGGACCGAAATGGGCCTTCATCACCTTGTTTAGTTCCCCAAGTTGAAAGCGTTCAAATGCCAGAATTCCATTACCAGGAAATGTTTCCTCTCGGCGAAGACACCACACCCTACCGAAAACTGACCGATAAATTTGTCTCGACAATCACGGTTGATGGCCATGAGATTTTAAAGGTTGAACCGGAGGCCCTCTCCCTGCTCACCGCAGAGGCTATTCATGACATATCCCATCTTCTACGCCCTGCCCATCTTCAGCAACTGGCCCGAATTCTCGAAGATGACGAAGCCTCGGAAAACGACAAGTTTGTTGCAACTGAATTCCTGAAAAATGCCAATATTGCCGCTGGCATGATCCTGCCCGGATGTCAGGATACGGGTACCGCCATCATCATGGGAAAGAAAGGCCAGTATGTCTGGACCGATGGCACGGACAAGGAGCAGCTTTCCCGCGGTGTTTACAAGACCTTCACTGAAACCAATTTGCGCTATTCCCAACTCGCGCCGCTTTCCATGTTTGACGAAAAAAATACCGGAACGAACCTTCCGGCACAGATCGATATCTATGCGACGAACGGGTCGGCCTATGAATTTCTGTTTCTCACCAAGGGTGGCGGATCGGCGAATAAGTCCTTCCTGCATCAGGCGGTCCCGAGCGTCCTGACGCCCGACAGGCTGGTTCCATTTATTGAAGAGAAAATGATAGAACTCGGCACAGCCGCCTGCCCACCCTACCATTTGGCAATCGTAATCGGCGGAACCTCCGCCGAAGACACCATGAAAACAGTCAAACTCGCGTCAACCAAATATTATGACGAGCTCCCCACATCCGGAAACGAATATGGCCATGCCTACCGCGATGTGGAAATGGAAAAGGAAATTCTTAAAATCTCGCAGGGCATCGGTATTGGCGCCCAGTTTGGCGGCAAATATTTCTGCCACGACGTCCGCGTCGTTCGCATGCCACGCCACGGGGCAAGTGTCCCGATCGGTATTGGCGTTTCCTGTTCCGCAGACCGTCAGGTAAAAGGAAAAATCACCAAAGATGGCATTTTCCTGGAGCAACTCGAAACCAATCCCGCCAAATACATGCCGGATATTCCCGAGATAGCTCTCAGCAGCGACGTGGTAAAAATCGATTTGAACCGGCCAATGAGTGAAATTCTGGCAACGCTTTCGGAATACCCGATCAAAACGCGATTGAGCCTCAGCGGCACAATCATTGTCGCCCGCGACCTTGCCCACCGCAAACTTCGCGAGTTACTAGAATCGGGCGAAGGCCTGCCCCAGTATTTCAAGGATCACATCGTTTATTACGCAGGGCCCGCAAAAACACCAACCGGATACGCTTCCGGATCCTTTGGTCCGACAACGGCCGGACGGATGGATGGATATGTCGATCAGTTTATGGCCGAGGGTGGAAGCATGGTAATGCTGGCGAAAGGTAATCGCAGTAAGGCGGTGGTTGACGCCTGTCACAAGCATGGCGGCTTTTATCTGGGATCTATCGGTGGTCCCGCCGCCGTTCTCGCCCAGAATAATATCAAGAAAGTTGAGGTTCAGGCTTTCGAGGAATTCGGTATGGAAGCAATCTGGCGCATCGAGGTCGAGGATTTTCCAGCCTTTATCGTCATGGATGACAAAGGCAATGATTTTTTTGCCCGCAAGCGGAATACGCCTGAAAAAGTGGGCTAGGACCAGAAGAGTGCCGGCAACCATAATCAAGCATTCTGTGAAAATTGCCGGTCACCAGACCAGTATTTCTCTCGAGCGCAAATTCTGGGAATTGCTGCGGCAGATTGCGGATCGGGAGACGCTCAGCATCAACGAACTAGTTACCCTCATCGATGAAAACAGAGAGGGCAATGTTTCCAGCGCCATTCGTCTATATGTCCTCGAGGACCTTATCCAAAGAAAATCAAAATTGGGCGAACCAAAAAATATATGAGGAATAGCTTACGGCGTTCCTATATAATGAGTCAGGGCTTGCAATTACCGGGATGATATTGGCTATGGGTGACGTGGTTAGTCTAAATCAATTTCGTAAGAAACATGATCGCAAGATTACTGAAAAGAAGGCGCGCGAGAATCGAATACTTTTCGGACGCACATCGACCGAGAAAAAATCGGACAAGGATCAGAAGTCGAAGAATACCCTCCAGCTGGATCAAAAAAAATTGGAACGGCTACCGACCGACAAGGACGATGACAGCATCTGAATTTAGGCATTTATTTACGATTTTCGTCTATAATTACCAAACTGATGTCATAAAAATGTCCTAACTTGCTTCTAATGAATGACCATGCGATTCACGACAACAAGCATGATGAGGTAAAGATGGAGTCCGGTTTACAAAAGTATCCTGAGCCAGCGTTGAAAGACTTGCTCACCGACCCGATTATGCTGGCTGTTCTGAAGCGGGATGGGCTTACGGTGGATGACGTGAAAAAGATAGTAACATCCTACCAGAGACATCAAACCCGTCCTTCCTGATATTGCGACAATCGTTTCCGTCCCGCTTCGATTTGTTCCAAGCTAAGTTCTTTTGCTGTGCAACGTCTTCTTGCCGCGTTATTATCACCCTAGAAGGATGTCCGTTCGCAGCAACCGGAGAACATGCGCAATATGACAGCAGAAACCAGATATAAAAAGAAATCGGCGACAATTCGCGGACTTAAAATGTCCTATATTGAGGAAGGCGAAGGCGATCCAATTGTATTTTTACATGGAAACCCGACGTCGTCTTACCTTTGGCGAAATGTTATGCCACATCTAGAACACCGAGGCCGATTAATCGCCCCCGATCTTATCGGCATGGGCGATTCAGAAAAACTCCAGGATAGCGGGCCGGACAAATACACGTTTAAGGAACATCGGGCTTTCCTGGCAGATCTTCTCGGCTATCTCATGGTTGATAAGAACGTCACGCTTGTCGTCCACGACTGGGGATCAGCGCTAGGCTTTGACTGGGCCTATCAAAATCAGGATGCGATGAAGGGCATCGCCTATATGGAGGCGATTGTCCAATCAATCGCGAGTTGGGATGACTGGCCCGATGCCGCACGGAACATATTTCAGGCGTTCCGCAGCCCGGCAGGAGAAGAACTCATACTGGAGAAGAATTTTTTTGTTGAGCGTGTTCTTCCCTCCTCCATCCTTCGGGAACTGGCAGAAGAAGAACAGCGTGAATATGCGCGGCCGTTCCGAAAAGCCGGAGAGGACAGGCGACCGACCTTAACCTGGCCACGCGAAATTCCTATCGCGGGCGAGCCAGAAGAAGTTGTTCAAATCGTCGACGAATATTCGGCATGGCTCAGCCAGTCAGATCTCCCCAAACTTTTCATCAATGCCGATCCCGGTTCCATTCTCATCGGGCCGCAGCGCGAATTCTGCCGCAGTTGGCCAAACCAGATGGAAGTAACCGTCAAGGGCCTGCATTTTATTCAAGAAGACAGCCCCGATGAAATCGGAAAGGCTATTTCTGAATTTATCACCAGAATTTAATATCTTGCGAGAAATCATGACCGAAGAAATGAAACGCATAAAATTAAACGCCTTACAGAGCAAGACGCTGATGCTGTTGCAGCTTCTCGCGCGCGATCCGGACAGTTCGACGGCTGTTCCGGATAGTGAGGACATTCGGATTACCCGGTTACCCCATGGCCATGGAAACCATATGCATGTGGGGGATTTTGTCGTTTCGACGAAGGATGCCAATGGATTGAGCAATAAATCCGTCTGGACTGCTCTTGCCCGCAAAGGTTTAGTTCGTGAAAATTGGGATACTGATATCATCCTAACGCCTGCCGGGGTGGCCTTTACGACTGGGCTGGATGGCAGATTTTTGGCGACCTCCGATCACTAAAGAAAGGCCTGTCGCAGGAGAGAAAAAATTTATGAACTCCGAGGTGGATAGGAAGCTGACGGCAATTTTATGCGCAGATGTCTGCGGATATAGCCGGCTCATGAATAATGACGAAGACGACACGCTTACCCGCCTCAAAATCACACGGGATATCTTTCGCGGTTTCATTGATCAGTATGGTGGCCGCATCGTTAACATGACGGGAGACGGTCTGGTCGGTGAATTTGCCAGTGTCGTAAAAGCCGTTCAATGTGCAGTTGAAGTCCAGAATAAGATTAACGCCGATAATGCGGATCTGCCGACCGCCTATAAAATGCTCTATCGTATCGGGATTAATCTTGGAGATGTCATTATTGAAGGCGACGATATTTTTGGTGAGGGCGTGAATGTTGCCGCTAGGATGGAGGCGCTCGCCCCGGCCGGAGGAATATGTATTTCCGGTATCGTCTTCGATCAGGTGAAGAATAAGCTTCCTCGGCACTTTGAATTTCTTGGGAATAAGACGGTCAAGAATATCGCGCAACCAATTCCAGTTTACTCACTTGCTTTGACAGAATCCCCGGAAGTTTTTCCTGCGGAAGCAGAGTCACACGTCCCGAACGTCAATCCATCCGGCAAAGTCGCGAAAGATCATGACGACGATGCCCGCATTCGCAGATATGTCCGGCGGCAGGCAGGGTTTTATCGACGGGCCATAACTTTTGGCACCATCATTCTATTTCTTTTCATCATAAACGCCCTTAGCTCATCGAGTAACTGGTGGGTTCTATGGCCTGCAGCTTCGTTTGCTTGTCTGCTATTGGTCGACGCCATTCGTATTTTTGCTGTCAACAACAGAACGCGGGAATGGGAAGAACGTAAAATCAGCCAGCTCAAATCCCGGAAACCGCGGACTTAAGATTCGTCCACCACAATTTTTGCGGCGATATCATTGAGCGCCTGAATATCTGGATTAGCATAGTTATCAAACACGATTGTCGGTGCGTTTGCGGCAACGAAAGAAATCGCTGCCTTGCCATCTAATTCCGACAGATGCCAGGCATCGCCCTCAGCGCGAGCGTCCGCCAGAATACCAAGATCGTCGAAAAGCTGATCGAGATTTACTGTATCTTCCGCTGGACTGAAATCTGCAATGATAACATTCCCCGAATCCGCCCCGTTGAAAACAAAGCTATCCGCCCCGTCACCGCCCTGAAGAACATCGTTGCCGCCATTTCCTTGAAGAATATCATTGCCGCCAAACCCCAAAATCAGCTCATCGGCACCGGTTCCCAATAAATGCTCATTCCCGTCCGTCCCGTCAATAGTCGAGGAAAATGCCGCAAAGGAAGAAAAGGCAATAACGGATCCGGCAATATTTTCGACAAAGGTAAAAGATAATATGGCACTGCTGGTATCACCGTCACCGTCTGTCAGGACATATTCGAAACTTTCCTGGACACCCGGATCCACCGTTGGCGGAGCAGTGTAGGTATAATTCCCGCTTGAATCGATGACAATGCTCCCCCCCAATACCGTATCAAGCGTCAACGAGGCGCCATTTTGCGGAATGTCATGGGAGGCGCCGTTATATATCAGGGTCGTCAGCGTGCCACCGTCAGCGCCCAGTTGGTCAACCGTTCCGTAACTCACAACATTATCCGTCTCGACAACCGGGACGCTTGTCACCAAAAAACCTTCAAGGTCGTTCGGGTTAAGAATAAGGGTGGGGTCATCTCCAAAATTTTCGACCTTGGCGAGCTGAGCCGTGTTAATTCCGCTGCCCAACCCGACAGCGATGACTTCGATATGGTTGCTATCGACAAAATCCTGCCACGCATTTCCATTCGCCGTTGGGACGGCGGATGATGCACCGCTGGGGGAGCCATCCGAAATAAAATAGGTGATCTTGCTGTAATCCGTGAGTGTCGCGTCTGCAAGATGGGTTTCCAGAATGCCCTGGGCCCCGTTCGGCGTATCTGCGACGGCGGCGGCGTAATTTGTCAGGCCCCCTGTCGTCAAGTTCCCTTGATTATTGATAAAGGCCTGAGCCTCGGCAACAGAAGTGCCCTCATAGACCACACTTGCGGCACTCGCGAAGGAAATGAGAGTGATATTAACAGCCCTTGATGCCTCTTGATACTCATCAAGAACATTCGTCACGGCTTGCTTCAGAACATCAATGCGGGTGGCGCCGTTATTCCCCGGCACCAGTTCATCCATCGATCCGGAGGTATCGAGGACAAAAACCAGATCATATGCCGGAAGTTCCGGCACCTGCAATGTCAGCGAGTCCGGACTGGCGATAGGAACATCATCAACAATGGTTGCCGTGAAGCTGCCATGGGCGACAGAACCGTCATAATCTTCCACTGTGTAGCCAAAATTTAGTATTTGCGCATCCTGCCCCGACGCCCCGTGATCGATGGCATCGATGAGCGTCAGGGAATAGCCGTAACTGTCTCCAGTTCCGGCGGGCGCTAAATCAAGGACAAAGACTGTTCGCGGGGCCCCCTCTTCCGGGAGCGCCATCGCCGTTACGCGTTGTGTGATTCCGTCGTCAAGTGTTGCGATACTATAATCAACCGGGTCGCCGCGCGACGTCAACTCAGGCAATGAACTGATATCAAGAGTAACACCACCGGGACCGTCGAGGCCAAAATCCGGCGTGACGGTTCCCGTTACCGTCGTCCCATCCGGCGTCGTATCACTGCCCCCCGGCAGATCATCCTCATCGACAATGACGTTGGTCGCCAAACCGGCGGACGGCGCGTTATCGCTAATATCAATCTGGAATGTTCCCGCGGCCGAGGAGCCGTTAACGTCATTCACCACAAAGGCCAAATCAAAGTCCAGCGCGGGCACGTTTTCCCCGGTCGAACCGATATGATCAACCGGCCCATTGAGTGTCAGGTCATAAGTCCCGTCTGCATTAAGAAGAATGGTGAAGACGGGCTGTCCATCAGCCATCCCGGTCAGGGTATTCGTGCCCAGGCCATTGAGCACAACTGGCGCGCCATTGGAGGTAAGTCCGGCAGCGTCGAAATCCGCTTGTTCGGTATTGAAGGTAATGGCCGCAATAGTCCCGCTTCCACCGGCAATGCCCAGGCTTCCGTCATCCACAATATTACCGGGCGATCCTTCATCCAGATCAACAACAGGCGAATTGTCGAGCACGATAGGAATATCGTTATCCTCAATCATCACCGTGAAAGATCCGGATGAGGCGTCAATAGATGAATTGCTTGACCCGCCGACCAGCGTTAGCGTCAGACTTTCCGCACCTTCATAAAGATTGTCATCGATTATCGGGATACTGACAGTCACCGTTGCCCCGGGAGCAAGTCCGGCTACCCCGCCATTGAAAGTGGCAGTTCTTACAGCATCAGCCGCATAATCGCTTTCCGCCGTGGCAGTGCCGGTAAGAACGTAATCAACGCTAACGGTTACTCCGGGCGCCACGGCCTTATCAAGGATCAACTGATAGGTCAGCGTCCCCGCGTCTTCGGTGATAACTCCCACATCCCCGCTCAGAAAAACATTTCCGGCTGTCACCTCCCCGAGGGACACAATACCGATATCGTCATCATTGATGATGATCACCGCCTGGCTAAAGGCCACATTGATATCCGCATTGTCGGCACCGGTCAGGGCGACGATAAAGAATTCCTGGTTCTCAATCACGGCATCATCGGTCACGTTGATCGTAAAGCCGGCGGAAGTCTCCCCCGCTGGAATTACAAGAGTGCCATTCCCACCTCCAACGAAGTCCACATCTCCCGGTAAGCCCGTATCCGTCTCCGTCGCTGAACCGCTCCGTATTTGATACGTGATAGTCACAGGGACATTGAGGACGGCATTGAGGCTCACGACAACCTGAAAAACATTTACATTGCCCGACTCCGGATCAATAATGGCATTAACGTTTAAACTCGTCTGCGGGCCAGCACCGGTAACTTCCTCCCGGCTTTCCTGCTGATCAAAATGAAGATTTGTCGGATCCAGCAACCCCGCCGGTTTCAGCAGGTTTCCAATAGCCGCACCGCCATCGATACCCCCTTCCGAAAAGGCCTGAAACCCTGCCCCACCCCCATTGGATGCCCGTCTGCCACCTGCTTCCGGCGCGATTTTATCGGGATCGAAGTTTTTCTCGTCATCAAACCAATCCGGATTGATCAGACGCAGCGCTTCACCATATATGTCAAAAAGCTGCTCGCCCGTTACAATAAAAGGAACGCTCGGCAGAGACGAATAGCTGGTCACGATCACAGATTGATTTGCGGTATCGAGAACCTGCGAACCCGCTTCGTTTGTTACAATAATGGCGCCGGTAAACAACGTGAAAATGGATTCTTCACCGATGCTTTTGATGTTGCCCGCCCAGCTGGTCCCGCGAATACCAATTGTCCCCACTGGCGTTCTGATATCAACATTGTCGTGATTGTCCTTGGCAATCTGACCGCTTACCAGGGAAAAAACGCCCTGAAGGAGAGAAATACCAAAGGAACCGGACCCCGTAGACGGGCTGTAAATCATTTCGTCAAGAACGGCCCGTCCATTCTCGCCCATGGAAAACTGTGTATCATCGACAAAAATAACCGTGAAGGAAGACCCGCTTGCAGTCTCCAGTATATCACCTTGAAAAACAGACGCTCCCTGAACAAGATCATCTGACGTCCCATCCGGATGCTTGGCGTGGACATTGCCGGAAAGCTCGGTAACCTCCCCGATTGGACCATTTGCATCAGATTGTATGGTTTGTGTTTGCGCTTGCGGTCCGGGACCGGCCAACCTGCTGACAAGGTCTGATGGGATTCGAGCGCCGCCCGCAGTGATAAGATCAGCCCCGGGGAAAGATGCAAAATAATCATGGATAGTAATATATTCGCCAGAATCGCCCGTCAGGGTTAAATCGGTGCCATCCCGGCCATATTCCGCGACAAGCGGCTGTATTTCGTCGCCGAGGTGAATTGTCTCGCCGCCCTTGGACAGGTAATCCGCCACAGCTTTACTATCCACGCTCTCACCTGTATTAATTTTCATGGCATAAAACCAATCCACGGAATATATTGATCTGTAAAAATATTTCTGGAACTTCAGAAAAACCGCCCGAATGTTCCTTTAGTAGAGTTGTATACGATAGTCCTTTTTTATGTACATAACTCTGTTATTCTTAATATTGAACGTCTTATTTGGGGTAATATAATAGTGATAGCTAAACTATGACACATTATGAACAAAATTCATAAAATTTTCGGTTGTTATAGTTAACGGTCTTGGTGGATTTGCGCCAAAGGCAGCAAGACGTATGGAAGTTATATGGGAAATAGAGCATTAGCTCGCACCATCAAAGCAATGTTGCGGCCGTTCCGGTGGATTTTTACTGCCAGAAGCGGTCGATTTTCGGCGATGATCGTATTGGCGGCAACATTGTTTCTGCAAATTTACGATCCACCTTTCCTGTCGAATTTTCGCGATCGCGTTTTTGATCTCTACCAGCAGTCAATGCCGCGCGAGGTCACATATCCCCGTCCTGTCGTTGTCATTGATATTGATGAAAAAAGCTTGTTAAAACTTGGCCAATGGCCCTGGCCGCGATCGTACCTTGCAAAACTTGTGGAAAATGCAACCAAAGCCGGCGCCGCCGTCATCGGCTTTGATATGCTATTCGCCGAATCTGACCGCCTCTCTCCAGACAAAATGTCCGAAAATATTCAAGGGCTAGACCCAGAGACAAAAGCCCGGTTGGCGGGCCTGCCGTCTTTTGATGACATGTTTGCCGAGCAAATCCATAATAGCCGGGTTGTCCTCGGTATTTCTGTAAGTCCCGTCAGTGACGGTGCCAATAATTACGGACTCGAGCGCATCCCTTCCTTCGCGGTACTCGGGCAGGACCCCAGAGAGCATATGAAAAGTTTTCCCTCCCTGATCGGGAATATTGACACACTGGATCAGGCCGCTGCCGGCCGCGGGATGATCAGTCTCGATCAGGATTTTGACGGTATCGTGCGCCGTGTGCCCCTCGCCAACCGGGTTGGTGATAAAATCATTCCCTCTTTGGCGCTCGATATGCTTCGGGTTGCAACAGGCCGCAACGTCGTTATCCAGGCAAATGAAAATGGCATCATTGGATTTAAGGTTGCCGGCACACTTGTTCCGACTGATACAAAAGGCCGTATCTGGATTAAATATTCCGAATATGATCCGGCGCTCTATGTCTCTGCCGTTGATGTCATTAACGGGACTATCGATAATCGCGAACTTGCGGGAAAACTGGTCCTTGTGGGGACGTCGGCAACGGGCCTGAAGGACCTTAGGGCATCGCCGTTGACGTCCAATCTGCCCGGCGTCGAGATGCATCTACAGATGCTCGAGAATATCTGGACACAAACCTATTTATTCAGACCTGAGTTCATTGCGATCTTTGAATGGCTGGGCACGTTGTTGACCGGCCTCACCCTGATCGTTCTTGTCCCCTTCGTCGGCGCCCGAACCACCCTGGGGTTGCTGGTGCTTGTTGCGACAGTCGCGATTTCCTCATCTATTTACTTCTTTGTCTACCACTCCGTCCTGATCGATGTAAGCTATACGGTGACAGCGTCGACGCTCGTCTATGTCACGCTAGTCTACGCCAACTATCTTAGTACCGAGCAGGAGCGAACCCGAATACGGACCGCTTTTGCCCATTACCTTTCCCCGGAATTGGTAAAGCGGCTGTCCGCCTCCCCGGATAGTCTCGTCCTCGGCGGCGAGGAACGGGAAATGACCTTCCTGTTCTGCGATGTGAGGGAATTTACGGTCATATCGGAAGGATATAAACATGACCCACAAGGCCTTACTCACCTGATCAATCGATTCCTGACACCCATGACCAGCGAGATTCTCGATCACAGCGGCACTATCGACAAATACATGGGCGATTCGATCATGGCCTTCTGGAATGCCCCGCTGGAAAATGATCAGCATCCAAAGGATGCAGTCGATGCCGCATTAAAAATGATACGGAAGCTCGCCGCGCTGAATGTTGAATTGAAGCGCGAGGCAGAAGCGGAAAATCGGGCATTTAAACCACTCCGCGTCGGGATCGGCCTTAATACCGGTGTGTGCATTGTCGGTAACCTGGGGTCTGAACAGCGGTTTGATTATTCTGTCCTCGGCGATCCGGTAAATCTCGCATCGAGGCTTGAAGGACAAACGAAAGAGTATGGTTTCAGCATCATCCTTGGCGAAAGCACCGCCGGCGCTATTCCGGGCTACGCCATGATCGAGCTGGACCTTATTGCGGTGAAGGGCAAGGAGGAAGCCGTGAAGATATACGGCCTTCTCGGGGATGAGGCCCATACTCAAAATCCGGAATACATCGAGGCGAGCACAAATATCGAAATTTTTCTGAATTTATATCGCCGGCGGAAATGGGAAGACGCGCTTGCGCAGATCAAGATTGTCGGCACAACAAATCCCCGGCTGGAAAAATTCGCGCGCCTTTACCGGGACCGGATCAACGAATTCATGGTCTCGCCGCCACCTGACGAATGGGACGGTGTGTTTCGCGCATCATCCAAATAACCTGTGCATCGTCCCATTATGGAAAGTGAAGTCCGGTCGCGCTTTCCAAGTCTTCCAACGCCTGCGCTTCACTCACCACTTTGATCGTCTTCATCCCCATTTTCGCCGCCGGTTTTAAATTTATGCCGAGATCGTCGAGATAAACAACCTGTTCCGGACCAACCCCCATTTGTTCACAGGCATATTCATAGATTCTGGGATCCGGTTTGCGGAGGCCTATCTTGCTTGATTCGATAACCTGCCGGAACAGGCCCATCACATCCTTGACAGCGATCAGTGCCTTTTCATCCCGCATCATTCCCGGTCCCTTGCCAGCGGTCACATTGTTAGTCAAACAGGTGCAGTTAAACTGTTGCCGACAAATTTTTAGGGCTTCGACCATTCGCGGGCGAAGATTGCCTGCCAGCAATTTTACGACATCGGCTCCGGAAACGGCATTGCCAAGGGCGACGGCTTCCTCTTCGAAAAGCTTGTCGAATTCGGCAAACGTAACCTCGCTCCTCTCGAACTTTGCCCAGGCATTTGTATCTGGGTTCGTCGAATTAATTTTGCGGATAAAACCCGGTTGCAGGTTCTGTGTCTTTTCAAATCGTGAAAAAGCCTCGAATGGGCTCGTTGTCAAAACCCCTCCAAAATCCCAGAGGATTGCCGTTATCATGTCGATCAAGTCCTGGTTAGCAGAGCCTCCGGAAGGATGGCTCATGCAGATTATTCTATTTCTTATCTTCGAATTGTGGCAGTCGCAGAACCTGTTGTCAAATTGCACAGGGATTTGAATTTACAAACTTATTTGTTAGATTAAGGTAGAATAACCGCCCTATTCAAATTTGCTGGAGTAAATGTAAATGAGAACTTTGGTTCTTTCCGTTCTGATTACCTTCCTGACAAGCACGGGGGTTCTGGCTTTTGATGCGAGCGAGTTTAAAACGCTGAGGGAGACCGGCAGTTGCGGAGGCTGTGATCTGCGAGGAGCTAAATTGCAATCCATGGTGCTTAAAGACGCCTATTTGAAGGGCGCGAATATGAGAGATTCAATCATGAAGCTCATAAACCTCACCAATGCCAATCTTCAGAACACGGATATGCGCCGGTCAGATCTGGAGAAGGCGATCTTGACGGATGCAAATCTTGAAAGTGCTATCCTGCAGGAAGCAGATATGGAAAAGGCGACCATGACGGGGGCGAATTTCCGTCAAACCGATCTACGCGGTGCGGACTTTGAAAGTGCCGATATTACCGGTGGAAAATTTCAGCAGGCGGATATTCGTAAAGGTAACTTCAAGCGGGCCAATCTTGCCCGGGCGAATTTCAGCAATGCGAAAATAACCGACGGGAATTTTAAACGCTCAAACATGTCCGAGACCATATTGACAAAGGCGGAACTCCGGGATTCAAATTTCGCCCGGGCTAACCTTACAGGGGCGCGGCTGGATGAAGCGGATCTGAGGCAAGCGAATTTTTACCGGACCGAACTCGTTAACGCCGATCTGACCGATGCAAACGTGTCAGATGCCAGCTTTTGGGGCGCCAATTTATCGGGCGCCAACCTGAAGGACACTAAAGGCCTTGAGCAGGAACAACTGGATGATGCCTGCGGAGATAAAGCAACGGTCCTGCCCAACCGCCGGACCATTGCCGTTTGTCAATAGCAACTGTCGTTATCGTAATTCTGAAATCAGCCGTCGGAGTTCCCCCATATGCACAATCTCGTGAAAGCGAGGCTCATCTATTGGGGTTTCTGCATGCTCATGCGACCAGGTAAGATCGTGAGGAACATAAACACCGCGACTTCCCGCCTCAAGGGCCGGCAGGACATCAGACTTCAACGAGTTTCCGACCATCATGCTGTGATGCGGGCTTGAGTCATGGGCGTTAAAAATCCGGACGTAGGTCTCCGTTGATTTTTCGCTGACAATCTCAACGCCATCAAACAAATCGCCGAGCCCTGATTGGGCGAGTTTACGCTCTTGATCGAACAAATCCCCTTTCGTGATTAGGAGCAATTTATAGCTCTTGGAAAGCTCCTTCAGTGTTTCGTGAACATGGGGAAGCGTTTCAACGGGATGGCGCAGCATCTCACGGCCTGTTTCAAGAATTTCACGCAGCACTGAGGCCGGGACTTTATCGTCGGTGATGTCAATTGCCGTTTCAATCATGGAAAGCGTAAAACCCTTAATTCCATAGCCGTAGAACTCCAGGTTCCGTTTTTCGGCCGCCAGCAACCTCTCGGTGATATGATCACCGCCCGCATAATCACCGAGCAGGGACGCAAATTTATCTTCCGTTATCCGGAAAAAATATTCATTTTGCCAAAGTGTATCATCGGCATCGAAGGCGATCGTCGACAGAATGGATGAAGCAGAATTTAAAGTCATTTTCCTGTTTTTCGCAAACCCTCAGGCGGCACCGCTATTCGGCCGCGCGCGCCGGAATGATTTTTCCGGGGTTCATAATGTTATCAGGATCAAGCGCCTGCTTTATGGCGGCCATGACACTTACAGCCTCCCCATGCTCCCGGTCCATATATTTGATCTTGCCAAGTCCTATTCCGTGCTCGCCGGTGCAGGTCCCGTCCATCGCAAGCGCCCGCTCGATCAATCGGCCGTTGAGGCGCTCTGCTTCCGCAAGTTCTTCGGGATTTTCCTTCTTTATCACAAAAGACAAATGGAAATTCCCATCGCCGACATGACCGACTAGCGGGGCTATCAGAAAGCTGTTTTTCAGGTCCTTCTTGGTTTCCAGAATACAATCGGCAAGCCGGGAAATCGGAACGCAAACATCCGTTGCCCAGATTTGCGCCCCATTGCGCAAGGCTATTGCGGCGTAGGCGGCATCATGACGTGCCTGCCAAAGCTTGCTTCGCTCTTCCACCTGGGTTGTCCATTTAAACCCTTCGGCACCGAATTCGGAACAGATATCGCTGACCTGTTCCGCCTGTTCCTTGACATAAGCGTTACTGCCATGAAACTCCAGAAACAGCGTGGGCTGAACGGTAAGATCAAGTCCTGAATATTTATTGACGGCATCAACCTGTACTTCATCCAGCAGTTCAATGCGGGCAACAGGAATGCCGGATTGAATTGTGAGGATAACTGCCTTTATCGCGCCTTCAATATCCGGAAAGGAAACTGTCGCCGCGGATATCGCCTCTGGAATACCATAAAGTTTTAACGTGATTTCAGTGATGATCCCGAGTGTTCCTTCAGACCCGATATAGAGCTTGGTCAAATCATAGCCTGCGGCACTCTTCTTCGCCCGCCGGCCCGTTGAAATAATCCGGCCGTCTGGAAGAACAACTTTAAGGCTCAGGATATTTTCGCGCATTGTGCCATATTTAACGGCGTTCGTTCCCGAGGCGCGGGTGGACGCCATGCCACCAATGGACGCATCCGCTCCTGGATCTATTGGAAAGAACAACCCGGTATCGCGCAAAAACTCATTGAGTTGCTTCCGTCTTACGCCGGGCTGTACGGTACAGTCGAGATCCTCTGGACTGACACGGAGAATTTCATTCATTTCATTGAGGTCAACAGAAACGCCCCCATGAATAGCCGTTATGTGACCTTCAAGCGAGGTGCCCGCCCCAAACGGAATTACGGGAACCTTATGGGCCGCGCAGATTTTGACAATACTTGAGACTTCCTCTGTGCTTCGCGCGAAACAGACCACGTCGGGCGCTTCCGGGAAATGCCAGCTTTCATCTTTGCCATGCTGGTCCCGGACTGCCTGAGCCGTTGAACAGCGCGTTCCGAGCAGCTTTGTTAGTTTTTCTATGACCTGATCCATTTCCGGATGTCGTGTCGCCATCGTCTAATCCTCTATTTCGTCAACGGCCGGACTGGTCAGCCGTGAATAAAGACATTATCATACTTTTCGGTCGCTATTTCAAAGAAGAATAAAGAGGCGAAGCGACGCAATGAAAACAGGAAGTTATAGATGAGCAACCCGGCAATGAACGCCCTACACCATCAACCGGTCCTGCCGGAGTGGATTGATTATAACGGCCATATGAATGTCGCGTATTATGTGTTGGTATTTGATCAGTCCTTTGACGTGTTTCTGGACGACATCGGCCTGACGATTGACTACCGTGATCGCGCTGGATGCACGGGTTTTGTCCTCGAAACCCACGTTACCTATATTCAGGAAGTACATGAAGGCGATCCGCTGGTGATGCATATACGCGTTCTCGACTGGGACCAGAAACGTATGCATCTGTTTTTCGAAATGTATCATCAAGACAAGGGATTTCTGGCCGCCACTTCGGAGCAAATGATCCTTCATATTGACAAGACGGGTCCGAGAGCGACGCCAATGCCTGAAAACATTCAGGCCGCACTTCAACAATACAAGGCAAGAACAGACAATCTGCCAGTTCCCAAACAGGCGGGCGCGGTTATCGGAATTCGGCGTAAATAGTAAGGCCGGAAAATATTGCGAGGCGCTTGCTATACTTAACCCGCGTCGGCTCTAGGGCAGATTAGGCAGCCCGGTTTTCACTCGCTTCACTATGCCCGAGTTTTGCAATTAGATAATCGACATCTTCGCCATCGAACTCGTCCTGGAAATGAGTAAGGACACGCTCGATCACCTGATTTCTGTATCGTTCACGATCCCCGGCGGCGCCATCAAAATCGAGTTCAGCCGCAACTTCAAGACCAACCTTCATAATTTTCTGAAGTCCCCCCGGTATTCGAGTTTTCTCGCAAAGTTGCTTTAGTCCCGATCCACCGGCATCATGAACAAGAATATGAACGTTGGCGACAGCAATGTCCGAAAATTTGGCCATCGCCGTTTCAAAGAAGTCCACATCCCCGACGCAAAGGGCCCGCAAAATGATGGTTGGTGTCAAACGACCGTTGCTATGAAGCTGATCAACAAGCTCGGCGAGTTCCGCATGACTCGCGCCATCCTTGATAAAGCCGATCATAGTTTTTTCACGGCTTTCAAGAATAAGGTCCGTTGCCATGCCGGGTGACATTTCATGGTGACGCACGAGATGATCCCGCAATTCATCAGAAACCAGCGTGACCAGTCGTTCGGTAATCGTGATCGGCAATTTGCTGCGGTGAGCCATGGGCACATTAATTTTTTCACTGTCGCCGAACTGGTCGAGAACCTTTTCGTAAGTCTCTTCTGATATCTCCGCGCCGTCGTTTCCCATTAGAGTGGCGACCACCTCGTCCGAACCTGTTTCCACAAGTTTGCTCGCAACCGCGTCCGAAACTTTCCGGCGCTTCGCGACGGCTGATTGATGGACCTCTGTTTGAGATTTAATGATCTCAAACAGATCTTCTTCACTTAATACTTCAGAATAGGTAATGATCGGTGTTGCAACATCGGCGATGTCGCTGGCAAGCTTTTTTGCAATATCATGAGGCAGGTCTGGTAGAAATTTCAGGTTCTCGGCCAGCGTCTGGCGTACGATGACTTCTGCGTCATTGACCAGCAGGCGGAAAATTTCCTCCGCCTCGCGTCGTTCTGTTTCGGTAAATACGCGCTTGACCAGACCACCTGCTATTTTTTCAATTGTTTCCGCCCGCGCGAGCGGAGACCGATCGGTAAGTAACCGCTCGACGTCGGCTGGGCTTAGAGAACCGCTATCTGACACACTGGCTCCAATACATCTGGTAATTACACTGTCCAGTGTTGCCAAATAGAATTAAAATTCCCTTAATCTTTCCGTCCTTCAACAACTTCTTTTACGGCCCGGATTTGATCTTCAACCTTGATATCGAGAATACTGGTAATTTCCAGTTCGCGTTCTTCGAACACATCCTCGTCGGGATGCGCCGTCTGCCACTCCAGAATCCGCGCATCCCGGCCAACAATCAGTTGTTCGATCTGTGGCCTGAAGAGGATCAACATGGCGGTGAGCCAGCGATTTGCGGGCCAGGATGGCGTGCTGTGATCAATCGCAAAATCATCCAGCATGCCGATCACATCTCTTTTATCGTACCAGTTTTCACCTGTTACCCACCGATTCGTAGTGAAAAGAGTGACGGGAAAGCCTGCACTATCCATGGAAATGGCAATGAGATGACAAAGTATCTCGTCTTCGGATGTTGGCCAATCCGCCTTTCCGTGATAGCGCACCGGCGCAACATCGCTACGCATTCCCTTCTTACGCAGGAAAGTGTGAAAATGACCATGTTCCGTCTCTCGATGGGCGTGATAATAATACTGGGCATGGGTCTCGCTATCATACACGTCCCCTTCAGGGTAATGATCCCATTCATAAAATGTCCCCTGCCCACGGAGTATTTCAGCCACTATATTGGAGCCGCCCTTCGTGAGGACGCGATAACATTCCAGAATCTCATCCGCCGCCGCATTCATCCTGCCAAGCTTCTCGCGCGGAAATGCCCTGAGAATTTCTCTTAAACCCGAAGTCGTAGTCGTTAAAGTCCCGCAGAATTTATCGTCAAGATTAATAGCGCCGTTCATATGCCCAAGTATCCTTCCATTACTTCCAGACTATAAGCACAGTTCGGCCTGACAAAATACCGGCTCACGAGAAGGTGAAGGATCGTGTTCCGAAGAAGAATCTGCCCGCGACATTATGCCTCTGTCGCCACTAAAGGAGGTATGATATCCAAATCGGATATCGGGTTTTTCCATCAGGATCGCAGGAGACAAATAATGAGAAATTTCGGACTTACCGCTCTTGGACTATCGATAGCTCTGACATTTGCGGCGACCTCTGCGATGGCAGCCGGAGATGCAGAAAAAGGCGAGAAAGTCTTCAAAAAATGCAAAGTTTGTCATACAGTTGAAAAGGGCGGAGCGAATAAAACCGGTCCGAATTTATTCGGCATAGTCGGGCGCAAGTCGGCTACCGTCGATGGATACCATTATTCAAAGGCGATGGAAGGGATGAATATTGTCTGGGATGACGAAAAGCTGGACATTTATCTGACTAAGCCCCGGGCCTATGTCAAAGGCACCAAGATGAGCTTTCCCGGCTTGAAGAAGGAAAGCCAGCGTCAGGACCTTATTGCCTACCTGAACACCCTCCATTAAACTGAAGCCAGTCTGAAAGTCACTATGGAGATGACCGCTTAGATGGCGGTCTCCGTCTTCGTGCCCAGAAACATAGCCCTGACATCGCGAGCAGTCGCCACCGGGCGGCCTATTGCCTCGGAAACCCCGCGTATCTGTCGAACTAGGTCAGAATTCTGACTGGCAGATTCGCCATCTTTCAACAACATATTGTTTTCAAATCCAACACGCACATGACCGCCCAGTGCCAATGCACTACTGGTAGCCGCAAGTTCAAGTGGCCCGAACGCGCAAACCGCCCAGGGGCATTCCGGTTTCAGCGTTATAATGAACGGCAACAAATCCCGCGGATGGGATTGCTGACCTGTTGTATATCGACCCAGAACGAACAAAAGAAACGGGTTGTCAAATGGAATTATGTCATCGCGAACCAGCAATTCATATCTCCGTAGTTCTTCAACTGAGGAGATGATAAGCTGCGGCATGATTTTCAGAGCCATCAATTCAGCGAAGAAAGATCTTGCATGCTCCTCGCCGCCCTCAGGCACTAACTCCCTAATCGACAGGGAAACCGCCTCCGGCTGCAACGCTATTACCATATCCATTTGCTGTTGGGCGTTGTACATGCCAACGGCTTCGGTGGTCGCCTGAATGACGATCGCCTCCCCCACAGCCCCCCGAATAGCGTCAATTGCATCCCGGTAACGTCCGACATCCAGAGTATGGTTATGATCTTCATCGCGAACATGTAAATGGATCATGGCGGCCCCTTCCGTCTGACATACCTTTGCTTCATGAGCAAGGTCCGCCGGCGTAATCGGCAGCATCGGATGATCATGCTTGGATTTACGGGCACCGTTTGGGGCAATAGTAAGAATAACGGGGTTTAAAGTTATTGTTTGGCTCACCATCTGTTTCCTTTAATGCTACCTGCCGTCGTGAAAAGAGGTCAAAATTCCGATGGCGCTTTTTTATACATCATCATAACGACGCCGAGACCATAAAGGAATATTTTTACAGAACTGATGTATAACCCGCGGTCCAGGAGGATCCTTATGATGCTGGAAAATCTAGTAAAAAATTAAGACCTTCTTTACGCTCTCTGGTTATAACCGGCTTTAAAGATATCTTTTTAATCCTACGAAATTCGCTACACGAATTTATTGATCGAGAATTATGTCACTAAATATAACAGATATGGCGTCCAGATTCTCCATTGCGAAGGAACGGGCCAGCACACATAAAATTGCTCGCAGCGGCAAGGATCGTCTAAACCTAAATTATAGTAAGTTACGCTTGCTGATTTTGGAATCCGGCGACTTAATTCTCAATTTTTGTCAGGACAACCACGTCCCTGTTACATCGCACGAGAATGACTTTGATAACATAATTTTCGAAGATATCAAGGCTGGCGTCTACAACTGCGTCATCATAGATGACATCCAGGCCAAAGCGCTTAATGACGTTAAATTAAAGGAAATTTCAAGCGGTAATCCGTTTATCCCCACCATCGTCATCGGCGGCTCCCTGCATCATCTGCAAGCGGGAGTAAGCGAAAGTATTTCCTATCAAAATCTTTCCATTGCGCGTCTCGAATCCGCTCTCTTCAATGCAGACAGACTTTGTAAATTGCATTATCGAACAGAACATCTGGAAGCGGAGTTATCTGCGTTCGTGGACGAGGAACCGTTAACCGCCCTTCCCGGTCGAAATAAATTTCGCAATAAAATGAAAAAATCCATCGAGCAAGCACGTGAGAACAAAACACCAGTTTCGTTGATTGTGCTCGATCTCGACAGCTTCAAGGCCCTGAATGAAAGCCGCGGTCATGACTTTGGGGATCAGATTTTGAAAACTGTGGCAAAACGCCTGTTCCGGTTTGCTCCGGATAATTCCATTGTTGGGCGTCTGGGGGATGATGAATTTGCCCTTTTACTCAATAATCAGGATTATGCCGACACCTCACATCATTCTATTGCCGTAAGACTGTCTCACGAAATTCGCAAGCCGTATATTGTAGAGGGCCAAAAAACGGAAGTCAGCGCGACTATGGGAATTGCCGGCCTTGATGCGGACGACAGTGCTGACAGCCTGTTACATAAGTCGATTGCGGCTTTGTATTCAGCGAAGCGCGACAAGACACGTCTCACGGTATTTACCCAGAAAGACGACAATGAACGGCGGCAGCAACTCCGCTGGGCTCAGGACCTGCCCGACGCGATTAAAGCAGGTGAATTGCGACTTCACTATCAGCCAATTGTTCAAATGAGCTCAAAAGAAGTAATCGGCGTGGAAGCTCTCGTCAGATGGCAAAACCCCAAGCACGGTCTTCTTTTTCCCGACAGCTTTATCCCGCTTGCCGAGAATTCAGGCTCGATCGAAGCCTTGACGCGATGGGTTCTGGAGGCAGCGGTTGCTCAAGGGAGCCTTTGGCTGGAAAATGGTGAGCCGCTCTCAGTTGCAGTTAATATATCCGCCTTGATCCTGCATAATCCCAGTTTTCCAAGCACCGTGAAGCGGATCCTGAAAAAAGCTAATTTTCCACCAAAACTTCTGAAGCTGGAAATTACTGAAAGTGCGATAATTTCGGATGTTTCCCGCGCGACCGAAATCGTAAACTGCTTTCACGAAATGGGCGTTCGTATCTCAATCGATGATTTTGGTACCGGCTATACGTCGCTCTCCTATTTGCGCAAATTACCTTTCGATGAAATCAAGATCGACAAAAGCTTTGTCTTGAACATGAAGTCCGTCGCCGATGACGAAGTGATCGTCAGGACCCTGGTCGAGCTTGCTAAAAATCTCAGCCTTTCCGTCGTTGCCGAAGGTGTAGAAGACCTTGAGACTTGGCAACTGCTGGATAATCTGAACTGTGACGTAGCCCAAGGATATTACATGAGCCGTCCGATAGATCTAGATGCCTTCAATCTGTGGATTAAATCCCAGCCATGGCGACAGGAACTGAAGTAACCCCTTTCCATATCTTCGTTTGACCTGACCTCATCTCGACTGATAAAATCGTTTCTTCCGCTTTCGCGGTTCGCATCGTCTTGAGTTATCTGAAGGACGGAAGATATTTCATTACAATAATGAAGACGAGGGGGTATCAATGTCAAAATTTGGTCCGGACATTAGAATTGAAGAAGCTGCCTTCATCCATCCGAGCGCTCTGGCATATGGCAAGGCCCATATAAAAAAGGGGGCCTCCCTGTGGCCCTACACTGTTATCCGCGCCGAATCAAAGGAAGTTGTTGTCGGAGAATACACAAATATCCAGGATTTCTGCATGCTCCATGAGGGCTCAAATTCAGGAACATATATCGGTTCGCACTGCTCGATCACCCATCACTGCACAATTCATGGTTGCACAATTGGCGATAACTGCCTGATCGGCATCAACACGACAATTATGGATGATTGTGTAATCGGCAATAACTGTATCGTTGCCGGGCATAGCTTCCTCAAAGAAGGAACAATCATCCCTGATAATTCTATTGTGATGGGAACGCCTGGAAAGGTCGTCCGCACTCAGAATAACTATGCGCGCTGTCGCCTGAATGCCTTTTTATATTACCGGAATGCTCTGGCCTATGCGAAGGATGAGCATCGCGAATGGGCCACGAGCGAATGTATAGAGGCCGTCCGCGCGGAAATTGCAAGCCTTCAGGCCGAGCAGGCTGCGCTTGAAAAGCGAAATTGACAATGATTGAAATCGTCTTATGAACCAGGAGGTCATATGAGTGAAATGCAAAACCCCTATCTTATGTTTCTGGGGGACGTTGGGGATCAGCTTGGCGCCAAGACAGCGCAGGGAATAGTCGATTGGCGGCCTGATTGGTGCATTGGCCAGCTGCGGTTCAAAGGCTGCGTGGCGGATCTGGGTATTCGTGACATATCGATTGGCGATGCAGTCGCTGCCGGCGCAAAAACCATGATTGTTGGTATCGTGAATTCCGGGGGTTTTCTACCGCCTCATTGGATATCCGAGATTATTGAGGCACTGGATGCAGGCATGGATATCGCCAGTGGGTTACATATCCGCCTGGGTGACATCCCGGAAATTCAGGAAGCCGCGATCCGGAACGGAAGGGCGTTGTTTGATGTTCGCCACCCGACTCACACCATACCGACCGGCAAAGGTACCCGGCGATCGGGGAAGCGTCTGCTCGCCGTCGGGACCGACTGTTCAGTAGGTAAAATGTATACCGCTCTTGCTATTGAAAAGGAAATGCGGGATCGCGGAATGAATGCTGATTTCAGGGCAACGGGACAAACAGGCATTTTTATTGCTGGTTCCGGCATTTCCATCGATGCTGTAGTGGCTGATTTTATTTCCGGCGCAGTTGAGGAACTGGCCCCCGACAATGACGCTGATCATTGGGATATCATTGAGGGTCAAGGTTCCTTGTTTCACCCCTCTTTTGCGGGTGTTAGCCTGGGCCTTCTGCATGGTGCGCAGGCGGATGCCCTTGTGTTGTGTCACGAACCGACGCGGACACATATGCGCGGACTGCCACACCAGCCGCTTCCTGATCTATTGACCTGCATGGAACTCAACCTCACCGCCGCGAAACTCACCAACCCGGCCGCAATTTTTGTCGGCGTTGCAATTAATACATCAGGTCTCGCAATGGACAAACGACGCGATTATCTAACAGCACTTGAAGATGAGCTTGGGCTTCCTTGCATGGATCCATTCAAGGATGGGACAGCTGCCATCGTTGACAATCTCTCATGAACGGGCGGCGTATGCAGGCGAAAGCCGAAAGCTGGCCGATCAAAGGGAGCTTCAGAATCAGCCGCGGCGCAAAAACCTCGGCCGATGTTGTTGTTGTAACAATTTCCGAAGGGAATCTTTCCGGGCAGGGGGAATGTGTTCCCTATACGCGATACGGTGAAACCACGCGCTCGGTACTCGGCCAGATATCGGCCGTCCGGGATTTTATCGCTGATGGTCTGACGCGTGATGGGCTTTTAACCGTTATGCCACCCGGAGCCGCCCGAAATGCCGTTGATTGCGCCCTCTGGGACCTTGAGGCAAAATTGACCGGGAAAACTGCGGCTGAGATTGCAGGCCTGCCCCCCTCCGGTCCATTAATAACGGCCTATACATTGTCGCTGGATACCCCGGAAAATATGGGGAATGCCGCCAAAGAACAGATCAATCGGCCACTTTTAAAATTGAAACTTGCCGGCATCGACGACGTTGAAAGGGTTGCCGCCGTCAGGGCCGCGGCGCCAAAAGCCCGTCTCATCGTTGACGCCAATGAAGCCTGGACCCCGGCGATGCTGGAGGAGTACGGGCCGCGTATGGCCGATCTAGGTGTCGAGCTAATTGAGCAGCCACTCCCTGCCAGTGAAGATGGGCTCCTCTCGAACATAGACTGCCCGGTTCCCATTTGTGCAGATGAAAGCGCGCATGACAGTTCAACGCTTGACGACGTCGCAAGGCTCTATGATGTTATCAACATAAAGCTCGACAAAACCGGCGGATTGACGGAGGCCCTGTTGCTGGCTGAAGCCGCCCGTGATTTTGGTCTCGGAATTATGGTGGGCTGCATGCTCGGGACCAGTCTTGCAATGGCCCCGGCAATGCTCTTGGGTCGTTTCGCCCGTTTTATGGATCTGGACGGCCCCCTCCTGCTCGCCGAAGACAGAGAGAACAGGATAAGGTTTGAGGGAAGCCTCATGCACCCGCCGTCGAGAGCCTTATGGGGTTAAGCCGCCAGAGTTAACTCACGCTGCTCATTTCCCCTTGAAAACCGGCGTCCGCTTTTCAACAAAGGCCTGCGCGGCCCCTTTGTGATCCTCTGTATCGAAGGCACGAATCATCTGGGCGGACTCCCAGTCGAAAACATCACTCAGGGATCCTTCGAGGGCCATATTGAGGTTTTTCTTCATGTAGCCAATGGCGACTGTCGGCAGACTGGCAAGTTTTTCTGCCATTGCCCTCGCGGCCTCTGGCAATTCCTCTTTTGGTACGGATTTATTGACCATTCCAAGGGCCACTGCGTCTTTTCCAAGCACTACATCGGCCATGAAATAAAGCTCCCGCGCCTTTGCAGCTCCGACAAGTTTAGTCAGGAAATAGGTGCCGCCGAAATCACCCGACAAACCAACCTTTGAAAAAGCCGTCGTAATCTTCGCGGTATCCGCAGCGATGCGCATATCACAGGCCATGGCAAGCGAGAACCCGGCGCCTGCCGCGGGGCCCGGAATAACGGCCAACGTCGGCTTCGGCATTTCGTGCAGGAGCCGACTGATTTCCACCCTGCCCCGTAACTCTTGGATACGCTCATCACGGTTAATCTCAGCGCCGGTATTTGCCGCAAAATTCTTGACGTCGCCGCCCGCGCTGAAGGCATCACCGGCACCGGTCAGTACAACGACGCGAACCGTCCTGTCCGCGGCAAGGCGCGTGAGCGATACCGCAAGTCCTGACATCATTTCATGTGTAAATGCATTCCGGGATTCCGGGCGGTTCATGGTCAGCGTCGCAACGCCATCTTCAATGGTTTCGAGAAGAACGTCAGACATATTTTTTCCTTTATTTTTGAGTTTATCTGAAGGAGCGCGCTTAAGCGCGCGGCATTTGCTGTTCAACGAGTTTGGCCCAAAGGCTTGCACCGACAGAAAGAACCTCGTCATTGAAATCGAACTCGGGATGATGGGCAGAGTGAAAATGCGTCTCGTCATTGGTTCCGAGAAAGAAATAACAACCGGGGCAGGCTTCCAGCATATACGAAAAATCCTCGCTACCCATTCTAACCGGCGTATCCATATTTACATTATCCACACCAACCACTTCTGTCGCGGCCCGGGCGGCAATCAGGGTTTCCTTTTCATGATTGACGGTACTCGGATAGCCGCGCTCATACTCGACATCAATCGTCACGTTATGCGTGGCTGCGATGCCTCGACAAATTTCCTTCATCCGCTCTTCGATCAGGTCGCGAACTTGTGCCGTCATTGCCCGGATGGAGGCGGTAAGCTTAGCTTGTTGCGGAATAATATTAACACCCGTTCCGGCGTCAAACATCGTCACCGAGACAACGGCATTGTCGACAGGGCCAACATTCCGGGCAACAATGGTCTGCAACGCCGTATAAAGCTGAACTCCGACAGCAATGGGATCGATTGTAAGCTGGGGATGCGCCGCATGACCGCCCTTGCCATGTATTGTCATAACGGCAGTATCGGCAGACGCCATGATCGGTCCTGTGCGAACATTGAAGCTGCCACGCGGCATGCTCGACTGATTATGTAGCCCATAAACGCCGTCACACGGGAACCTGTCAAACAGGCCGTCCTTGACCATAGCATCTCCGCCTCCACCGCCTTCCTCTGCCGGCTGGAAGATGAAATGCACTCTCCCGTCAAAATTTCGTGTCTCAGCGAGATATTTAGCCGCCCCTAGCAGCATCGCGGTATGGCCGTCATGCCCACAGGCATGCATTTTGCCGTCAATTACCGATTTATGGTCAAAATTATTGAGCTCCTGCAGGGGCAGTGCATCCATATCCGCCCGGATACCTATTGATTTCGAGCTTGTTCCCTGCCCTTTTAACACCCCAACGACACCGGTAATTCCGATGCCTTCATGAACCTCGATCCCCCAGGAGCGTAATTTTTCTGCAACGATCTCAGCGGTACGCTGCTCCTCAAAGCATAGCTCGGGATGCCGGTGAATGTCCCGCCGCCACGTTTGCATATCCTCATGAATTTCAGCAATCCGGTTGTAAACAGGCATGCCAGCTCCCTTTTTCTTTTTATTGGCGAGGCCATCATGGTGCCATTCTTTGCCCGAATTTGCAATATCTCCCGAGGGCACCTGCGTCGTTAATATCGTCTTTATAAAAACCCTGCCTTCGACATTTCCATCACAACGATCTTTTAATTTGTTTTTCCTAAACTATATGAGAGAAACTTGTGTGCAGGTGCGAAAGGATTGCTTGCTTAATGCAGGATCGGAGTTATACTGCGCGCGCTTTTTATAGAAAATGAAGTTTATTAAAATCATGGAAATTCGGAACGTTGCGATCATCGCCCATGTTGATCATGGGAAGACAACTCTTGTGGACGGCCTACTCAAACAGAGTGGGACTTTTCGGGAAAACCAGAAAGTGGCTGAACGGGCCATGGACAGCAACGACCTGGAACGCGAGCGCGGGATTACCATCCTTGCGAAATGCACTTCGGTCGAGTGGGACGGCTATCGGCTGAATATTGTCGACACACCGGGCCATGCTGATTTTGGCGGCGAAGTCGAACGTATCCTGAGCATGGTCGATGGCGTTGTCGTCCTTGTTGACGCAGCGGAAGGCCCGATGCCGCAAACAAAATTCGTCATGCAAAAGGCTCTCAATCTTGGCCTGAAACCTATTGTTGTCATCAACAAGGCAGACCGGCCGGACGCCCGTGCCAACGAAGTGCTAGACGAATGCTTTGATTTGCTAGTCGCCCTAGACGCCAACGAGGACCAGCTCGATTTTCCTGTCCTGTATGCCTCTGCCAAAGAGGGTTGGGCCGTTACGGAATTGTCCGAACCCAGAGAAAATCTTCATCCACTCTTTGACCTGATTGTCAAACATGTCGCAGCGCCGGATGTTGACGAAAACGCCCCCTTCAGAATGCTTGTCACCACGATCGAGAGCAATCCCTACCTCGGTCGTCTTTTGACGGGCCGGGTGGAAAGCGGCGTTCTCAAGACCAATGATCCAATCAAGGGGATTGGCCGCAAAGGAAATAAAGTCGAGGATGCGCGGGCCACCAAGATTATGGCGTTTCGCGGTCTGGAGCGCGAGACAATCGCCGAAGCGCGGGCCGGCGACATCATTTCCGTGGCCGGGCTATTCAAGACAACGGTGGCGGATACATTGGGCACGCCCGAGGAAACCAAACCCATAGACGCCCAGCCCATTGATCCACCGACCATTTCAATGACCTTCGCCATCAATTCCTCGCCGCTTGCCGGACGCGATGGCGACAAGGTACAGAGCCGTGTTATCCGCGCCCGCCTGATGAAGGAAATAGAAGGCAATGTTTCCGTCCGAGTAGAAGACAGCAGCGATGCGGATGCCTATATTGTTTCGGGCCGGGGTGAATTACAGCTCGGAGTTTTGATTGAAACGATGCGCCGCGAAGGATTTGAGCTTTCAATCAGCCGTCCGCGCGTCCTGTTCCGTCAAGACGATAAAGGCAATATTCTCGAACCACAGGAAGAAGTGGTCGTCGATGTCGATGATGAATTTTCTGGCGTCGTGGTTGAAAAGGTCGCGATCCGAAAGGGTACGATGACCGACATGCGCCCTTCCGGCGGCGGCAAGACACGGATTACCTTCCTCTGTCCGACGCGCGGCCTGATTGGCTATCACGGTGAATTTCTTACCGACACTCGCGGAACCGGCATCATGAACCGCCTGTTTCACTCCTATATTCCCCATAAGGGCGACATACCGGGCCGCCGCAATGGCGTTTTAATTGCCAACGCGACTGGAAAATCCGTGGCTTTTGCCATTTGGAACCTGGAAGCACGTGGCTTTTTCTTCATTGGTAGCGGTGTTGATGTCTATGAAGGTATGATCCTCGGCGAGCATAATCGCCCCAATGATCTGGAAGTAAACGCACTCAAGGCTAAACAGCTTACCAATATCCGTGCTTCGGGTACCGACGAGGCGGTCCGCTTGACGACCCCGCGCAAGTTGAGTTTGGAACAGGCAATTGCCTATATCGACGATGATGAACTGGTCGAAGTTACGCCAAACTTCATCCGTCTACGCAAACAGCATCTTGATCCACATGAGCGCAAAAAAGCTTCACGTACCAAGTTGGCCTCCTAAGATATAGTCTTTTCACTTTAAAAAACGCTAGCGCCGAGGCGGCGCTTCTGAAAACATAGGCTGACAAGAACAAAGAAACACGGGGATAAAAATGGCGCTAGTGGATGTAACTTCAGAAATTATCGGCACGGTATGGAAAATTGAGGTAAAAGTCGGTGATCAGCTGCAAGAAGATGATCCGATCCTCATTCTGGAAAGCATGAAGATGGAAATCCCCGTCACGGCACCCAAAAGTGGCTCTGTTGTTGAAATTCTTGTCAGCGAAGAAGATACCGTAGACGAAGGCCAAGTTGTCGCCAGACTGGAAGTATAACCTCCGTCTGGCGCTTAATCTTTTGCGCCGCCATTACTTTCCGTATTAATCGAGACCATCCAGCGCTTCTTGCAGCAGGAGATAGACTTTTCCGACATCCGCCGTAATAAAGGCATCAGACAGTAACTCAGAATGCTCAGACGCACCGGCTTCGGTCATGATTTCCCTGAATTCTGAAACATATTTATCCGTAAACCGCCTAAAATCACCGTTCTCGCGATATCGGACCCGTATTTTATCAGCATCCTTCGACTTCAACAATTTGCGGGTAAAGATGCCTTTCTCCCCCTTACGGTAGCGCCGCCAAAGGTCGTCAGACAGGTTGCTGTCCATTATACGGCTGAGGTCGATCGTCAGAGAGTTTAAATTCTCCATGATGAATGCAGTCGATTTCATGAAGCGCTCATTTTGCAACTTGTTCTTATTTTCGGCAATGCGGTCCGCGAGTAGTCGCGCTTTTTCCGCGGCAGCCGTCAGGTTTGCTGTCTGTTTCTCAATTTTCAGGCCCGACATCAACGCATCTTCCGCCGCCCGATCCGCGGCGATCCTGAAATTGTTGCTTTCTTCGTGCAATATTCCGGCTGATTTATTGAGCGTATTTTCCACCTGCTGTACGCTTAAGGTGAGCCGCTTATGCTGGTTTTCGAATTGATCGCCGAGTTCGCGCGCGCTCGTGTTGGCCTTGGTCGTAAATTCAAGCAGGTCCTTGGCCCGGCCGTAGAAAAGCTCGGCGGCGCCGGATCCGGCCTCCTGCACCTGCTGCGTTGCCTGTGATATTTTTTCGGAAACCTTATCCAGGTCCTCATGAATATGACGACGTGTGTCATCAATCCCCAATTTATGCCGCTCCAGAGCTTCATCGGCATATTTGATCCCCTTGATCATCAGTTCGCTGGCCTTGGCCAGTTCCACTGTCCGCCGATGAAAACTTTCGCCCGCGACTGACGCATGCTCGACAGACTGATCCAGAAGCGCCGATCTCTCGGATAATGTCCGTTCCACTGTCTCAACCTGCTCGGTAAGCTGGCGGGCAATTTCTGACAGGGATGCCGTCTCCTGCTGGAGAATTTCCTCCATGGCTTCCGCATGCTCTTTGGCGCGGACCGAAATATCAGCAAGCTCTTCCATATGCACGCGGGCTGAACCACTGGCTTCATTGATATTGGCAAGCGATGAGCGGGTCACGTTGGCGAGCCGGCTTCCCTGGTTTTCAGCTTTTGAGGCTGCCATATTGAGCTGTTCAACATGATCCGTCGCCTGATCGCCCATCGCCCGAAGTTCTGCAGATGCCCGTTCAGCAGTTTTGGCAAGCTCTGCCGTCTGTGAATGCGCCGCTTCACCAGACTGGCGGGCCTGCAAGGAAGCACGCTCGGCTGTTGCCATGAAGTCCTGATGGTAACGAATAGCCTCTTCGATGGCGGAGGATAGCTTGCTCCGGGATCGATCCGCTGAGTCGGCGAGTTCTTTCTGCTGTTTCCCCAACTGCTCAGATGCCGACACAATTGAGCGCGAGGCGCGATCGGCGTTAATCTCGATGTCTGATCCTTCGCGTCTGAGCTCTTCGCCTGCTTCACGCAGCCGGTTAGTGACAGAATCAGAGGTTTGCCTGAGACCTTCAGCCTGACGTTCCAGGGTTGAGCCAACTTGCACAATCTGGCTGTTGGTTGTGTCACCCGCCTGAGCGAGAATATCCACGTCCTTTGCCAGCCGGGCACTGATTTCCTCGGACATTTCCAGAATCTGGTGAGAGGCTTGCTCAAGATCGGCAATCTGGTTGCGCAATTGCTCCTGAATCTGTGTTGTCCGCTCGCCAGTGGTTTCCGACGCGCCATTAAGGACTGCCGCATGATTTGCGAGCTTGTCGCCAAGCTGGTCGGCATTCCGGAGCGACTTTTCGCCCGCCGCATCCAACAATTCGCGGCCCTGTCTCAGGCTCTGCTCAATAGTTTTAAGGCTATGCTCCGTGGTCTTCAGGACGGTCTCAAGCGAGGCTGTTTCATCCTTCAGGCTATTGCTCGCCTGCAACATCTTCTCCGTCATGTCGCCGCTTCTTGTCGCCAGACTTTCAGTATCCAATTTCAAACGTTCAGCCGATTCCAGGACGCCCTCCCGGGTTTCGATCGCGACCCTCAACAGCCCGCCTTCCTTGCTTTCCAGTTGGGCAAGCGCCTTTTCAACATCGCTCGCGCTGGAGAGAAGCGTATTTCGAAGGGCATTCAATCGCGTTACCCCCTCGTCACTTGATATGCTCAAATCCGTCGTGCTTTGCAGCAGAATGTCGGACGTCTTGGCAATTTCAGTCGAGGATTTCCGTGAAATATCCGTGATTTCCTGTCCTCGCTGTTCGAGAACGCTCGCCCCTTCATCGAGTTTAACGCGCAATTGATCTGCTGCCTCCCCAAGGCCCTTCAGGTGAGTTCCAAGAGCATCCCTGGCGGTCTCCGTCTTCGCCAATGTCTCGGTTGCGTTGGTAAAAATCTTCTTACTGGTTTCCTCCAATATTTGGCTGATATCCTGAGACTTCTCATCGGCAACCTTGATTGCATCGCCCAGCGCGCCAATCTGCGCAGATAAAGCTGATTGAACAGATCGGCTCCGCGTCTCGGAATCTGTGGCCGCCGCCTCAAGTTCAGAGGTCTGCAATTTAATCGCCGTATCAAGTCGCTTGCCTTGCGCCTCTATCTTGTCAATGAGGGCAGCAAGGCCCTGCGCGCGTGTTTCCAGCTCCTCTTTCAGGCGATCCGACGTTGATATCAATTCGCCTGTTGCAGTGTTTGCTGCCTCTCCCTGCTTTTCAAGCTTGGTGCTGGCCTCTTCAATGCGACCTGCTGCCTTTTCCGTATCGCTCTGGACGGCCCGGGACTGCCGCTGGAGTGTCTGGGTGAGGCTGGCGACCCGGGCTTCAGCTTCCGGGCTCGGATAATTGAGATCGATCATAAGCTGATCAAGGGCATGGCCCTTCAGGCGAGCTTGCCGGCCTTGATGGAAATAGCCAAGAAAAAACCAGATGAAGGCAAGTGGCGCAAATGTGCCGATTAGTAACGTGCCGAGATCCTGCAACGGAATTTGCAGCACATCCGGCCAGCCGATTCTGGTATTGACAAAAAGTCCAACGGCAACAAACCAGCCAACGGTGAAGAAACAAGCCAAAAAGGCGAGCAGGGCAGAGCTAACAAAACGGCTGGTTTCTGCCGGTTTCTCCTGAGTTTGATCAAGTGCCACTGAGGCCCCTTCCCGATTCTTGATATTTTCCGTGTCAGGATGCTTATGCAACATCGTCCCTCTCTTGCCAAATAACTGCGGAAGAGTCCTGTAAAACGGACCTGACGTCAAGTTTTCAAATAGATCAAGAAGGGCTTGCTGTGGCTATTTTATAGCGCCACTAGCCCGCCAGCCGTCGATTGCCTTTTCCGAAAGCCCCCAATCGAGCAGGGCTTCATTGGTATGTTCGCCCGGCAGGCACGGCGGCCCTTGTATTTCTGCGACTGTCCGGCTGAAACGCGGCGCGGGCCCCGGCTGCACAACATCATTATATTTTACATAGGTGCCGCGATGGACATTATGGGGATGCTTTGTGGCCTCCGCGAGGGAGAGAACCGGCGCATAGCAGACGTCCGTTCCTCCCATGATGTCATCCCATTCATCCCGGGTTTTGGATTTGAAAATATCGGTCAGTCTCGCATGCAGGACCGGCCAGTTCGCCGGATCGGCCCGCGGCGGCAAATCTTCCTTATCAAGGCCTGTGCATTCAAGAAGCTCTTTGTAGAATTTCGCTTCAATGGAACCGATAGACACGTGCTTGCCGTCTGCGGTTTCATATACGTTGTAGTAATGAGATCCGGTATCGAGGAGATTAACGCCGCGTTCATCCGCCCAGCTCCCAGCAGCCATCATTCCGTAAAACATTGTCATCAAGGATGCGGCCCCGTCTACCATGGCGGCATCAACGACCTGCCCCTTGCCGGATTTTTGCGCTTCCAGTATGCCACTGACAAGGCCAAGTGCAAGGTACAGCGCTCCCCCGCCAAAATCGCCAACCAGGTTAAGCGGTGGCACAGGAGTCTCTCCTTTACGGCCAATGGCATGCAAAACACCCGTGAGCGCGATATAGTTTATATCGTGGCCCGCCGCCTTTGCCATCGGTCCTTCCTGACCCCAGCCAGTCATTCGGCCATAGACAATGCGTGGGTTACGGGCGTGCACCTCCTCTGGGCCCAGCCCCATACGCTCCATCACGCCCGGGCGAAACCCTTCGATAAGCCCATCGGCCTGTTCGATAAGCTTCAAGACGACTTCCCGGCCATCGTCCGTTTTCGTATCTACCGCCACAGACCGGCGACTGCGCATCATAAGGCTATTTCTCGAACTCGGCTGACTTCCAAGCCCTGCATCCACAAGTCGGTCAATCCGAATAATATCCGCCCCGAGATCTGCAAGCAGCATTGCACACATCGGGCCCGGCCCGATACCACCCATTTCAACAATCTTATATCCTGCTAAAGGTCCCATTTTTAAATTCCTTTTCTTGACCAGACCGACTCTTGTGAGTTCTATCTATACCGATCCCGCTTTATCTGTCATCCCTTAATAAAGAAACTGGCCGGACTTGCGCAACAGGAAGGGGATGATCAGAAGCGAGGCAAGGCATGAGGCCGCCATAAAGAAATAGGCACCCGTTCCGAAATTTTCATACAAATATCCGGAGATAAAAAGACCGCCGCCCATGATAACGCCTAAGGAGACCGCGGAATAAAGTCCTTGTGCCCGGCCTGAGACCTCGACCGGGATTTTTTCACTGATAAAGTGCATGGCGCCAAGATGGGCCGCCGCAAAGGTGACACCATGCAAAGCCTGCGTAAAGGCCAGCACAGTAATCCCTGGCGAAAACCCCATGAAACTCCAGCGAATTAACCCTGCCGTTGCCCCAAGCAGTAAAAGCTGGGCCGGACTGAATGACCTGAATATATAACGGGCAAAGGCAAACAGGATAATTTCCACAATGACGCCCTCCGCCCACAGGAAGCCGATTATCCTGTCGCTAATGCCCTGATTTTGCCATTGTAACGTACCCGTCGAGTACAGAACCGCATGGCTGGCCTGTATCAGCCCTGCTGCAATCAGGAATCCCGCAAACTCAGGCACCAGGAGTAATTCCCATATCCCTGTCTTGCGGTGGGCAGTTGGTGCGGGTTTTATTTCGGGAAGCAGAAGACAGCTGAGGAAAAGTGCCAGATAGGCGCCCAGAATGACGACAGGAATAATGTCTGCTGTGCTTCCCGCAAATATTTGCCCACCCCAGGCAGCCGCCAGAATAAACGAGATGGAGCCCCATAGGCGAATACGTGCATAATCTATTTTATGGGATCTGGCCAGCGTCAGTACAAGGTTGTCGCCAAGAGCGGAAAACGATGAAAAGAAAATCCCGATGGAGAGGGAAATCACCAGGATTTGCCAAAACCCGCTGGCAAAAAAGTAAAACTGGAATAATCCCAGACAAAGAGCTGACATGACCACTAGGGGGATCCGGCGGCGGCCAAAGTGATCCGCCAGACCAGCGATCAAAGGCGTAAACAGAATTTTCATCCAGAGCGGCATGGACAAGACAATACCAATCTCTTCCCCCGTTAATCCCTTATGCGTCAACCACACGGGCCAGAAGGGGAGCTGAAGGCCGACGATCATAAACAACGCAATATAAAAGGGAGCGAGACGGAGGGCCAGAACATGATCTATGGAGGGGAGGCGAGTCAAATTCAGGGCTTTCAAGGATGAGGGCTGATCGTATGTCCGGGCCAGAGTGTCGTGCAAGTAAAAAAGATGCAGCGGCGAACCCGTTAATTATTTGCCTATGCTGTGATTGTCTGGCTTAATCCCGCTAAAATCAGAGTGGTATCAAGTTGAGTGATGGATAAAGTAAGCGATAATATTGAAACTGTTTCAGTGTGGGTAAACCTGCTGGCTGATTTTGCCGTTGAATATGGCTTTCAAATCCTCGGTGCCATCGTCTTCCTGATCTTCGGCCTCCTGGTTATTAACTGGATCGGAAATCGGCTTTCAGGGATCGCCTTAGCCCGAAATGTAGATGTAACACTGTCACAATTTGCTGGCAGCGCTACAAAAATTATCCTGGTTATCCTGCTCATTATCATCACCCTTGGCAATTTCGGCGTTAGTATTGCTCCGCTCATTGCACTCGCTGGCGCCATTTCCTTTGGTGCTACACTCGCCTTGCAGGGGCCAATTTCAAATTTTGGCGCCGGGATTGTTATTATTCTCACTCGCCCGTTTGTTGTCGGCAACGTGATCACGGTTCAGGGGGTGAGTGGTGTCGTCGACCGGATCACCCTCGGGATCACCTTTCTCACCGGTGAGGATCACGAACAAATCGCTGTTCCAAACCGGGAGATCGTCGGGCAGGTTATTGTCAATTCACGGGAAATGCGGATTGTCGAAAGCAAGTTCTGTGTGTCGGCTGCAGTTGACATCGCCCCAACCATCCGAGTGGTTGAAGAGGCGGTTGCCCGTGTTGACGGGTTAAGCAAGGAGCATCAAGTACAGATCGGTATCCAGGATTTTACCTACGGTGGTATCATTATTGGCGTCAGGGTCTGGGTGCCCGGGCTTGAATATTTCCAATCCCGCTATGCCATCAATGGCGCTGTTTTCGAAGCGCTCAAGGCAAATGACATCAAGCTGATGGAAATAGCCGGAGCCGGTCTGATGCTCCCCTCGTTGGAGGCCGCCGACAGCACTGGCATTTCCCCCCCTCTTCGTTGACTTTTTCCTGGGAGTTACAGGAATTTGCGGTGACAACCTCCCTGCTTTAACGCTACGATGAAACCTGATGGATGAGAGGACCCGTTTAAATGAAATATGCAATCTTACTTGCGGTGTTTGTTGTCGCGGGATGTCAGAATTTTTCCGTAAAGAACCCTAATCCCAACAGCGTCTACAATTACGACTACACTGACTGTTGCTACGAAGGCAATAAGCCGCGCCCGTAAGCTGCCACCCGGCAGCTCACGCAGATAATGAAAGCGATTGAATGTCACAAATTTCTCTGGTTCATGCTTTTGACATGCATCTCACAGTTAAGGCACCGGTGCTGAACCTTGGAAAAACCCCAAACGGCAATCGCCTGATTGCTGAAGTAACAGGCGGCACCGTCGCTGGACCGCTGTTGCAGGGAAATATCCAGCCGGGGGGTGGCGACTGGTTGCTGCTGCGAAGCGATGAGGTGATGCAGCTGGACGTTCGCCTGACAATAAAAGCTAATGACGGAGGGTTAATTTATGTGACCTACCGCGGCCTCCGTCATGGACCAAAGGAGGTTATGGATAAAATGGCTGCCGGGGAAGCCATCGATCCCAACCTGTATTACTTCCGGGTTTCACCCCTGTTCGAAACCGCCGCGGCCTCTCATGACTGGCTGAACCGGCATTTGTTTATTGCCACTGGCGAGCGGAATCCGGCCGGCCCTACCTATCGCGTTTATCAGGTGTTGTAGATAGCACCAACAGGTCGCCTATTCGCAAGACCCGTCCCACGGAATTTTCACAAACACCGTCTTGCCGTTCGCGCCGGGAAAGTCTTCAAACATCGCATCGAGAACTTCATCGAAGACGCCCGCCAGCGTTGGGCAACGACCAACGGATTTTACCCGTCCCTCATAGATTCTGGCCGAGTTACTTGAACGCACTGTGTCCGCGTCAACTATATCGATGGCGAGGAAGCGGCTGTATTCCTGCCAGGTCTGCGTATTATAGGATTGCCCGACTGATCCAAAAAACGGGGAGCGACCCCCGTAAGCCCCAATACCGACTGACCCGAAAACCGGGCTGGACGTCGTTGACGATTTGGGCTCAGTCCCGTCAAGCCCGTAGGATACAAGGGCAATATAGTCAGGGTTTTCCGTCTCCTTCACAACCGTGAACCCGACATAGGAAAGCTTTGCCTCGATTTTCGGTCTATACGACAAAAATTCAAGACTTGATTCCTGATTTTCCTCCTGAGCCCGAATTGCGATCGTCTTGGTATCTATCGTCGTTAATTCCGGCGTATAAAAGGCCGTTACATTTGCGTCGATCGTGGGCTTTGTACAAGCCGCAAGCAGCACTCCGACAAATAAAAAAATGAATAGTCTCATTTGTAAACTCCCGTGAGTTATGACCTTAAGTCTGACCCATTTCCAGTTTGCACTCAACGTCATTCCATCACCTGCTCTCTGAACTCCCGCAATTGTGACCCCTAAATCACTGTAGCATTAACTATATCCGCCAAATTTTTTTACATTCCGGCCATATTGAGCTATAATTTAATGAAAATAAGGGATTAATTGTAGATGGTCCTGAAAAGAAATAATGCACTTTGTTACGGAGGCCGGCATCTTGAAAGTAGATCTTAGTGGCAAACCTGCGTTTTTGGCGGACATTAAATACGGCGATCTTTTCTATACACAGATCGGGGAGCATGTTTACACCTGCATTAAAGCGTTCCTTATAAAAAATGACACCGAACTTGTGGATTATGTTGTCGCCTTCATGCCCTCGGAGAGGGACAAGTCGCATTTGCCGCGGCTGGTTGAGGCACAGACACTAACAGGGAAAAGCGCCTATCGGATCTCGGATCCGGTCTTTCGGCATTTCATTTCCGACACTTCTGTGCTCTTACATAACGAATACTGGCCGACCCCGGGGATCGTCATCGAAAGCTCTGACGCCACTTATCTAACCGTCAAATCGGGGCGGATGGCGCATCGGATCATGTATTTAAACATTGGCTCCGGGGAATTGATATCTGCTCCCCCGAAAGCCCCGTTTGTTTTCGTACTGGAATGGAAAATAAGCCTACAGCTCCAGAACAGCGAGCAGACCCTCATTCGTTTTCCGGCAGCGGCGCCACCCGTCAGGTTGGTGCGTGAAGCAATACGGTAACGTTGACCTTTTGCGTCTCTATCGAAAGAGCAGTTATCTTTATCGAAAGAGCAGTTATCTTTCCTTATGCATTCGCTTGCTTCCCGAACTCCATTCGGCAATAGCCTGCTCAACGGCTTCTGGCGGCACATCGTAGCGCTCGGAAATTACCGAGATAATATGTTCAGGCTCATGTCCACGCTCCAGATCATTGAGCCCGTCCAGATGATCCAGGATTTTTTGCTTAACAGAGTCTTTGGTCATGTTTTACTCGTCCGTGGTACTAGCCGAACTTCTCGCTCTTGCCAATATCAGGCTCGCCCCCGCTCATCCCAGCTTTGGCGATTTCATATAGTTGAAACACCTTGTTTTTTTCGGCCTCCCAATGTTCACCTTTGTAAATCCTGATTTCCAGAAGGGCCACTTCCGGGTCATCCTCGCCATCAAACCAGGCGGCGACAAAAGGATTCCAGAACCGCGTGATCAACACCGGATCTTGACTTAAGCGGGCTGTTCCGGACAAGGAAACATGGACGCCATCGTTATGGTTACAAAAGGCTATGCAAACATTATGCTCATCCTTTATTTCAAAGGCTTTTTCGGCACTAAATTTTGTGAAAAACCAGATCGTATCATCATAGTCCTTCTGAACCAGATGCATCGGCCGCGCCCGTAAATCGTCATCATCCCGGGTTACCAGCATACCAACCTTAATATCCTTGATGAAATTCCAGATTTTCTGCTTATGCTCTGCACTTGACATATTAATTTCTCCTTTACCTATGCAAGGCACACAAACGCTGAAAACGACCTAAAGGTTCCGTGCTTTATCCTCTATTTTCCCTCTTTAACTGGCACATGTGAGATGTATGTTTTTTAATTATGCCCATCACTTCATCACCATGGTGACAAGCTTTTTGAGACTCAATGCCTGAAAAAAGATCGTAAACAACACAACGGCATATGTAAGCGTCAGAATGGTCGCTTTTTCCGGGGTTGCCGGGAGAGACAATGCCAACGCTATTGAAATACCCCCGCGCAATCCCCCCCACGTCAAGACGAGGATCGTCCCCTTCTCAAAATCACGCCTTATGCCAAAGAACGAAATAGGCAGACTAACACTAATCAACCGGGCAAAAAGCACGGCAACAATTGCAAATCCGCTTAAAAGAAAAATCTGGGGCGTCCATTCGACGATAATAATCTCGACGCCAATCAAAAGAAACAGGGCGGCATTGAGAACTTCATCCAATAATTCCCAGAAGATGTCGATGCGATGCCGGGTCTCCTCAGACATACCGATTGCCCGGCCGTGGTTGCCAATTATGAGGCCAGCCGCAACCATTGCGAGCGGCGCAGAAACATGAATATTTTCGGCTAACGAATACCCCCCCGCCACCAGCGCAAGAGTCAGCAAAATTTCTATCTTGTATGCATCAATCGACGTTAAAAGCTTGTATGTTATCCACCCTAGAATGGTGCCAAGTAAAATGCCACCAAGACTTTCCCACAGCAAAAAAACAGAAAACGCCTCCAGATCGAAACTATCACCCGTGGCAATGCCCAGAAGGGCAAAAAATACGACGACGCCAACCCCATCATTAAAAAGGCTTTCTCCCCCGATTTTAGCATATAAACCTTTGGAAATATTGAGGCTTTTTAAGAGACCCAGGACAGCTATCGGGTCCGTAGGGGCGATTAGCGCACCGAAAACAAGGGCAAATATAAAGGAAAGCTCAATCCCGAGCCACCCCGCTGCCATCCAGATCAAACTTCCCACAATGAGTGTCGTGAGCGCCACGCCAATCGTCGCCAAACTTGCAATAGTGTATTTATAGCTTTTCAAATCGCTCAGGTTAATATGCAACGCTCCAGCGAACAGCAGAAATGCCAGCAAATTATGTAAAAGCAGCTCCGAAAAATCGATATTGTTAACAAGCTTTCGCACAGGTTCAAGGTCGAAAATCCCGAAAAAATTTAACAATATGAGGAGCAGGGAGATAAGCAGCGCGAAGGCCATATGTCCGATGGTGGAGGGAAGCTTTACGAACCGGTAATTTAAATAGCCACCGACGGCTGCGAACGTTAATATTATGGCTATAATTTCAAAGATAGTCATTTGTGATACAATTCTTCCAATACTCTCACAGTTCAGATGATCGTTTTACAGCCTTGTCGGTCAAATCTTAGCCGGCATTTAAAGAATGTCATATCTTTAAGCAACAAAGTATAACAATGCGAGATACGCTCTCACCAAAGAGGAGGCTGACCAGACGGCTCCCATCTCATCGACTTATTCCTTGTCTTGTTTGTTGTTTTTCTTACGAATATTCATTGGCAGATTTTTCGCAACACTATCGATATCCTCGTCCAGATATCCCGCTTTTTCGAGTTCCCGGATAAGCAGTGTTCCATGATTTTCAATTTGCTTACGCATATTTTCACCCCCTGCATTATGAATACGCACGTATGCCCGGGCAAGGCATTGGGCCATCAGAATATCCTGGGCAGCGGCTCGACGTAAGGGATGAAATGCCTGATTAACGAGACGTTCAACAGATGTCTCCGGCATAATCAGGCGGATTTTCCCGTCTTCATCCTTTGCCGAAGATGAAGACACTCGACCGCGCGCAACGGCCTCGGACAATGCATTTGAAAGACTATCGACAGTCGCCATCCCCGTAAATGTATCGTTGACGCCGGGGGACAGCGCGCGAAGGGCTATTTCAATCAAAAGATTGATCGAAAATTCGATTGGGCTATCCTCTGAGCGTGAAGGCTGTATTGAAATGAGATCCTGAATTGAGGAGACGGTGTCCTCATCGAGGTCTTCCGTTGCCTCAATTAACAATTCATCCTTCAGTGTATATATCCCCAGCTGCGCACGAAGGCTCAGAGTCAGTCCCTTCTCTTTTGCAATTTCAACGAGTTTGTCTTTTTCAAGAACGTTCACATATCCAGACTTTTGCGCTTTTATTTCAAAACAAAATTCGCCGATGCCGTACTCATCATCTTTCCCATTCTTGTCATCAGAGTGGCTATAGCGCGCTTCAATCGCGGTTTTCAGTCGATCTGTGATATCAGCTATTTCATCGTCAATTGTGACACTTTTGGAGACGTGGCGAACGAAAAAAATCAACTGCATCACACACAGGATTGCCAGCAGTCCTGAACCAATGACCGTAAATTTTTGTACAAAGTCTTGCTCAACAAACAACAGGGCGAGCAATGCATATAGAAAAGTACCGCCGAATATCCCGGCAGTAACCTGGTTCACAATATCCGATGTAAACCGCTTTAACATGCGTGGGCCGATATTGCCGGCAGCCAAGGTGAACACCTCAAGGACGAGTGAGTAAGTGAGTGTCAGTGCAGACATCGCCCCGCCCGCAACAATGGAGAGCATCATTCGGGCACTTTCCGCTTCAAATAGCACGGAGAAGGAATAAGCGGACTCTTTTGTCAGTTGCATTTCGGCGTAAACAATAATCGGTGATAATAATCCGATGGATAAGGCGATAGCGGCAGGAACCGTCTGAAGAATGACAAAGGGCCTGCGAAGGGACGTAAGGTTCATAAATATATGCCTTTATTATGTTTTTCGGGTATCGCGTACGAAGGCACCTCTTTTGCAAATTAGGTCACCAGATCCATATTTCCGTAAAGTTGCATAGTTAAAATATAGAGAGACGAACAGCATAAGTTCAAAATTTGTTTTCCACAATAAACAGCGCCTTTTAAAGCCTATTATCCATTAGTGACAACTGGAGATTTTACGGCTCCACATGATTATTGGAAAGGACATATCTGCATGCGAGCATTCCGTCCCGGAGGAGTTCAAATTGACAATACGGAGAAACCAGACCGAATTATGATCGATTACCTCCGGAATGATTTTGTCACGGCCGCGGCGATGGACGATTGCGGTCGCGCCAGAGCCAGCGTGCCAGTCGCCGTACAATTGGATTGTACGGAATTGGCCTGATTGAAATCTACTAACTATTTTTCTCTTCAGGGGGTTTTAAAACGGGAGCCAAAAATCCCGCCTCTTTTCCTATCCCGAAGTTAGACAGAGCCTGACGAAATCCATCCTGACTGAATTTTGAAAGGCGCAAATAATCGTCATTTTGGGTGATTAAATATGGTCAAGCGGGTTTTGCCCAAGGAACTTAACAGCGTATCCGGCGTTTTTATATATACATACCACCCTCAAAATCAGGAGAAAGATTATGCTGCCCAATACCACTATTCTGTCGGCGTCAAGCCTCAACGGCGATGATGTAAAAAACAATCAGGGCGAAACCCTCGGCGAAGTCAAGGATATCATGATTGATACGGAAAATGGCCAGGTTCAATATTATGTATTGTCTTTTGGAGGTTTTCTCGGCATGGGCGATAAACTGTTCGCCGTCCCGCCGCAGGCGATCAATGTCGACACCGAAAGAAAATGTCTGGTTTTTGACATCGACAAGGACCGTTTGGAAAATGCTCCGGGGTTTGACAAGGATAATTGGCCGAATATGGCCGATGAAAGCTTCCGTAACGAGGTGTATGGCCATTACGGCTATGAATACCGTCGCAGCGCATAGGTCCCCAACAAACTAAAAGCAGCCCGGAGCCCGCAACGGCGGCTCACTCCGGGCTATTTTTCAAAAGTTCTGACGGCTGACTTGTGCGGCTCGAAATCAGGAGTGAGAAAGCAGGTTCTCCTCAAACGGAAAATCTGAAAGACACTCAATCCCTTGTTCGGCAATCAGCACCTGCTGTTCCAGCTTCACGCCATAGTTGCCGCGTTCTTCGCCGATATAGCTTTTTACACATAGGGTCATTCCGGGCTTGATCTCACCGTCATACCCTGCCGCTGGAAAGTCTCGGTGTTGATAGAGATAGGGATACTCACCGGTCATCCCGCATCCATGGGCCGACAGGTAATAACGATTAATATAATACCTGCCTGGAATGAAATGTCCGGGAAAAGTCGAATAATGGCCGTGGCATCCGACGACATCCGTATCGAACGCAACCAGCTCATTTTCCCCGATGACATTATGGGAAGTTTCCTGAAACCACGCGTTTGTCCACTGTCCCGCATTCAGCAAGCGCGTTTCACAGTAATCGCCATTCTGTTCAATCACTGACTTGTCGTGAATGCGCAGCATATTATACTAGCGCCGGTGATTTAAATTGGATGAGAACAGGGAATTTTGTTTATGCGTGCCATTGTTGTTCGAGAGTTTGGTCCTTATCGAGAAAAAGCAAAGCTCGAAACCCTGCCGATCCCGGAACCCGGACCGGGCGAAGTTGTGGTTCGCAACAAGGCGAGTGGTGTCAGTTTCGGAATGTCCCTGACAATCGCTGGTAAATATCAACGGAAGCCGCCCCTGCCCTTTGTCCCGGCGACCGAAGCCGCGGGCATTGTCCATAGTATAGGGGCGGGCGTTACCCGGGTATCGCGGGGAGATCATGTAATGTGCAACATCGATAGCGGCGGAAGCGCGGGCTTTAACCTGACCCGGGATATCTGCTGTCATATAATATCAAAGGATATGGATTTCTCCGTCGCCGCGATGATTGTCCTCTCCTACGCGACTTCCTATGGCGCCTTGCATCGCCGCGCGCAATTAAAAAAGGGAGAAACGGTTCTGGTACATGGCGCCGCCGGGGCCGTCGGCACGGCAGCCGTTGAGATTGCAAAGGCCGCGGGCGCAAAAGTAATTGCCGTCGCGGGTGGAAAACATCACTGCGAGACAGCGCTGCGCCATGGCGCCGATCATGTCATTGACCACCGGGAGGAAAATTTTCGCGATCGTGTCATGGAACTCACGGATAAGCGTGGAGTTGACATCGTATATGACAGTATCGGCGGCGAGGTTACGCACCAGTCCATTCGCGCTATGGCTTGGGAAGGCCGCCTGCTTACCATCGGTTATGCCTGCGGCACCATTCCAGAGATACCGGCGAATTTATTGCTGCTTAAAAATATTTCGGTCATGGGATTCAACCTCGGACATTTCTTTGGCTGGTCCCCGGGCGGCACCCGCGATCAATATGTGGAGATAGTAGACGAGATTCTCGGCGGCGTTCTCGACCTTCATTCCAACGGAAAAATAAATCCGGAAATTGGCGCAAGCTATCCATTGTCGCAATTCAACGACGCGCTCGATGCGGTTATTCAGCGTAAAGTAGACGGAAAATGCGTGATTACGATGAGCGACGCGGATTATGGGGAATAACTCCGGACCGCTAATTCTTGTTAGCCTCTTCCTTTTTGACGGCATCCATGAAATTGATTGTTCCGTCTTCATTTTTAGTAAAGGCCTGACCGAAGGCATTCGAAAAAATACTCAAGAAAGCCGACCATAGATCCTGATCCGGATTATCCAGTTTTCCCTCAATCGGGATGCGCAGCGCAAACTGATCTTTCGGCTGGTTCTGAAACAGCTCCACAAATACAGAGGCGACCGATTGCCATAAGGCATTAAACGGATTGTCATTTTTTTCTGTACTTGCAACCGAAACATTTGTGGCGACAAGCTTGACGTAGCCCGTGACATTGCTGTCCGCTGCCGCAAGTTCCCCAAAGATGCCAATTGTTCCCCGCTCAAAATCCAATGCGGCATAGGCACGGGCATAATCATTGAACGCCGACAGATTTGCATCCCGCAACTCCAGGTCCATGTCGAAATCGGGGGTTTTCTTGAATACATTCATGCGCCCATCTATCTTAAGCTTTCCTTTGCCGATGGAGTTTCCGGAAATGTTAAACTGGGACGGCAACGGGCTGTTCTCCTCCGTCACATTGCGTAGGTTCGTGACCTTGGCCTCGATATCCTTGATAAAAAGATTAACATTTGGCTCGGCTGTGTAATCAATATAGGAAAGTTTGCCGCCATGCAGGGTCAAACGGTTGATATCGAAGGGCGACAGCTTGTCAACCAAATCAGCCCACCCGGCCCCTTTACCGGTCTGGGTTTTGGAGAAATTGAGATCCGCTTTATAAATATCGATCTCGGCGACAATCGCACCGTTTAAAAGGGCATCCCATTCAACCGAGAGATCGATCTTCTCCGAAGCGACAAACGGCTTTTCCAATCCCCCTTCATTCTTGTGAATGTTAAGACCGTAAATTTGATAGGCGCCGCGCCACAGATGAATATCGATATCTTCTACGCCTCCGCCATATTCTTCCAGCCCGGCAATTTGCTCGTTCACATAATCCTTAAGCCAATAGGGCAAATAGAGACGTCCGGCGACAGCAATTACGAGGAGCGCCAGGACAACGCCAAGGGTGATATAAGATTTCCGGTGACGCATGGTCATTTTTCAGGCCTCTCTCGATTTCTTTTTTGCAATTTTGGTTGGCTTTATTTTTTGCCCCACCGCGGCTTCCGAGCAGGTCCTCGAGAATTCCGCGCCGATCAGTAAAATCATGCAGGAATACGAAACCCATAACATAAGCAGGACAACCGACCCGGCGGCGCCAAAACTTGATTGAGGCTGAGCGATCTCGAAATAATAGTTAAGGGTATGTTCGCCGATGGTGAAAAGGACGGCAGATAAAATACCGCCGAAAAATGCCGCGCGCAAAGGTACCTGCGCATCGGGCAGAATTTTAAAAATCAGCGTAAAAAGAACGGCGATGATCAGAAATGAAAAGGCGCTGCTTAGAATGAAAAGTCCGTCCGCCAAATCAGGTGACAGCTGCACCGAAATCCACTCCCCAAAAACCGTCATGGCGGTTGTCAGAGACAAAGAAATGAGCAAGAGAAACCCTATTATCAGAATGACGCCGAAAGAAATGAGACGGGTTTTCAGGAAGGCGAACCACCCGGCTGACTTTTTAAGTTCTACTTCCCAGATACGATTGAGCGATCTTTGCAATTGCGCGAATAAGCCGGTAGCGCCAAAGGCAAGCGTCAATGTCCCAATGATCATCGCCCAGAAATCACGATCGCCCTGCTGGGTTTCACGAACGATTTGATCGATGCTGCTGGCGGTATTTGCACCCAGTAAACTTCTAATATGACCAAGAATCTCCTCTTCGACGCGCTGTTGATCGAAAAAGAGTGCCGCGAAGGCCATAATAATAATCAATAATCCGGGCAGCGAAAACACGGCATAATAGGCGGCGGCGGCGCTTTGAGTGGACGGATCATCGGCAAGCCAGTTCTTGAAAGCCTTGATCAAATTTTCAAACATTCTCTGTCCCTTAAATCGCCTGATATCAATACTCCGAGATTAAGACAAATTATGCGCGATTAGTAAAAGCTCCGGAAGAACCAGATTAAATCGAAAAAAGTTTGTGCTCCACGGCCGCACGAACTTAGCATTTTCGAACGCATAAATGTCATGACTGGGTGGCGTGCGGCGTCTGAGACATCCGCCTATGCACAACACAAACGCTGAAAGCGGGAATCAGTTCCAGATAGCGTGATCAGGGTGTAGTTCATTGAAAAAACCATTGCGGACCGATCTCTCGCTCAGGATAGTTTTTGCTTATTAGTATCTTGGGAATGGTGGGCGTAACAAGATTCGAACTTGTGACCTCTGCGATGTCAACACAGCGCTCTAACCAACTGAGCTATACGCCCCGTATGCGTTCTCAGACGACAGGAGTTGGCGACTTATAATCTGCAGATGGGCCCATTGCAAGCCCTATCTGGATGCCGGTTGTGAAAGAGCGGACCGGCCGCCTCAAGAGGCAGCCTTATCCATCAACGCGGCATTTACAGCTTCAACAAGGGAATTCAAATGAAACGGTTTGGAAAGAACCTTGCTGATCCCGGCCACCGTTTCCATTGCTTCCAGGGCGACGGCAGAAAATCCAGTGATAAAGATGACCGGTAAGCCCGGAATTTTTTCCCGCGCATGCCGTGCAAGCTCAATACCGTTCATGCCCGGCATTACGAGATCGGAGATAAGCAAATCGACCTGTCCCCCACCAATTGCCGGCAATGCATCCTCCCCATCGCTGAATGCAAGAACTTCATGACCCGCATTTTCAAGACTCCGCGCCAGAAACGGCCGCAAATTTTCATCATCTTCCGCGAGCAAAATACAAGCCATACTAAAAAAACCACGCAAATGTCATTCCGATATTTATATGTAATAAGTTATATTATTATAAAGCGGCTGGCAAAGCAGGTTAGGGCTTTGCAGTTCTTTTTTCGATATGCGCGGAAAGCCATTAGGAAATGTCGGTATTTGCAAACCCTGTTAAAGTGATCTTGCCAAAGGAATGGCGCATTCCCTTTGTTTATTCCTCCCCACATAGTGGCCGTAACTACCCAACAGAATTCATCGCAAGCTCGATGCTGAATTTTTCCAAATTACGCCAGTCGGAAGACTTTCTTGTCGACGAGCTTTTTGCCGGCGTACCGGCCTCCGGGGCACCTTTGTTATGCGCCGAATTTCCACGGGCATATTGTGATGTCAATCGGGAGGCATTCGAGCTTGACCCGCATATGTATTCAACCCCTCTTCCCGATTATGTCGTTACCGTCAGCCCAAGGCTTGCCTCCGGGATCGGCACCATTCCGAAAGTTGTTGGCGCCGGTCAGGAGATCTATTCGGAGAAGCTCGATTTTCAGGAAGTACAGACCCGTATCAACGAATGCTATTTTCCCTACCATCATGCGCTGCGGCAACTGTTGGAGGAAGGCTTAAAGCGATTTGGCTACATTTACCTTCTGGACTGCCATTCGATGCCATCGGCGAAAACGCGGTCGGCGCCGGATAACCGCAGACCAGATATAATCTTGGGGAATCGTTACGGAACGTCTTGTGCTCCCGGCCTGTTTTCATCAGCTCTTGCGCGGTTGCAGTCCTTTGGATATCAAACTGGACAGAATACGCCCTATGCCGGTGGCTTCATTACGACCCATTATGGCAAACCGGAAAAAAATATTCATGCGTTGCAGATTGAGATCAACAGGAACCTGTATATGAACCAGAAGACTCTCACCCCAACGGCCGGTTTCGTCAAATTACAGGAAGATATCAGTAAGTTCACGCAGGATATGGGGCGGTATGACAGTTCGCTGCTAAGTGCTTAGCCGATGGAAATAATGGCTCAGACCTTCCAAATCCGCCCGTCAACGTCGCAGGATATTCACTCAATTACTGAAATTTACCGGATCAATGTGGTGTCAGGTCTCGGTACATTTGAAATCGATCCCCCCGATACCCGTGAAATGACTGCCCGAAGAAATTATATACTGGAGCAGCAACTCCCTTATCTCGTCGCAGAGCAGCAGGACGGGGCAATTCTAGGGTTTGCCTATGCCGGTTTATATCGTCCCCGTCCCGCTTACAGCAATACCGTCGAAGATTCTGTTTACGTTGGCGCAAATGCCCAATCACAGGGTGTCGGTAAGGCCCTTCTATCCCGTCTCATCCAGAACTGCCGGGAAGCAGGAAAGAAGCAGATGGTTGCCGTTATCGGTGATTCGGCAAACCGCCAATCGATTGCCCTGCACCGATCTCTCGGTTTCCGTCTCGTCGGCATCCTTGAGAGTGTCGGCTATAAACATGAGCAGTGGGTTGACACGGTTATCATGCAAAAAGCGCTCGATATCGACGAATAGTCAAACTGGCGCGGAAGTTGCTTCTTGTGTTGCAGGAGGCATATTATGCGTAGTTTGGTTGGAACCTTAATTTTACTATTTATCTGGATCGGAGCGTCCCCGGCAATCGCCGTGCCGTTTTCGCCGAAAGCCGCAGACCGTAAAGGAATCTGCCACGAGGCCGTTGCCGCGGCCGAAACGAAATACCGACTGCCAAAACGACTGCTGACAGCCCTCTCCCTCACGGAATCCGGACGCTGGCAAGCAGAAAGCAAGGAAATGATTGCCTGGCCGTGGACGGTCTATGCCGAGGGGAAAGGGCGATATCTGCCGAGCAAATCGGCGGCAATCGACGAAGTGAAAATGTTGCAGGCCAAGGGCGTCACCAATATCGACGTTGGCTGCATGCAGATTAATCTCCACTATCACCCGGAAGCTTTCGATGATCTCGGCGCTGCCCTGGACCCCGGAAAAAACACACAATACGCAGCCGAACTGTTAAAAAAATTGCGGGACGAGAGCCGATCCTGGAATATTGCGATCGCCCATTATCATTCCCGTACCAAAGAGTTCAATGTTCCGTATCGACAGAAAGTTCTCAAAATCTGGCAAAAAGAACGGCGTAAAGACACCGATGCCCGCATGGCCACCGCCCGGGAGGAATACCGGAAACGGCGTGAGAAACTACAGGAACGCATAGAGGAGGCAAGCAAGCGCCGATTTACGCAAGCCGCCGCCAAAAAGCAACTCGCAAACGCAGATCCATCATAAAGGCTGCTTGGCGGTAGTTTCTTCCCATGCCCGCAACACTTCCTTACGGTCAAGCCCCCAGCGATATCCATGCAGCTTTCCGTCACTGCCAATTACCCGGTGACAGGGCACGACGAGGGATACGGGGTTGGTGGCACAGGCCCGTCCAACCGCCCGTGCGGATTTGGGCTGTCCCATATCTTGCGCAATTTCTCGATACGTCTTTGTCGCACCCGGCGCGATCTTAAGAAGTTCCTGCCAGACCCGTCGTTGAAAGGCTGTGCCATACATATCAAGAGGAATATCCGGCAAGGTCCGCGAGGACCGCTCCAGGAATTTAACAATATCCCGGGACCAGTCCTGCAACCTGCCAACGTCAGGCGCGACCTCGGCGAGGGGAAACTCGGTGTGGAGTTCCCCCAGAAGCACATCGCGATCATCTCCAAAATAAACAGCGCAGACACCCTGCCGCGTGCCCGCCACCAGCATCTGTCCGAGGAAACAATCCGCAAACGCGTAGGCAATTTCCGCCCCTGCCCCACCGCGCGCGTAGGACGCGGGTGACATCCCAAGTCGCTCCCGTGATTTTTCATAAAGCCGACTGGAGGAGCCGAAGCCAACGCCATAGGCCGCGCTCGTAATGCTTTCCCCCGCCTGTACATTCTTTTTAAAAGCCGCGAGCCGTATGTTGTCATAATAAACACTTGGCGTAACCCCGAGCACCTTCTTGAAACTGCGGGAAAGGTGATCCTCGCTATAGCCGGTTTGTTCGGCGAGCCAGGAAACGGAAAGCTTTTCATCAGAGTGATCACGGAAATGCTGGGCAATCAGCCCGCATATTTGCCGCGTCAGCGAAATTTTCGGATCAGCGACCGAGACCAGATCCGGTCGGCAGCGAAGGCAGGGACGATATCCTTCAGCCGCCGCCTGTTCCGGGACGTCATACAGCACAATATTTTCCGGTTTGGGATTTCGTGACGGACAGGAAGGTCGGCAAAAGATACCTGTCGTCTTTACCGCATAAACAAACAGGCCATCCTGAGCGGTATCACGGCGCATTATTGCAGTCAATTTTGTGTCATGGTCCATTTTCGTGCTCCATCTTAATGTTCCTTAACACACAATTTAAGAAAGACGCGCCACTCTGCCTATCCGCATTCCGCGGTGATATCCAGAAATTCTTGCAGCCTTATGTCGAGGTCTCCTCAAGTTTCGGCCCCGGTTCTTTTTTATCAATTTTCGGCTGTTTCCGGCGAATGATTATGTCACCGTTTTCGTTCATTTCCGGGGCTTCATATTGCGGGATGGACTTAATAAATACTCCAAGAGCGTTCATAAGCTTTGAAATGCCCTCAACCGCTAGTTCTTCCGGTGAGCTTTCATTCGATTGGGCAAATGCTGGACTGGACATAATTGTTATGGCCAGAAAGACCGGCACCCATATGATCTGTTTCATTCCTGCTATCCTCAATTTCTGCGGCAGCCCTTTTCGGGTCCGGCATTTTCAGCCCCCTAGAATTGGTCATTATCCAAGTCTGTACCACGGGTTCAATATAGCATAAATATATAGTCCTTGCCGCCCAACGCGAAAGGGGGAACGTCATTTTTAGTCTGGTGATCATTGTTGACTGGTCCGCCACCGCAACGCCGGGCCCTGCGGCGCCATCGGCTGATCGATGCTGGATCGCCTGGTCCACTGAAAACACCTCACCGGAAGCCGAATATTTCAGAACCCGCAGAGACTGCATCGCCAGAATTTTCAATCTTCTCGACGGTCGAACAGGTCCCGCCTTCGTCGGGTTTGATTTTCCTTTCGGCTACCCGGTCGGCAGCGGCCTTGGCGGGGGCCGCCACGCGGCGGATAGGATTGCCTCCAAACTTGTGTCGGAGTCCAATGACCGGAACAACCGCTTTGACGTGGCCGTGACCCTAAACATTGGGATATCAGCACATCCGGGACCCTTCTGGGGCTGTCCGCCACGTTTTGACAGTCCTGATCTCACGTTAAAAAAGCCGCCCTTCCGGCATGAAAACTTTAACGAATGGCGGACCGTAGAACGATATCTGCGCAGCCAAAAATATCAAATCATGAATGTGTGGCAGTTAATGGGCGCCGGCTGTGTGGGCAGCCAAACTCTCACCGGTCTGAAAGCCCTTGACGATATAGCCCGCCATCCCGCCTTCATAGACGCTGTAAAATTCTGGCCTTTTGAAACCGACTGGGATCTGCATCTGGAGGGGATCATTCTCACGGAAATCTGGCCCAGTCTGCATGACTTGAGTTCTTATGATCACCCTATCAAAGACGCGCGTCAGGTCCTGGCCTGCCGAGACTGGATTATCGACCATAATCGCAACGGGACCTTACGTCAGCTTTTCGCCGCTCCCAACTGGCTTACGCCCGCCGAGAATAAAATATGCCGCGAGGAAGAAGGATGGATTTTAGGGGTCGGCAGACCTGGATAAGCACAACTCCAGCAATTCAGGTTTTGTCAGCTTAAAGCCCGACGACACCCAGCATTTTTCGATTTTCTTTAAGAGCCGCCCCATGTCTTCACCTTCGGCAATCCCGAGATCCAGAAGATCATGGCCCGTTACCGGCAATTGTGGAGCCCGCCAAGTCTCGGCTTGCCTGAGATAGTCACTCATGTCCATATCGCTGGCAAGCTTCGCCCAGAGCAGAATAGTCTGATCGATAAAGGCCTGACGTCCCAAATGATAAAGCGAGATGTCACGCTCTGTTGCCGATAGATCCGGCGTTAAGTCATTCCCACAAGCTGCCATAAGCCGCTTTTTAAACCTGTTGGGTAATTTCAGCTTGTCCGCCACCGCGATTGCGGCCTCTGCGTCCGCCCCCATCAGGGCCGCAAAGCGTTGCAAGGTATTGGACCTGATCGGCAGGGATAAAAGCGTGGTCACTGACGAAAGATCGAACGATCGGCCAAAGACCGCCGCAAGGACGCCAGTTTTTTGCATCAGATCAAGCGATCTGACAGGATTAGTCGTGGCAAGAAGCAACAATAATTCCTTTTGTATCCTCTCCGCCGAGAGGCTTCCGAGATGTTTAGCGGCATTCCGGCAGGCGATGAGCGCGTCCTTCTCGGGATTGGCATCATCGAAACGGGCAACGAACCGGAAATACCGGAGGACGCGTAATCTGTCTTCCGCAATCCGGTCATCAGCCCGCCCGATAAATCGAACATGTCCCGTCTCTAAATCCGGGAGACCATCCATCGGGTCGAACAGCTCCCCCAACGGATCGAGATACAGGGCGTTGAAAGTAAAGTCGCGTCGTTCTGCGTCCTGTTCCCAATCTTCTGTAAAGACCACATCTGCATGGCGGCCATCTGTACCTGCATCAACCCGCAAGGTCGTAATCTCGAAGGTCCGCTTACCGATCACAGCCGTAATGGTCCCGTGATCTCGCCCCGTCGGAAGGGCGTTGATACCAGACGCCTTCAGTCGTTCCACAACGGTATCCGGCAGAAGATCCGTCGCGATATCTATATCCTCGGTCGGTAGCCCAATGAGGGCGTCCCGAACGCACCCCCCAACAAACCTTGCTGTGCCGCCGTTTCCCGTGAGAGCCTCAATGATGGCCGCGGTTTCACGCCAGAGTCGCCAGGCGGGAGGAAATTTTACAATGTCGATAAATGTCCGGCGTTCCGCCATTGAGAATTATTCTTTTCTTTCAACGGGCACGACTTGCGAATCAATTACTTTGCCGTCTTCAAATCGCGGCGGCACGTATACGGTCCCCTGCCTTGGATCACCGCTCAACATGCCGAGAGCGATAAGGCTGATGGCCATTAGCATCAGGCCGCTTACGGTCGCGATTGCAATGGAGTTCCTACCCCACGACTTGGATCCACCGGCCCTTGCATCGAAATACAGATATACACCATAAATAACAAACGGCAGGAGCAGCAGAATGACATGAAAGAGAATTCCTCTAATCATTTGATTATAATCCGTTCCGACAAATCTTTAATCATTCCGGCTGTTGCCCCCCAAATATAATAATTTCCAAACGGTATTGCATACCAGTGCCGCTCAATTCCATTGTGAAATCCACTATGCTTTTTCCGGTTCCTTTCATCGAGGAGAAAATCAAGCGGCACCTCGAAAATCTCGGAGACTTCGCCCACTTCCGGAACCAGTGTAAAGCTCGGTTTCACTAACCCGACGACGGGTGTCACGGAATAACGCGTCACGGTAACATATGTACTCAGCGAGCCCACAACCTCAACAAGGCCTGGGTCAAGGGCGATTTCTTCCAAAGACTCGCGCAACGCCGTTGCAACAGCCGATCCATCCCCTGCATCTGCACGTCCGCCGGGAAAGCTTATCTGTCCCGCATGTTTGGCAAGATGAGTTGCCCGCCGGGTAAAAATGACACTTAAACCCCCCTCGCGCACAACAATCGGGACCAGAACCGCGGCGGCGGTATATATCTCGCCCTGAAGCGGCGCGCTGGCCGGGTTAAGATCATGATCTCCCCTGAACTCTCGTTCCAGTTCATGTCCCGGTAATAATTTGTCGGGAATGGGCCCCAGGACACCGCGCAACCTTTCCGCCAGGCCCTGCTTTTCACTTTTCAAATATGTCATCCACTAATCCAAGTTCAAAAAACACGCCGCTGCTCCAAAACCCGAACCGCTTCTCCCCGTCTTTCGTTTCCTCTCCAGCAAGATTTACAAGATCATAATAGACTGATCTCGCAATTAGGGCTTCCAAATTGCTTCGCACCAGCACATAGGGAGAGGGTTCCTTGGATTCTGGATCAATTTCGAGCCGGAAAGGATGGTCAGCATCCATGATCACGAAATCGTCAACATTGGTTCGAAAGCTCAATATCTGATCCCGGCCTTCGCCCTCTCGAAACATCTCCACAGCCTGAAAAGGGGCGTCATCAACCGTTATTCCAATTTTTTCTACCGGCGTGACAAGGTAGTATCTACCATCAGAGTCGAACCGGATAACCCCGGAAAACAGCTTTACCAGCCGTTTTCTGCCAATGGGAGACCCGAGATAATACCAGGTCCCATCCCGTGCGATACGTATATCCAATTCACCGCAATTTTCCGGGTGCCATAGATGCACCGGCGGATGTTTCTGCCCTTCGATCTGTTTGAGGATTGCACTCAGGCTATCTCCTGTTTCTTTCTCTGTCATAATTTTGGCCTTAATCACATTTATTTTGTTATTATATTTAGGATATTCATCGTTGGCTACCATGTCAGTGCGAGGAGATTATCTGTTTTTCACTCTCAAAAATAGGGCCGCATAAAAATGACAGGCAGTACTGAGCAGCAAATCTTGAGACGGGTCGACACCTTGTCCGGTAAATTGTCTGACTTAAAATCCGGGATTGGAAAGTTTATTTTTGGGCAGGAAGAAATTCTTGAACTGACCCTTATAACACTTTTGGCGCGCGGACATGCCTTGTTAATTGGCGTACCGGGACTTGCAAAAACACGGTTGGTGGAAACGCTGGGCGGCGTGCTTGGTCTTGATGATAAAAGGGTGCAGTTTACGCCCGATTTAATGCCTGCAGATATATTAGGCTCGGAAATTCTGGAAACGACAGCAGAAGGCACGCGATATTTTAAGTTCCTGAAGGGTCCTATTTTTGCCCAGCTGCTGATGGCGGACGAAATTAACCGGGCCAGCCCAAGGACACAGTCGGCCCTGTTGCAGGCAATGCAGGAGGAGTTTGTCACCGTTGCCGGTGAAACTTATGCCCTGCCAAAACCATTTCACGTTCTCGCCACCCAAAATCCCATAGAACAGGAGGGAACCTATCCACTGCCGGAAGCGCAGCTTGACCGATTTCTGATGCAAATCAACGTTGGTTATCCTGATCGGGAGACTGAGAGACGCATCTTGCTGGAAACGACAGGAAATGACGACATTCGTCCCGTCCAGATTCTCTCACCAGAGGATTTGATCGATGCACAGCATTTGGTGAGGGAAATTCCCGTGAGCGATCCGGTCATCGATGCCATCCTTAACCTCGTGCGCGAAGGACGCCCGGGGGAAAGCCGAAACGAGATTGTGAATAACTATGTTTCCTGGGGTCCCGGACCTCGGGCTAGTCAGGCCCTTATTTTGGCAGCTCGGGCACGGGCACTGCTGCAAAACAGGTTAAGCCCGTCAATTGATGATATAATCTTTCTGGCGAAACCAGTGCTCCAGCATAGAATGGCGCTTTCCTATGCCGCAAGGGCGGAAAACATCACCATGGACAATGTCATAGACTCACTTATTGCGCCCCTGGAGTAGCGGATGTGGAAGCCCCGCAGTTCCCACGCCCGAAAACTGGAAGAAAAAACAGAGGCGGAGAAGCTCGCATATATGCTGCCGTCCCTGATTCTGGCGGCGGAGCATCTGGTTCATTCTTTCGATATGGGCGTCCATGGCCGCCGCCGTGCTGGTACCGGTGAGGATTTCTGGCAATTCAAGCAATATGGTCCGGACGATGCGGCCACCAATATTGACTGGCGGCAAAGCGCAAAACGCGATCATGTATATATTCGTCAAAAAGAGCAGGAAACGGCTGAAACAGTCTGGCTCTGGACAGACACATCGCCGACCATGGATTACAGTTCGGACGAGTCTTTCACCTCAAAGCTTTCATGTGCCACTATTCTGACGTTAGCCACGGCGCTTTTGTTATCGAAAAGTGGAGAAAAATTCGGCCTTCTCGGGCAATACGAGAAAGCAGCGACCGGGCCTGTTACCTTCAACAGATTTGCGCAACGTCTCGGCGAGACTGCAGTGCCTCGCTTTGCCGGTTTAACCGCAACGGAGCGCCTTTCCAGTAAATCAACCATTCTTCTTATAAGTGATTTCCTGTCGCCGATTGAGGATATTACCGGCGTCGTACGACAGTTTGTTGACCTAGGATGCAACGGCTTTCTATTTCATATTGCGGATCCGGCCGAAGTGGATCTACCGTTTCAGGGACGCACAAAATTTGAAGGGTTGATGCAAGAGGAAAACCTTACGCTGGGCCGCGTTGAAACTATTCGTCAGGATTATCAGGATCTTTTTCAAGCCCATAAAAACCGGCTTATATCGTTTGCCTCCAGTGTTTCCTGGGAATACAGTTTTCACCGGACCGATAGCGCCGTCAGTGAGGCTCTTGCCAAGATTTATACGGCTCTATGTGTGAAGGGAGCTTGATCGCATGGCGCTTTTGACCTCCCTGTCATTTCTCTATCCCTGGGTCTTAACGGCACTTTTGACGTTACCCGTTATATGGTGGTTATTGCGCCTTATCCCACCACAACCGAAAACGGTTATTTTTCCGGCCATCCGGTTCCTGTACCAGCTTAAAAAGGAAGAGCAGACAACGGCAACAACGCCATGGTGGCTGTTATTGCTGCGTCTGCTTCTGGCGGCGATAATCATCATTTCAGTATCCGGGCCTGGCTTGAACTTTACGGCGGAAAGTGAACAAGACGGCCCTCTTGTCGTTATTGTCGATGACGGCTGGACAGCGGCGGAAACATGGGAGAGCCTGAAGGCCACTCTTAGCAAAATCCTCACCGAAACAGCCCGCAATGAACGGCAGATATATATCGTAACAACGGCTGGCTCGGCGCAGAATTCAGCGTCGCAATTAACGCCCCTGCCGGACCGGGAAGCACTCGGCATGGCCGCATCCCTCGCGCCCAAGTCTTGGCCCTCTGATCATAGTCAGCTGCTTAAATTACTGCCACAAATTGAAACACTTGATAACCCTGAGTTTGTCTGGCTTTCGGGTGGCCTCATACAGGAGCAGGATGAGCCGGACCTCAACAGCTTTTTTACCGCTATTGCCAAAAAGGGCCCAGTTACAATTTTTCAGGCGCAAACGGTAATCGCACCGCCGATCATCGGCATTCCGAAAATTATGGGCGAAACACTGGTCGTTCCTCTGACGCTTGCTACGGGCGTTCCCGCGTTTGCAGGCAACCTAACCGCGTTGGCGGCATCAGGGCAAATCCTTGCCTCCGCCCCCGTGGATTTTAATTCTGAGACAGAGCCCCTGAATGTTACGCTTGATGTCCCTAACAAGGTCCGAAATGAAATTGCCCGATTGACCATTGCCGGGACACGCAACGCCGCCGCTACTTTTCTGCTCGACCAACGCTGGCAACGGCGCCAGATCGGTCTTGTCAGCAGTGATTTCACCAAAAATGCGCAGCCGCTTTTGAATGAAAACCATTATCTGACAGAGGCGCTTTCCCCGTTTTACGACATCGAACGCGGCACTCTGGAAGACCTGGCAGGCAGTGATGTTTTGTTGATCGCACTTGGAGATACTGCCAATCTGCCGGAGGGTCTGGAAAAATCGCTCACAGGCTGGATCGAGAAAGGCGGAATTCTTATCCGGTTCGCCGGGCCCAAACTTGCCAATTCAGATACGACCCTTGTTCCGGTCGAGCTTCGTTCCGGCAATCGCAGCCTGCAAGGGGCGATGTCATGGAACCGCCCTGCCCGGCTTGGCCCTATACCGCCCGGCAGCCCCTTTTCGTCACTCACCGTGCCCGAAGATGTCAGGGTTAGAACCCAGATTCTCGCCAATCCCACGCCTGACCTCCTTGGCAAAACATGGGCGCAGCTTGCGGACGGAACACCGTTGGTTACTGCTGCGAAGCAGGGCCGCGGCTGGCTTGTTCTTTTTCATACAACGGCAACACCGGACTGGTCAAACCTGTCGCTGTCCGGATTTTTTGTCGAGATGTTGCGGGACATAGGAAATTTGGGCCAGTTCAGTGCGGAGAATACCTCCTTTAAACGGACTTTACCTCCTTTTCAGCTCCTTGATGGTTTTGGCAAACTGACCACTGATGTTGGCATTGCCAAGCCGATTGCCACGGATACAGTCGCGGATATGACTTTGGATGCCGACCATCCGCCCGGACTTTACGGAGATAAAAAATACGGAATTACCGTCAATATTGGGCAATTCGACACTCCCTACTCGATTGTCGATCCTCAATCCTATCCCGCAACCGTTCGAACCTTTGACACAGCACGCCCATTTAACCTTGCTGTCCCCCTGCTGATCATTGCGTTGATCTTGATACTGGCTGACCAGCTGATATCTCTGTTTCTGCAAGGAAAACTTCCTCTTTTATCCCGTGTAACAGGGGCCCTCCTGATCGGGGCGCTCGTCAGCCTGACAATGTTTAGTACAGCAAACCGGGTACAGGCGCAGACCATCAACGGATCGTCTGAGGAAAAAATCCTTGCCGCCACTCTGGATACCCGCCTTGGATATATCGTGACCCACGATCAGGCAACGGATGCCATGAGCCGGGCTGGACTCACCGGGCTCAGCCAGCAACTCTTAAAGCGTACTTCAATTGAGGCGAAGGAACCTCTCTCCGTTGATATCGAGCAGGACGAATTGATATTCTATCCATTAATATACTGGCCGATCACCGTTGATTTGCCGCCCTTATCTGAACAGGCCGTGCTCAAGCTGGATGATTATTTCAACGGCGGCGGAACAATCCTGTTCGATACCAGAAACCAGAATAGTGCCGGTTTTGGTCGCGATCTCTCCGGCAGCCCCGAAAATATTCGTCTCCGTCAACTGCTCGCTCGGCTCGACATACCAAGGGTCCAACCGGTCCCGGTTGATCACGTCGTCACGCGATCCTTTTATTTAATGCAGACGTTCCCCGGGCGATATGCGGGCGGCGAACTCTGGATTGAAGACACGACAGATAGTCAGGGAAACGATGGTGTCGCCTCCATTTTAATCGGAAGTAACGACTGGGCCGCCGCTTGGGCCATCGGCGAGAACGGCAATCCGATTGCAGCAACCATTCCCGCGGACCCGCGCCAGCGTGAGCTTGCCTATCGCTTCGGCATTAATCTGGTGATGTATACATTGACCGGCAACTACAAGGCGGATCAGGTTCATATTCCGGCCATTCTGGAAAGACTTGGTCAATGACTTCCGACAGTTTTGTTCACCAAATTGATTTTAGCCCCTATCTGCCAATCGCATGGTTGGGTGGATTGGCAGCCATATCCGCTGTTGTCATTTTATTTGCAAGCTGGAGGCAGGGTCGCGGGGTTTGGTGGCGCGCCGGACTTCTTGCATTACTGTTATTATTCCTCGCAAACCCTGTCCTACTTACGGAAAATAGGCGTTTTCTTGACGATGTCGCGCTGATTATTCTTGATGAAAGCAACAGCCAGAAAATCGGCGAGCGGCTGACGACAGCGACAACTGCCTTTACCGAAATCAAGTCACAGTTGGAGACAATCGAAAATCTTAAAATCGAAACAGCTGTGATTAAAAACCGGGTTACCCAGCTTTCCGATGAAGACGATGGCAGCTACGCCTTCGCGGCGCGGCAGGAGGCGCTTAAAAACATACCGCCGGAACGGGTTGCCGCGACGATCATCATAACCGATGGCCAGTTACATGACCTCCCCGCGACGTCGGACATTGTTAAGCAAGAGGGTCCCATCCATTTCCTTCTCACCGGCGAGAAGAATGAAAAGGATCGCGTCCTTCAGGTCGTCAAGGCGCCGACATTTGGGATCGTCAATCAACCTCTCGAACTGGTTGTGAAAATCGAGGATTTCGGACTGGATGATCCTGTGCAATCTGCGCGCCTGACCGTCAAGCTGGATGGCGAGATCATCAGTTCAACGCCCGTAACCATAGGTACAGAGCAAAAAGTAGAGGTTACACTTCCCCATGGTGGGGCAAATTTCGTGGAAGTCGGCGTCGAACCATTGATGGGGGAACTTACAGAAAAGAATAATACCGCCTATATCACGGTCAACGGTATACGCGACAAATTGCAGGTTCTGCTGGTGTCTGGGGAACCCCATATGGGCGAGAGAGGCTGGCGCAACATTTTGAAATCCGACCCGTCTGTTAATCTTGTCCATTTTACAATCCTGCGTCCGCCTGAGAAGCAGGATGGAACCCCGATTTCCGAACTTTCGCTGATCCCGTTTCCCATCCGCGACCTGTTCGAGAAAAAGCTGAGTGATTTTGACCTGATTATATTCGACAGGTATCGGCGCCGAGGTGTTTTACCCTCCAGCTACTTAAGAAACATTGCCGCCTATGTAAAGAACGGAGGCGCTCTTCTGGAGGCGGCGGGCCCGGCGTTCGCAACGCCTCTTAGCCTGTATCAGACCCCGCTGTCGGAAATTTTGCCGGGCCGACCCACCGGCTATGTCTTCACCGAGGGATATGTGCCGACGGTCAGCGACCTCGGCAAACGCCATCCTGTTACCGGGTTGCTGAAGGCCACGACCGACGGCAATAAAAAATGGGGCCGGTGGTTTCGAATGATCGAGGCGGAAGCTGATGGTGGAGAGACGCTGATGACAGGGCCGAGCAACCAGCCGCTGCTTATTCTTGAACGGCAGGAAAAAGGCCGGGTGGCACAGTTGTTATCAGATCATGCCTGGCTTTGGGGTCGTGGCTTTGAAGGCGGCGGACCGCAGGCGGAACTTCTTCGCCGCGTTTCTCATTGGCTGATGCAGGAGCCGGAACTCGAGGAAGAGCAACTCAAAGCCGTCGTGGAAGGAAGCAATCTAGAGATTTCCCGGCGCTCCCTTGATGCGGCTCCGGTGACCGTCACCGTAACCGATCCCGACGGCAATATCAGCCGCGTGGCGCTCACGCCCGGTGAGAATGGCGCACAAACCGGTACGGTTCCACTCCTCACCAATGGATTGCATGTCCTGGATGACGGCCACCGGAAAGCCCTTGTTGCTGTTGGTGCGCTCAATCCGAAGGAGCTTCATAATATCCGGGCAAGCGCTGGGAAAATTGCGCCGGTCGCAAAAATGACGGGCGGTGGCATTCGCTGGCTTCGCGCGGAGGGGCTGCCTGATTTCCGGCGAACAAACCCCGACAATAGCCAGTCGTCAAAATATTGGTTTGGCCTCCGCGCCAACGAAAATTACGAGGTGACAGGCTACAACAGGCAGACGATGATTCCGCCCGTGCTGGCCCTCATCCTCGCCCTCGCTTTCCTCGGTCTAGGCTGGTGGCGCGAAGGCCGCTAATCTAGTAATCAGCTGTTCGGTTTCCGATAAATCCGCGTTCCGTCCGGCAGTCATATCTGGCATTGAGCCGCCAGCGATCACACCAGATACATTCCTCAACGCGCCCTGTTCACATTCTTTCACCAGAAACCGCCGATCCTCAACCGGACCGGGCAGTTGCAGTCCCTTTGGGGAAGCGGCATCAAATCCGAACTGGCCGTAATATTCCGGATCTCCGACAAGAACGATGATCTTGTGGCCGAGTTCAATAGCAATTTGCAGCGACTGTCGAATGAGAGAGATCCCGAGTCCCTGCCCCTGAAGGGTTGGCTCCACCGCTATCGGACCGAGTAACAATGCCGGGGACATATCGCCAATTGTAATCGGCCAGTAGCGAATGGTGGCCACCAGTTTATCTCCATCGCGGATGACAAAGCTTAATTCCGGCAACGAGTGGATATTTTCACGAATTTTATAGGCTGTCTTTGTGAATCTTTCGGGTCCAAAGCATTCATCAAGCAAGGGCTCGATAAGGGCGGCATCTTCTGGCCGCTCGTGAATAATTTGAGGCATGACGGGTATCCATTTTTATCATCGGGTGAACAAGAAGCCTCTTGAAGAGCCCGATACCGTCACAAAAAATCTGGTGAAAAGACGATGGGCGACCTTAAGCGGCGGTGCAGGAAACTGCACTGGCCCGTCGTCGTCCTATGTATCTTTGGTATGTCATAACGCCGAAATATCACATGGGCGCCCTCAAGGAAAGAAAATAAATTGCCGCTTGCGCAAGTAAAATTCGCGGGATAGGTTCAAAACTTGAAACGGGCGCAATATCGTTTTTAAACACCGGAGATTTACCCCTTGTTTTATAAACCCTCAGAACCTCACGGCCTTAGACACGGTCCGTTTAGAGCGCTCGTCGGCCCGCGCCCGATTGGCTGGATCAGCAGTCTCGATGAAGAAGGTGCCGTTAATCTGGCACCGTTCAGTTTTTTCAACGCCATGTCTGAAAGTCCGCCAACTGTCGCCTTGGGTTTCAGTAGCCGTAAGGAGGGCGGCGCCAAGGATACTCTTTACAATATCGAACGGACGAAAGAGTTTGTCTGCAATATGGTAACCTACGACATCCGCGATGGCATGAACGCAACTTCCGAGATAACCGCGCGATCTGTCGACGAATTCGAGCTGGCCAAGCTGACACCGACACCGTCAACATTAGTCAAGCCGCCGCGCGTCAAGGAAAGCCCTGCGCATCTGGAATGTGTATATCTGCAATCGATCACGCTACCGTCGAATGATCCTGAAAACCCCAATACCATGCTTCTGGGACAGGTTGTCGGCATTCATATCAGTGACGACATTATCACCGATGGCATGGTTGATATGACGAAATACCAGCCGTTGGCGCGCCTCGGATACATGGATTACTGCTATGTCGATAATTTCTTTTCGATGCAGCGTCCGGGAAGCTGAAGCTGGCATTTTTATTTCGCTGAGACCAGGACTTAAACCCCTTGCCAGTTCCCCCGGATTTCCTTCGCCAGTTTTTCGGCCATTGCCTCTGCGAAGTCCTCATACCCTTGGGCAACCAGGGTAAAGGCGCCAAAACCGCCAATTACATGTTCTCGATAATAAGTCTCAAGTCCCGGTTCATCATTCAGGATAGGGAGGCCGTTGATAACAATCCCGCGACTGACAACGCGGTTTCTTGACGCCTCCGGCGGAGGTCCGACAGAAACCGATCCATCCCCAGATATATCAATTACCTGGCGAATGGATATATTTGAATCCCTCGCAAACAACAGGGAGGCATGATCTAGCGCGCCGGCAATGTTCGTACCGCCGTAAGGGAACGCACGGGGCACCTGATCCAGACGGTCGGCGAAGGCATGAGCATCTTCCGGGCTTGCAATAAGCTGCCAATCAACAATCGTCTTCTGCTCTCCCACCCCGGCCCAATGGGTGGCCGCAACGCTTATCCGCCCGCGCGGGCTGGCCTGTATTGCATCGATCACAAGGTCGTCCCGAAAGGCGTTGGCAATTCCGCGCATTTGCAGGTTATATTCATCCCAATTGACGCTCGATGAAACATCAATTGCCAGAACCAGTTGCATATCGACCTCTGCCGCGAAACTATTCCGCCCATTGGCAGTGACAAAAAGCAGGATTAGCGTTAACCGCAACCATTTCATTGGACATCCTGTGTGTGAAAGGAAAAAATGAGGCTGAATTCCAGTTTTATCCATCATATCGGCAGAATTGTGGCAGGATGGTTTCCGAGTTTTCCTGTTCTAAATTCAAATTTATGACATTATTGATTTAGAAACTGGACATGACTGGATATGCAGGAGCACGGAATATGAAAAAAGCTATCATAGCTATCGCGGTTCTATTGGTGATTATAGTGGCGGTCGTCATCGCCCTCCCCTTCGTAATCCCGACCGAGCGCGTAAAGCAGGAGTTAATCTCCGCGACCAATGACGCAACGGGACGGCAGCTCACGATCAATGGTGATTTAGGCCTTTCCTTTTTCCCGACGCTCGGCCTTTCAACGTCAAATGTTTCGTTTTCAAACGCCGATAAGGCACAAAACCCGGAAATGGTAACTGTTGACAGTATGGTGATCAAACTCGACCTGCTCCCGCTCCTGAGTGGCAATGTACAGGTCGATGAATTTGTCCTGACCAAGCCCGTCATCCATCTGGAAGTTGACGACCTGGGCAAGGGTAACTGGGTATTTGAAAATGCAAATCCCGATAAAGCAAAGAAAACAGAGGAGAAGGCAGAATCCTCCGGCGGTGTGAACCTCGGAATATCAGACCTGAACCTCGGTGATGTCCGTGTTGTTGATGGTACAGTTAGTTTCACGAACAAAAAGGCGGGTACCAATATTGTCCTGAATGACGTCAATCTGCAACTCTCACTGCTCGGATTAAACCAGCCTTTTGACGCGAAAGGCAGTGCCGTCTGGAACAACGAAGAAACGGAACTCGAAATAAATGTCGGCTCCCCGCAGGCCGTTCTCGACAATAAAGAAACAACAACAACAGTAAATATATCCTCAAAGAATTTGAACGTAACCTACGGCGGAACAATCAACTCACTGGAGCCTCTGGCGCTTGGCGGGGATACAGTCATCGATATTCCTTCCGTGCGCGAACTCGCGGCCTGGGTCGGAACGCCGCTTAAAGCGGAAGGAAGCGGTTTTAGCCCCCTCAAGATTAGCGGAAAGGTAGGCGCTAAGGGACCAAAATACAGCTTTACAAATGCCAGCATCGGCTTTGACAAAATTTCAGGCGTCGGAGACGTCACCATTGATGTCGGCGGGAAAGTTCCCGATATTGTTGGCCAGCTCGCCCTGAAAACCTTGGACCTCAACCCCTATTTACCCGCCTCAAAAGAGGAAGGTGACGGCGAGACCAAGCAGCCAGAGGCCAAAAAAACCGGTGAAAAATGGGACACGACACCGATTGACCTCGCCGGCCTGAAATCAGTAAATGCAAAATTTGATCTTTCTGTTGAGGAAATACTTGCACAAAAGATTAAAATTGGCCGGAGCGCCCTTCAGGCAACCCTGAAAAACGGCGTACTTGACTTGGCTCTCAACGAACTCAACCTCTATGAGGGCACCGGCAAGGGAACAATCCATGTTGATGCCCAAAACCCGGCCTTGAAAATCACCAATAACCTGACAATCGAAAATATTCAGCTAAAACCGCTGCTGACGGATGCCTCCGATTTTACCAAGCTTGAAGGCAAGGGCATGTTTCAGGCCGATCTCACGACCACCGGAAAATCTCAGGCGGACCTAGTCAGCGCATTGAACGGAAATGGCCAGATTCTGTTTGAAGACGGATCAATTTCCGGAATTAACCTTGCCGCTATGGCGCGCAATCTCGCAAGTGCTTTCACCGAAAGCAAGGAAGCCCAAAAAACAGATTTTGCAGAAATATCAGGAACCTTCACAATCAAGAACGGTATTCTTACCAATGATGACCTGAAATTGTTAAATCCATTTATCCGCCTGAATGGCGCCGGCACCGTTCAACTACCACCAAAAACCCTCAATTACCGGATCGAGCCGAAACTCGTCGCAACCACCAAAGGTCAGGGCGGCGAAACCGAGAGCGGTGTCGCGGTTCCCATCGTGGTTTCTGGCCCTTGGGATAATCTTACATATGCCCCAGACCTTGCCGGTGCTCTCAAAAATGTCGCTAACCCCGAAGGCGTTAAAAAGCTGCTTGAAGGGGTCAAGGGCTCCGGTGACGGAGCAAAAGGGACTCTCAAGGATCTGAAGGAAGGCGACAAGGGCGCGGTCAGGGGTCTGCTGGACTCAGCCGGGAGCCTGTTCAAGAAGAAAAATTAGGAAACTTCTGTGGCCATGACGCAGGCACGTTTTCCTGCGTCATGCGCCGCCCTACCACCCACGTTCAGGATTTGCGGGCCGGCCGCGCCTCAATAGGGGCGCCAGCCTCTTTCCAGGCCCCAAACCCGCCCTCGATGTGACAGACGTTCTCAAGCCCCATATCCTGCACGGTTTTTGTCGCGAGGGCTGAACGCCAGCCGGCCGCGCAGAAAAGGACAAACCGGTTTCCGTTGGCAAATAAATCCCGGTGGTAAGGGCTTTCCGGATCGACCCAGAACTCCAGCATTCCCCGCGGCGCGTGTACCGCGCCCGGCACTTGGCCATCACGTTCCAGTTCGCGGATATCACGGATATCAATAAAGGTGACACTGTCCTTGCCGTACAGATCCTGTGCCTCTTCGATTGATAAAGTTTCGATCTGGCTAGTGGCCTCGTCGACGAGTTGTTTGACAGATTTTTTCATTTTTCTTTCTCCTCGCGGCTTCTTTTTCTAAAACGGTCTTGCGTATCGCCCCATATATGATGTTACTATTTACACAGATATGGCACCAATAAACAGGGGCCAGCATAAAAAATAAAAAGAGGGAGCCAATGGACCTTTCATTCACCACGCAGGATAAGGCCTTCCGTGACGAAGTAAGGCAGTTCCTTGGCGAAAATTTCGACGATGATCTGAAATCAAAAATGGCGGAAAGCCGCAATAATTATTTACCGAAAGAGGATCATGTGCGCTGGCAAAAGGCGCTCGCAAAAAAAGGCTGGCTGACGCCTGACTGGCCCGTTGAATATGGAGGCCCCGGCTGGACAACAACGCAGAAATATATTTTCCAGACTGAGATGGCCGATGCGAATGCTCCGGGAATCATTCCGTTCGGCCCAAGCATGTGTGCGCCGGTTATTATGAAATTCGGCAACGAGGCACAAAAAAAGCGATTCCTGCCCGACATGTACGAAAGCAATGTCTGGTGGTGCCAGGGATATTCCGAACCGGGATCCGGGTCCGACCTTGCGAGCCTGCAAATGAAGGCCGAAGACAAGGGCGATCATTTCCTGTGTAACGGATCGAAGATATGGACAACCCTTGCACAATATGCCGACTGGATTTTTTGCCTTGTTCGCACCTCGACCGAAGGCAAGCGGCAGGAAGGAATTTCATTCCTGCTGATTGACATGAAATCCGAAGGTGTGAGTGTCGACCCAATCCAGACCGTCGATTTACCGGTCAAGGGCGAACAGGAAGTAAACCAGGTCTTTTTCAACGACGTCAAGGTTCCCAAGGAAAATCTGATTGGGGAAGTTAACAAAGGCTGGACCTATGCCAAATATCTTCTCGAATTTGAACGCGGCAACGCCTATGCCGGACGCCTGAAACGGGGTGTCGAAAAAGTCCGTCATATCGCCAGAAAAGAAATGGAGGGACAGGAACCGGTCATAAACAACACTGCCTTCAATGCTAAACTCGCACGTCTGGAAGTTGCCATTCAGGCACTGGAAATGACGGAACTCCGCATTTTAAGTAAACTCAGCGCCGGTCAGAATATGGGACCCGAATCCTCCCTGATGAAATGCCGGGGCACCGATCTCTATCAAGAGGTTGTGGATATGGCGCTTGAGGCGGTCGGTAGTTACGCAATGCCCTTTACCCCGCTATATGCGGGTCAAAATGAAGAACCGGTGGGGGCACAATATGCCAGCGGCGTGGCCCCCCGTTACTTCAATGCCCGGAAAGTTTCCATTTACGGGGGATCGAATGAAATTCAGCGTAACATCATGGCTAAGCTTATACTTGGTCTTTAGGGCTGCTTTCCGAGACTATAAACGCCCGCTAAAGTGACAGTTTCAGCTTATGCATCCAATCTTTGATGCGTTTTTCATTTACGCCGAAATCACGTCTACCGTAATGGGCGCGGCTATAGATCGCCAGCGTAGATGTTTCAGGCCCCAGCTCGATAAACCGGATTGTGATGGTATCCGGAAAGCCGAAAAATGCTGAATATTGAACGAAATCAATCTGCGTTTCGTTGGAAATTTTAATAGTGCGAAATTTTTCTGTTCTCGGCTCAGCGTCAACAATCGTTTCGAATTTCGCCTCCAGGTCACGAGCGGCCATGTCAAAGACAGGACTAATCTCATTTGGCGGGAAAGGGCAATAACCGGCAGGCGACATAAGGTAGCCATTCGGTCTGCGAGGCTTTTTCAGTGCGGAGAAATCAATCTCCGGTCGCTGGACATTCTTTAAAATATTCTTCAACATTAGATATGCCACCGGAAAATTGTAAATTGAGTTAGTTAATGTACATCTTATCAATGAATTGAAAAATTAGGTAATCAATTAATATGCTTGTACGCGAAGAATTCAGCCGTGAAAGAGTTGATGAATTAATCCGCGAAGCCCGCCGTCACGGCCCCTTTCACGCCCTGACACATGAAGAGAGGGAAGCAACTCGCCGTGAGTTTTTGGCTAAATTGCCTGAGAGACAAGGTCTCTGGGTTTTCGGATACGGGTCGCTTCTCTGGAACCCGGCCTTTCACTTCACTCATTGGCAGAACGCAAAACTTTTCGGTTTTCGGCGCAAATTCTGTCTTCAGGCCTCGATTGGTCGCGGCAGTCCGGAGAAACCCGGCCTGATGCTGGCACTGGATCGCGGTGGCTCCTGTAACGGCCGCGCCTTCTTTATCGCACCGGACAAGGTAGAAAGTGAAACTGAGATTTTATGGATGCGCGAAATGATCTCCGGATCTTACGATGCGCGATTAGCCCGCATCCGCCTGCCAAACGAAACCGTTGCCGGTCTTGCCTTCACGATGAACCGGTCCCACCCACGATATGTTGCTGACATGGATCTTGAAACGACGGCAAAATTTCTAGCCTCAGGTGAAGGTCGTATGGGGACATGCCGGGACTATCTCTACAACACCATTGCCCATCTTGAGGAAATGCACATGAAGGACCGTTATCTTCATGACCTGCAATTGAAAATTCAGGAATTGGATGATCGGCGGGCCCCGAATTCGTCTAAATAGTATGATGAAATCCGATAAACTTATTTATCAGCTTGCTCAAGCTGGCTGCATTACATACAAATTCCACCATTCAGAACCCTAAAGGTGAGTGGATTGCCAGATACCCCCGTTCAGGATTTACCCCCTGTTTTTGTCATTAACAGACCCAAAGACCGCCATCGCCGCCAGGACATGACGGATCGTCTCGCTAAAGTCGGAATAACCCCGATTTTTTTTGAGGCCATTGACGGATACAAGCTGGATATAGCTGATCTGTCCGCCTACGACCAAGAAAAGCGCCGCCGCTATTTTGGCAAGGATTTACGCGCGGGCGAGATCGGATGTCTGCTTTCCCACCGGGCCATATACGAGACAATGGTCCGCGAAGGTATTGAATGCGCGCTTGTCCTGGAGGATGATGTTTTTTTGGCGGATGATTTTAAAATCGTCCTGGAAGATATTCAGGCCTCTGCGCTACAGTGGGATGTCTTGCGTTTTGTCGGTCATGGCAAGGTATTTGACAACGGATATAGGCGGCTCGCCAGATTGCAGGGCACCTATTCCATCACACGGGTCCCGACGTCCCCGAGCGGCGCCTATGCCTATATGCTCACCCTGAAGGCCGCTAAACGGTTGTTGCAGTTCATGCAAAAAAACTGGCTTCCCGTCGATATCGTCCATAGTCGCTCATGGGAAACCGGTCTCGAAACACTCCTTGTCCACCCTTCACCCGTCACGCCGGATCTGGTCGGCCCCTCGACAATTGGCGATGCCCGTTTCGACAAGGCGTCCGAAATCACGGGGTTCACAAAACTAATTCATCCGCTTTATCGCTTCTGGTACAAGCTGAGCAATGGTGCTGGAAAACGAATTATCTATATCGTCACTCTGCTGAAAGACAAAAAACAAGAGTAAAGTGAATGGCAGGACAGCGTTATCAAATCCGGCCATTCACTGATTATCTTAGGCTATGCACATACTTCAGCCACAGCTTCCTTAGTCGCGGTTGCAACAATATCTGCTTCATCGGTGGTCAGGCATAACGGGGGTGCGAAGCCCAGAATATCGCCTTGCGGCATGGCGCGGGCAATAACGCCGCGTTTCAGAAGGGCGGCGGCAACTTTCGCCCCCATCGTCAGGGCCGGATCATAAAAGACCCCCGCGTCGCGATCCTTGACAAGTTCCACGGCCAGCATCAAGCCTTCACCACGGACATCACCGACGTTTTTGTGACTACCTACGGCTTCCGTCATTACCTTTTTGAAATGGGCGCCCACTGTTTTGGCGTTTTCAACGATCCCGAGACTATCAATAAGGTTCAAGTTGGCAACACCCGCAGCGGCGCATATGGGATGCGCGGAATAGGTCCAGCCATGACCGATTGCTCCGTATTCGTCAGTTCCCTGCTCCAGCACTTTCCATACCTTTTTAGAAACGATGGAAGCGGAAAGCGGTGCATAGGCCGAGGTCAATCCTTTGGCCGAGGTGATGATATCCGCTTCGATGCCGTAATGATCCGACCCGAACATGGACCCGAGCCGGCCAAAGCCTGTTACAACCTCATCGGCAATCAATAAAATATCGTACTTTTTCAAGACGGTTTGGATCGCCGCCCAATATCCAGCTGGTGGCGGGACGAGTCCGCCCGTGCCGAGTACCGGCTCGCCGATAAATGCGGCAATGGTGTCCGGCCCTTCAGCAAGGATCATCTCTTCAAGTTTCTCGGCGCAATGAGCGGAAAAGTCTTCCTCGCTCATGGACCGGTCTTCACGGCGGAAATAATAAGGAGCCTCCGTGTGAATAACCTGGTCGAAAGGCAAGTCGAATTTCTTGTGGAATAACTCCAGACCGGTAAGTGAGCCTGTCATCAGACCCGAGCCATGATAGCCCCGCCACCGGGAAATGATTTTCTTCTTCTTCGGGCGACCGAGGACATTATTGTAATACCAGACAAGCTTGATATTCGTCTCGTTGGCATCGGAGCCGGACAGGCCGAAATAAACCTTGCTCATATTCTCAGGCGCCCGGTCAATGATCATTTTGGCAAGCGTGATGGAGGCCTCTGTTCCGTGCCCGACATAGGAATGATAATAGGCAAGCTCTTTCGCCTGCTCCGCGATGGCGTCCGCTATCTCCGTGCGCCCGTACCCGACATTTACGCAGTAAAGACCGGCGAAGGAATCAAGAAGCTTATTCCCGTCCCGGTCAGTAATGTAAACGCCGCTCCCTCCTGTTATGATCCGACTTGACAGGTCACCCCGGGCGAATTGCGCCAGATGTGTCGAAGGATGGAAGAAATTTTCGCGGTCCCATTTGCTGAGTTGGTCGTTCGTTAACATTTACATCTCCTGAAATTAAGCGATCAGCTTATGACCAATCGCGACACACATATTTAACATCCGAAAAGGCCTCAATCCCATGACGTGATCCCTCACGCCCAAGGCCTGATTGCTTCATGCCGCCGAACGGGATTGGGGCACCTGTTACTTTTGTCCGATTGACGCCCACCATGCCAAAACGAAGTGCCCGACTCATTCGATAGATACGCGAGGGCTCACGCGTATGAAGATAGGCCATCAGGCCATATTCCGTTTCATTCGCCCGGGCGACAACCTCATCTTCCGTATCAAAGGAAGCAATAGCCATAACCGGGCCGAAGGTCTCCTCATGCATTATCTTTGCCTCGAAAGGCACATCCATGAGGACCGTCGGCGCAAAAAAGAGCGGACCCAGGTCTTCGCGGATTATGCCGCCGCAAAGGAGTTTCCCGCCCCGTTCCAGCGCATCGGCAACATGCTCCTGCTGTTTACTGACGGCACCGTCATTCATGAGCGGCCCGATATCGGGATCGCCGATGCCGGGTCCAATCGAAAGTGACTGAACCTTCTCCTTCACTTTTCTGCAGAACTCGTCATAAACCGGACGCTCAACGAAAAAGCGGTTGGCCGCAAGGCAATCCTGACCGGATGTCGCGAATTTCGCCTTTATCGCCTCGTCAACCGCTTTGTCAGTTTTTGCGTCCGAGAACAGGATGAACGGCGCATGACCGCCAAGCTCCAGGCTCAGGCGCTTGATCGTCGGCGCACATTGCGAATAGAGCAGTCGGCCGATTTCGGTCGACCCAGTAAAGGAGAGCGCCCGCACGCGAGCATCCTCTGTCCATGCCCCGACGATCTCAGCGGCATTGCCAGTGACAATATTGAACACGCCGGCCGGTAATCCGGCGCGGTCCGCCAGAACGGCCAAGGCAAGCGCCGTTAGCGGCGTTTCCATCGACGGATGCGCAACCACCGTGCATCCGATAGCCAATGCCGCGGCAGCCTTCCGGGTGAGCATTGCAAGCGGGAAGTTCCATGGTGTAATCAAGGCGGCAACGCCTACAGGCTCCAGCCAGAGCTCCACTTCGGCTTCTGGCAGGTGAGAGGTTACACTTATGATATCGGGCCGTTTTGCCTCTTCGGCAAAAAACTCAATAAAGGAGGCTCCATAGTCGATTTCACCGCGCGATTCCGAGAGGGGTTTCCCCTGTTCCAGCGTCATCAGTAGCGCCAGATCTTCCTTGTTTTCCATAACGAGTGTAAACCACCGATATAATATGGACGCCCGTTGCTGCGGCAATAGCGCCGACCATTCGGTAAAGGCAGCATCCGCCGCGGTGACTGCATATTGCGCTTCGGCGGCGGAAAGGCAGGGAACGTTGGCAATCCAGCCGCCATCGGCCGGATTTGTCACGGAAATGGTCTTTCCACTCAGCGCCGAACGCCATTCCCCGTCAATATAGGCAAATTCCTTGAACAGACGGCCATCTGTCAGTCCTTCAAGATCTGTTATTCGCGCCGATTTGGAGTTTGCCATCATCATGGGGCTTTCCTTGCAGAAGAGAATGTCTCCTCTATACAATAGGAAATTTTGGACAGAAATTGCTTTTGATTTTATGGGTGAATTCAGAGGATTTATCGGGTTTAGCTGCTTACTACGGCAGAAATCACTTATCCTTCGAATTCGCGTATGCTCGTAGAGTCGGCGACGGCGTTTGCTTGACCGGCTTGGTTACGACATATGTATAGTACCGCTTTAGTCCGATATCGGCCTGCAACATGCTATCCACCAGTTTTTGGTATGAATTAATATCTTTGCAGGTGAATTTGAGGATATAATCAATACCGCCACCGACAGCCCAGCATTCAACAATCTCCGGAATATTTTCGAGCGATTTCTCAAAGCGTTCGAAATCCTCGGTCAAATGACTGGCGATTTCCGCCTCCATAAAAATGATGGACAACGGCCCCAACAAGGTTTGTGAAATTCGCGCGCCGTAGCCTTCTATAATTCCGGAATTTTCGAGCCGTTTCAGACGTTCCCAACAGGCCGTTGGTGATAGATTGACACGGGCGGCAAGGTCGGTTTTTGAAATCCTGCCCTCAGTCTGCAAAACCGCTAGAATCTTAAGATCCCGGTCATCAAGCCGCATCGCCCAGTTCCCTCCTGATCGGGGATTTCAAGAATTTCCGCCATCAAGAATTGTCTTGTCATTCAATTTGGTCAATCGCTATATTGACCCATGACAATTTGGATTCCAGACCGCAGTTCCCTCACACGCCCCCTTCATACCAGTCTTGTTACAACGATGAAAGAAGACATCACCACCGGTCGCCTTGCGGCTGGGGAGCGGCTGCCGCCGCATCGTGCTCTCGCTTTCCGGTTGGGCATCAGCGTTCATACCGTCAGCAAGGCTTATGACGAGTTACGGCGTCAGGGACTGATTGATGGCCATGTCGGCAAAGGGACATATGTGCTGGGTTCTGCCTTACCGTCGAGCCAGCCGTTTCTGATGGAGAGGGATGATCTGGGAATGATCGAGCTGTCCATATCCCGTCCCCTTTATGCCACCATTCATGTTGAAAAAATGCAGGCGGGTTTGGCCGGCCTTTCAGACTCTCTTCATCATTCCACATACCTCGCCTGCCGTCCGAATGTAGGATTACTGCCGCATCGGGAAGCGGGCGTGAGTTGGTTAGCAAGATGCGGTCTTGAAACGACCGCCGCATCCGTCATCATGACAAACGGGGTGAGCCATGGCATGGCGACGGCTCTCGCGTCTGTTGTCCGTCCCGGCGAAACGGTCGTGACAGAAATGGTGGCCCATCACTTGATTATTTCCCTGAGCTCCTATCTTGGAATACGGCTTCAGGGGCTGGCGCTAGATCACGAAGGAATTCTGCCTGAGGCGTTCGAGGCGGCCTGTCGGCAGCAGAAAGTTAAGGCTCTGTTCACTGTACCCACAATTGCCAACCCCATGGTCACGATAATGTCCGAGGAAAGACGCAAGCAAATTGTCGCTATCGCCCGCCGCCATGATGTCGTCATCATAGAAGATGATGCATGGGGGCCCCTTATTGAAAACCGGCCACGCCCCTTAAGTGCGATGGCGCCGGAGCGATCCATTTATCTCACATCTTTTACAAAATGCACATTACCGGGACTGCGGACAGGATATCTCGTCGCCCCCGAAAACCTAATTCCGACAATTACCGGCCGGCTCATTGTCTTCAGCTGGATGGCGACGCCGCTTATATCGGAACTGGCAAGTCGTTGGATCGCAGATGGCACGGCGGATGAACTGGTTGCCTGGCAACGCCGGGAACTTGGCGCCCGCCATGCCATTGTCACCGAAGCAATGGGCGATCTGGATTGGCAGGGTCATCCTCAATCACTTCATTTCTGGCTTCGTCTACCCGGAGACTGGGATGCAGGAAGACTGGTTGAACACGCCAAGGCACTTGGAGTTGCCGTTGCTCCCTCCCAGCCTTTTCTAGCACCGAACTCATCCCAGATACGGGGTGTTCGTGTGGCCGTCGGCGGCGCTCGCGATCCCGCCCGCTTTCGTCAGGGGCTTACGATCCTGCGGGATCTTCTGAAACGCCCGCCAGAGTCACTCCTGCAAACCCTCTAATTGTACTGCGTCAATACTTTTATTGACTAGCAATACAATTAGAGGCCAGTCTTTAGACTTAGAAATGACACTGAACTTAAGCTGGGGGAATGGATGGGTGGCAGTGAACAGCCTATCATTAAAGTTGACAAGCTTTCCAAATCGTTCGGGTCCCTCGAAGTATTAAAGGAGCTTTCCTTTGAAGTACAGCCGGGGGAGAAGCTTGCGCTGATCGGCCCAAGCGGATCGGGCAAGACGACGATACTGCGTATCCTGATGACACTTGAAACCATCAATAAAGGCCATATCCTTGTTGATGGGGAAGAGTTATGGCATATGCAGGGTAACGGCGGACTGGTTCCCGCCGATGAGAAACACCTTCACCATATGCGTGAAAAGATTGGAATGGTGTTTCAGCTTTTTAATTTATTTCCGCATATGACTGTGCTGCGAAACGTGACGGCGGCAGCCATACTAACTCAGGGGGTACCGAAAGCCGAGGCCGAGAAACGCGGTATGGCGCTCCTGGAGATGGTCGGGTTGGCCGACAAGGCAGATGCCAAGCCAGCGCAACTCTCGGGTGGGCAGAAACAACGGGTCGCCATTGCCCGCGCCCTGGCGCTTGAACCTAAAATCATGCTGTTTGATGAAGTGACGTCGGCGCTAGACCCGGAACTGGTGGAAGAAGTCCTGAATGTCATGCGCCGGTTGGCCAAGGAAACCGATATGACAATGCTTCTGGTCACCCATGAAATGCAATTCGCCCGGGATTTTGCGGACAGGGTCCTGTTCTTTGACGGCGGACGCATTGTTGAGCAAGGACCGCCGAAGGAAATATTCAGTAACCCGCAGGAAGTCCGAACACGGGAATTCCTGAAAAAAGTACTTTCCGCCGGCCAGCTTTAAACCAAACAGTCGTGAAATTATCGAAGTAACTTTCAATTCAACTAGGGAGTATTCAGAATGACGATCATACCCAATATACGACGAGCAATTCTAAAAGGCGCGGCATTCTCGCTGATCGCCGGAACGCTCGCCAGCGGCCTGGTAATTCACACCGTTCAGGCTGAAGACAGGCTTGCGGAATTAAAGGAACAGGGATTTGCGAGAATCTCCATCGCCAACGAGCCCCCTTGGACACAAGTGAATGCCGACGGAACCGTTAGCGGAGCCGCGCCGGAAGTGGCCCGGGCCGTTATGAAGAAACTTGGCGTCGACGAAGTGTTGGCAACTGTATCTGAATATGGCGCTATGATACCGGGATTACAGGCAGGGCGCTTCGATATGGTCACCGCAGGCCTGTTTATCAAACCGGAGCGTTGCGCCGCCGTCATCTTCTCCCAGCCGGACCTATGCGATGGAGAGTCTTTTGCCGTTAAAAAAGGTAACCCTCTCAGCATTACAACCTATGAGGAATTGGGAGCTCACAAATCTGTAAAGGTCGGCGCTCCTGGCGGCGGAACCGAGGAACGGCTCGCTCTGGAAGCAGGTGTATCGCGCGATCGGGTTATTGTCGTTCCTGATGCACAGTCCGGGATTAAAATGCTTCAGGATGGGCGGATTGATGTCTATGCATTGCCGTTTTTGTCAAATTCGGACTTGCTGAAGAAGGCGGATGATCCCAATCTCGAAATTGTCGCACCGATTGAAGGAACGCCGATTTACTGTGCGGGCGCCGCATTTAACAAGAAGAACGTAGCCTTGCGAGATGCCTACGACGAGGTTCTGGCCGATATGAAGAAAAGCGGAGAATTCGCCAAGATTGTCGAGCCATTTGGCTTCAATGCCAAACTGGCAAGCCTGCAGACCCGCGAAAATTTATGTGAGGGCAAGCAATAAAAACAAATCCTTGGGGCGCTATTATCGTGGCGCCCCTAAAGGCAGGCTTTGGGGAGGATAAACTTTATGGCAGACTGGATGGGGTACCTTCTGCTTATCTTGAACGGTGCCGTCACAACCATTGAATTGACGATCCTGGGCTGCGGGCTTGCATTGTTCATGGCGTTTGTCGCCGGACTGGGGCGGTTGTCGCGATTTTTTGCGTTCAGGGCTCTCGCCACGACATATATTGAGTTTTTTCGCGGCACATCGATCTTTGTGCAATTGTTCTGGGCGTTCTTTGTCTTGCCGTTGATCGGCATACCCCTAAGTCCCTTTTTTGCAGGTGTTCTTGCGCTAGGGCTCAATATCGGAGCTTATGGGGCCGAAGTGGTGCGTGGCGCAATTTTATCGGTGCCCCGTGATCAACATGAAGCCGGTGTCGCCCTCAATTTCAGCCGTTGGCAACGGATGCGCTATATCACAATGCCCCAGGCAATCGTCCTGATGCTGCCAACTTTCGGAAATAACGCCATTGAACTGCTGAAGGGCACGGCTGTGGTGTCGCTGATATCGATTTCCGACATGACATTTCAGGCGCAAGTCGTCCGCTCACAAACCGGCAGCACAACGATGCCGTTCCTGACAATTCTCGTTCTTTATTTTATTATTTCCCTTGTGATCTCAAGCAGCGTTCGCAGATTGGAACGCAGGCTTTCACAGGGACTTGATGTCACCAAGGCATAAGGATCATATTATGGAATGGGATTGGGAGTTCACGTACAAGATAATGCCGCAGTTGTTAGACGGCGTCATCGTTACCATTCAGGCTGCAATTTTAGGAAGTATTGTGGCCATGGTCCTCGGACTTGTCTGGGCCGTACTTCGCCGGAGCCGGAATCGAATTATCAGCAGGGCCACCAATTACTTTGTCGAATTCATACGCGGCACGCCGTTATTGGTTCAACTGTATTTTCTGTTTTATGTTCTCCCCAATGCCGGGATTTTATTGCCCCCGCTGGTTGCTGGAGTGATTGGCCTTGGCCTTCATTACAGCGCCTATACCGCCGAAGTTTATCGATCCGGAATTGATAACATTTCGGCCGGTCAATGGGAGGCGGCTAAAGCCTGCAACTTGAGTCCGCGGCAAACCTGGATACATATCATTGTGCCACAAGCTGTCCCGCCAATTATTCCAGTCCTCGCCAATTATTTTGTGGCAATCTTCAAGGAAACGCCCTTGCTGTCTGCCATCACGGTACTTGAACTCATGAACCAGGCCCGCAGTGTGGCCAATTACTCTTACAGATATTTGGAACCCATGACGATGGTCGGTGTCTTCTTTCTTGTCATCTCGGTTCCGTCAGTGATTTTGCTTCGCCGTCTTGAACGGCGCTATTCCCAGCGCGGCTGATTTGAGAGAAGGTGCCATGCTAAATGCTACGTTAGATATGGAACTCCCGGAAATGGAACTTATCATATAATCTTTCTGAAAGTTATTTTATGGCCTCCATACATCTTCAGGATATTTACCGCGCTCGCCAGAGAATAGCATCTTCCGTCCGGACCACGCCGCTTGTTTCCTCTCCTTCACTTTCCAGCCTTTGTGACGGGAATATCCACCTGAAGATGGAGCATCTGCAGATAACGGGCAGTTTCAAGATAAGGGGCGCTACCAACGCGGTTCTATCCCTTTCCGATGCGCAGCAGCGCAAGGGGATTGTCGGTGTCTCAACCGGCAATCATGGCCGGGGCCTTGCACATGCCGCGGCGAAAGCGGGCGTTCGCTGCATCATCTGTATGTCAAAACTCGTACCAGGCAATAAAGTTGAGGCGATCAAGGCCCTCGGTGCGGAGGTCTGTATCATTGGCCAGTCTCAGGATGAAGCCCAATTTGAGGTCGATCGTCTGGTTCGCGAACAGGGAATGGTCATGCTGCCACCGTTCGATCATGCTGATATTATTGCCGGTCAGGGCACTGTCGGACTTGAAATACTCGAGGACCTGCCATCGGTTGACACCGTGCTTGTGCCGCTATCCGGCGGCGGACTTATCTCCGGCGTCGCCCTCGCGCTTAAATCTGCAAATCCTGAGATACGAGTGATTGGCATATCAATGAAACGCGGGGCAGCAATGATAGAAAGCCAGGCGGCCGGCAAGCCGATCGCGGTTCGGGAAATCCCAACCCTCGCTGATTCGCTTGGCGGCGGTGTCGGCACCAACAACCAGTATACCTTCGATATGACCCGCCAATATGTTGATGAATTGATCACCGTCAGCGAGCCGGAAATTGCCAAGGCCATCGCCCATGCCTATTGGCAGGAGAAACAGGTTATTGAAGGAGCGGGAAGCGTCGGAATAGCGGCCCTTATGGCAGGAAAGATCAAAAATCCCGGCGCCTGCGTTATCGTGATAAGCGGCTGCAATATCGATATGGGACTGCATAAACGGTTAATTGACGGGGAAAATATCGACATGCTGGAGGAAGGCGATAACACGGGAATAGCCGCAAATGCCTGACATCAAAATCCTCACCGAAAGCGAGTTGCGCCGCGTTGTCTCGCTGGATGCTCCCCTCATCGATTGTATTGAGAGCGCCTTTAAGTCACTCGCAACTGCGGACGTCGCGATGCCCCCGATTATGAGTTTGCATATCCCTGAACATAATGGCGAGGTAGATGTGAAAACCGCATATGTCCCCGGCGTGCCCTCCTTCGCCATAAAGATGAGCCCCGGCTTCTTCGACAATCCAAAAATCGGTCTTCCCAGCCTGAATGGGCTGATGGTGGTTTTTTCGGCTAAAACCGGGCTGGTCGAGGCCCTTTTTCTGGACAACGGCTACCTAACTGATATCCGCACGGCCGCCGCCGGGGCCGTCGCCGCAAGATGGCTGTCGAGACAGGATTCAAAGTCCGTCGGAATTATCGGCAGTGGACTGCAGGCCCGGCTTCAGCTTAAAGCCGTTACATTGGTGCGAGACATCGAAAAGGCCGTGATCTGGGGCCGCGATAGCGACCGGGCATTGCAATGCGCTGAGGATTGCCGCGAGAGCATGGGCATTGATGTTTCCACGACCGATAATATTGATGACTTAATGTCCGGATGCGACATCATCGTTACGACAACGCCGTCACCGTCGCCCCTTGTGTTTGCTGGTCAGCTGCGACCCGGACAGCATATCACGGCAATGGGATCAGATGCGGAATATAAAAATGAGCTCGCGCCTGACGTGCTTGCCGTGGCCGACCGGTATGTCTGTGATAGCCTGGCCCAATGCCTGAAACAGGGGGAACTTCGGTCTGCAGTTGCTGCCGGGCGGTTTACAGAGGACGCTGAATTTACCGAGCTCGGGGCTGTCATTGCCGGACAGAAATCCGGGCGGCGGTCAATTCGTGATATTACCATTTGTGATCTAACCGGAACAGGCGTGCAGGATACAGCGATAGCCACACTCGCGTACCAACGTAGCAATCTTGCTGATGTAGGTTCAATTTTTTCAAGCTAATTTTTTGAGGGTGCCATGCCAGATGTAGATCTACCCTTTTCCCGTATCGAGTACGCGGCCCGCATCACAAAAGCACGGCAGGTCATGTCCGCGAAAAATATTGAGCTGTTGATCATCTCCGACCCTTCCAACATGGCATGGCTAACCGGGTATGACGGCTGGTCCTTCTACGTTCATCAATGCGTCATTCTCTCTCTTGACGGCGAGCCTTTGTGGTACGGGCGGCAGCAGGATGCCAATGGCGCCCTGCGCACGGTGTTCATGAACGAGGCGAATATTGTCTATTATCCGGACAATTACGTGCAGTCCACCGAGCGGCACCCCATGGATCTTTTGAGCACCATGCTGATCGATCGTGGTTGGGGGAACCTCACTATCGGCCTAGAGTTGGACAACTATTATTTCTCGGCTGCTGCCTATCTGTCGCTCGCAAAACATCTGCCAAATGCGAAACTGGAAGATGCAACAGCGTTGGTAAACTGGTGCCGTGCCGTCAAGTCCGAACAGGAATTGATTTATATGCGGCGGGCAGGTCGGATCGTCGAGAAAATGCATGAACGGATTGCTGAAATAATCGAACCGGGGATGCGCAAAAATGACCTGGTCGCAGAAATATTCGCAACAGGCATTCAGGGCGCGGACGGGCATGGCGGCGACTATCCGGCCATCGTTCCCCTGCTGCCCTCGGGTTCCGATGCAGCTGCGCCGCACCTAACATGGGACGATAAGCCGATGAAGGCCAACGAGGGGACCTTTTTCGAGATCGCGGGTTGCTATCGGCGGTATCATGCGCCGTTATCGCGAACAATTTTCCTCGGTAAACCGCCACAAGCTTTCCTTGACGCGGACAAAGCCGTGCAGGAAGGCATGGAAGAGGGCCTTGAAAAGGCCCGGGCGGGCAACCGCTGCGAAGATATTGCCAATGCCTTTTTCAACGTTCTCAAAAAATACGGGATTCTCAAGGATAACCGCACCGGCTATCCCATCGGGATTAGCTATCCGCCGGATTGGGGCGAACGCACCATGAGCTTGCGGCCCGGCGACAAGACGGTCCTGCAATCGGGAATGACGTTTCATTTTATGACGGGCTTATGGATGAGCGACTGGGGTATGGAGACAACCGAGAGCATTGTTATTACAGACAATGCCCCCGAATGTCTGTCTTCGGTGCCCCGGAAACTGATAGTGAAGGACTGAAGTCATGCGTAATAATCCGATAACCCCAACCGTTGATTTCGAGAAAGATGGCATACAACACGGGTTTTTAAAACTGCCCTATTCCCATGACGCTTCGGCCTGGGGATCGATGATGATACCGATTACCGTTGCCAAAAATGGCACCGGACCGACCGTTCTTCTCTCCGGCGGCAATCATGGTGATGAGTATGAAGGGCCGATTGCCCTCTTTGATCTCGCGTCAAAGATCAAGACCGAAAAAATGTCCGGTCGGGTTATCATTGTGCCGGGAATGAATTATCCCGCCTTTCGGGCCGCCCGCCGCACTTCGCCTATCGACGGGGGTAATATGAATCGTGTATTTCCGGGCCGGCCTGACGGCACCGTAACCGAGAAGATCGCGGATTTTTTTCAGCGAACCTTATTGCCCATGGCCGATTACGTCATTGATATTCATTCCGGCGGAAAGACACTGGATTTTGTTCCCTTTTGCGCGGCCCATGTACTTGATAACAAACAACAACAGGCCGATTGTGTCGCCATGATGGAAGCCTTCAACGCCCCCTATTCAGTTATGCTGCTAGAGGTTGATGCAGTTGGGATGTATGACACGTCGGCCGAAGAAATGGGCAAAATATTTATCTCGACCGAGCTCGGCGGGGGCGGCTCTGCCTGGGCGGCAACGGTCGCGATTGCAAAAAAAGGCGTCAGCAATGTTCTCAAACATGCGGGCGTTCTGCCAGGACCGCTTGAGAAATCCACAACGATCCAGCTGGATATGCCCGATGGCCAATGTTTTATTTCAAGTGTCAGTAATGGCCTGCTGGAGATCGCGACAGATCTTGGCTCCCATGTCACCAAGGGCCAGACCCTCGCTCGTGTCCATGACATCGAACGCACGGGAACCCGGCCCGTCATCTATAAAAGTCCCCTGGACGGCATTTTTACCGCCCGCCACTTTCCCGGACTGGTCGGGATGGGAGACGTGATTGCCGTTATCGCCATCCCGTTGTAAAGAGGAAAAATGGAACATTATTGGCTCAAAACCCGCATTTTCTCCTCCAGAAACTCCTCGACATCGTGAAATGAAAGTGCGACCCTTTTTAGTGCGACGAACCATACGCCTGTTTATTTACAAATGCAGATCCAATGGACTTTGCAATCTGTCGCCAACCGGTCATTACCGGTCACAATCCACGCAGACAGGGAGAGGATTACAAAATGAAACAGCTGAAAAATTTGATGGCAGGGGCAGTTTTGGGACTGGCCGCCGTGTTTACCGCGGCGCCCGCCTTCCAAGCGCTGGCGGAGACGCCACCTGACATGCTGGTCATTGCCAACCGCATCGATGATATCACCACATTGGACCCCGCAGAGTCATTCGAGTTTGCCGGCAGTGACGTCATAAGAAACGTCTATGGCAGACTGGTGAATTTCGATCCGCTCGACCTGGAAAAAGGATATGAGCCTGACCTCGCGACGAGCTGGGAGGTTTCCGAAGATGGCCGCACCATAACCTTCACCATGCGCGACGGTGTTAAATTTCATTCTGGCAATCCGGTCACGGCAGAGGATGTTGAATTTTCACTACGCCGCGTTGTTTCTCTCGCCAAGACCCCTTCTTTTATCCTGACCCAATTCGGGTTTACCCCAGACAATATCAAGGACACGATCGTTGCCGAGGGAAATACGCTCAAGATCACAACAGACAAGAAATACGCGACCTCCTTCATCCTGAACTGCCTGACCGCAACCGTTGGCGGGGTTGTCGATAAAAAACTGGTTATGGAGCATGATAAAAACAGTGATCTGGGTAATGAATGGCTGAAAACGAATTCAGCCGGTTCCGGCGCCTATAAAGTCGTCAGCTGGAAACCGAGTGAATCTGTAACCCTAGACGCCAATAACGATTTTTATCATGGTGCGCCCGCAATGAAGCGCGTGATTGTTCGCCATATACAGGAAAGTGCAACCCAGCGCCTCCTGCTGGAAAAAGGGGATATCGACATTGCCCGCAATCTTAACCCGGAAGATGTAGCCGGTATTGCAAGCGAAGACGGGATCACTATCGACAGCGAATTGCGTGGCCGCCTGATGTATGTTTCGCTCAATCAGAGCCATCCGGTCCTTTCAAAACCCAAGGTGGTCGAGGCAATCAAATACCTGATTGATTACAAGGGTATGCAGGATAGCTTCCTGAAGGGGCAATATACAATTCATCAGTCATTCCTGCCCAAAACCTACCTCGGTGCTATTGAAGACACGCCCTACTCCTTCAATGTCGAAAAAGCCAAGGCGTTGCTGAAAGAAGCCGGAGTTGAAAGCCTGGAAGTTGAGGTCGGTGTTCGCGAAGCGCAGGAACGTATAGAAATCGCCCAGTCCTTACAAAATACATTTGCGCAGGCTGGCATCAAGCTGAACATCAGTATCGGAACTGGCAAACAGACGCTGACACGCTATCGCGCCCGGGATCTTGATGTATATGTCGGTGCATGGGGACCAGATTACCCCGACCCGCAAACCAATGCCGGTACATTTGCCTATAATCCGGATAATTCAGAGGAAGCTAAGGCAACCGGCTTGCTCGCCTGGCGGAATGCCTGGAATCCGGGCGATTTAACCGCAAAGACCGAGGCGGCTGTAACCGAAGGGGACCGCGACAAGCGCAAGAAAATGTACGAAGACATTCAGCGTGAATTCCAGAAAACGTCTCCCTTTGCTATAATGTTCCAGAAGATTGAGCAAACCGGACGCAGGAGTAACGTCAAAAACCTGAATTTGGGAGGCGCCATAACAGCTGTCGCCTACTGGCCGGTCACAAAATAAGCCCAGCAAAACATGACGGCACTCGTTGAACCGGAGAAAAGGCGGCAAAAGTCACCCTATCGCTCCATAGTGATCAAGCTGCTTAAAACGATCGGAACGATCGCCGTAACCATGCTGGGACTCCTGTTCGTTACCTTTATCATCGGACGGGTCATGCCAATTGACCCGGTGATCTCCATTGTCGGAGAGCGGGCAACACAGGAAACATATATGGCCGCCTACAAGGCCATGGGTCTTGACCAGCCTATCGTCATCCAGTTCTTCTATTATATCTGGGATGTCCTGAACGGTGATTTTGGCGTCTCTTTGTTGAATGCCCGGCCCGTGGCCGAGGATATTCTCCGGGTATTTCCCGCGACCCTTGAGCTTGCCACTCTTGGCACCATTATCGGGATTGTCATCGGCGTACCGCTTGGCGTCATCGCTGCCGTTCGGCGGGGCTCGTGGATTGACCAGATCACCCGGGTGCTGACCCTTGTCGGCTATTCCATGCCGATCTTCTGGCTAGGGCTCATCGCGCTTCTCATATTTTACGGCATTCTCGGGTGGGTTGGCGGTCCGGGTCGCGTCGGCATATTTTATGTCGATGTTGTTCCATCCGTCACCGGCATGATTCTCATTGATAGCCTTATTGATGACAACTGGACCGTCTTTCGCGACGCCATGAGCCATATCATCCTTCCCGCCTCCCTTCTCGGTTATTACAGCCTTGCTTATATCAGCCGCATGACGCGTTCGTTCATGCTGGAACAGATGAGCGCGGAATATATCATTACGGCCCGGGTCAAGGGCCTGCCAGAACGAACTGTCATCTGGGGGCATGCCTTCGGCAATATCAAGGTCCAGCTGATTACAGTCATCGCCCTCAGTTACGCAGGACTGCTGGAAGGCTCGGTGCTAACCGAAATCATCTTCGCCTGGCCCGGTATCGGCTCCTATATCACGACGGCGCTTTTGTCTGCGGATATGAATGCCGTTCTTGGCGGAACGGTGGTAGTCGGTCTTGTCTTTGTCTGCCTGAATATATTTTCTGAGCTGCTTTACAAGTTTTATGATCCGAGGGCGAAATGAGCTGGATGCACAGCCCCGAGCCCAGACGTCTGAGCCGACTGCATGACTGGCTGCGGACGGAGGCGCCGACATCCCGGCGGCATGCCCGCATCGCCTCGTTATATCATGGCTGGCTGTCCTTTCGCTCAAACTCGCTGGCAATGTTCGGTCTAGCTATTCTCATCATTATGGGCCTGATCGCAATTTTCGCACCAGTGCTGGCCCCTCATGACCCCTTTATTCAAGAGCTTGGAAACCGATTACAGCCGCTCGGTGCCGAGGGGCATCTCCTTGGCACGGATTCACTTGGCCGGGATATCCTGAGCCGCCTCATCTACGGTTCCCGGATCACCCTTTACATCGTCATACTTGTGGCTCTGATCGCCCCTGTCGTCGGTCTTTTCATGGGAACAGTCGCCGGCTATGCCGGAGGGTGGACCGATACGATTTTGATGCGGATAACAGACATTTTTCTTGCCTTCCCCCGCCTCGTTCTTGCGCTCGCCTTCGTTGCCGCCCTCGGTGCCGGAATAGAGAATGCCGTGATCGCCATTTCCCTCACCGCCTGGCCACCCTACGCCCGCATTGCTCGCGCGGAAACTCTGAGCATTCGACGCTCGGATTATATCAGTGCGGTGAAGCTGCAGGGCGCGGGGCCGCTTCGTATCATCACACGCCATATCTGGCCGCTCTGTATATCCTCACTGATTGTCCGCGTGACGCTGGATATGGCCGGGATCATTCTTGCGGCGGCGGGATTAGGGTTTCTGGGCCTTGGCGCACAACCGCCCTCCCCGGAATGGGGAGCGATGATTTCCGAGGGCCGAAAATTCATTCTCGATCACTGGTGGGTTGCGACCATACCGGGACTCGCGATCTTCATGGTCAGTCTCGCCTTCAACCTGCTGGGGGATGGGCTTCGGGATGTCCTCGATCCCAAGGATGACACATGAGTTTACTCACCGTCGATAATCTCTGGGTAAAATTCCCGACCCGAAACGGAATATTTGATGCCGTCCGGGGCGTTTCCTTCTCCCTTGACCGCGAGCGGCTCGGTATTGTCGGTGAATCCGGGTCCGGTAAATCAATGACAGGGCGGGCCATTCTCAGGCTCATTCGCAAACCGGGAGAGGTAACAGCAAATCACATTATGCTGGATGGCAAGGACCTAATGCAACTGAAAGAGCGTGAGATGCGGAAGATTAGAGGCCAGCATATTTCAATGGTCATGCAGGACCCGAAATTTTCGCTGAACCCGGTGATGACCGTGGGCGCCCAGATCATGGAAGCCTATTCCCTACATGCCAAAGCAACGGCGCTTGAGACAAAACAGAAAACTCTTGAAATGCTGGAGGCCGTGTCTATCCGTGATCCGGAACGGGTATTTCGAGCCTATCCGCACGAGATGTCCGGCGGAATGGGCCAGCGCATCATGATTGCCATGATGCTCATCCCGAACCCAAAAATCTTGATTGCGGACGAACCCACATCCGCGCTAGACGTTTCGGTCCAGACTCAGGTTCTCGGCATCATTGATAAGCTCGTTCAGCAACGTGGCATGGGGCTGATTTTTATAAGCCACGACCTTAACCTTGTCTCCGCCTTCTGCGACAGGGTCCTGATTATGTATGCCGGGAGGATCGTCGAAATCTGCGACGCCGATAAATTGCATGAGGCGCAACATCCATATACGCAGGGACTACTAAAGTCATTGCCGCGCCTTGATGCGCCGGCCAGACGGCTGGAGGTATTGAAACGCGATCCCGCCTGGCGCGACGCCGAAAGCGTGAGCGGCATCAAATGACCGGCATTAATATCGACAAGCTTAACGTCTGGTTTGGGGACGGTATCGACCGGGTGGATGCCGTCCGCGAAGCCACCGTTAAAGTGTCCAAAGGGGAAAGCTTTGGACTCGTCGGCGAAAGCGGCTCCGGGAAATCAACGATCCTCCGGGCATTGACCGGCCTGGTCCCGACATGGAGCGGATCTATGGAAGCCGCAGGGGAAACCCTCGGTAAAAAGCGGTCCCGGCACTTTTATAAAAAAGTGCAAATGGTATTCCAGGACCCCTACGCGTCCCTTCATCCCCGCCATCCTGTGGATCAGGTCCTGAGCGAAACCCTCCGTCTTCATGGCTTTACGAATATCGATGCCCGGATTTCCAAACTTCTTGACGAAGTGGGTCTTGGTCAGTCCTTCCGGTTTCGGTATCCGCATCAGCTATCGGGCGGACAGCGACAGCGGGTCGCGATTGCCCGTGCATTGGCGCCGCAGCCGGAAATCCTGTTACTCGACGAGCCGACGTCTGCCCTTGATGTTTCTGTTCAGGCGGAAATCCTCAATCTTTTGACAGACCTTCAAACCGAACATGGCCTTACCTATCTCATGGTTTCCCACGATCTCGCTGTTGTCGGCCATATATGTTCGCGTATTGCCGTCATGCAACAGGGACGGATTGTCGAGATCATGAGTATTGAAGAGATGCGGGCCCTGCAGCCCAAACACCCCTACAGCAAGCATCTTCTGGAAGCCTCGCTCGGGTATAAACGTCAGCCCGTTTCTGACTAACTGTGGTCAGGAATAGCGCCGCTTATCACTCTTATCGCAGAGTCACTGGAAGAGCAATTGACAGGCATTAAATTGCTATTACACTCTTTGAGATGTCCGCCATTGACCAGAGTCAATGCAGCCGAACGATTTCATTTAAATCATTCATAACCGGACATCATCTACAGAAAGGACAGAAAATGGCACAGAAAATTTCCGTGACCGATGAAGGAAGTATCCCGTTCAATTTCAATGTACCTTTTGATTTTAAATCAACATTTGACGTCAACCAGAAAAGCCTGGAAACCGCCGGTAAAATGAACCGGAAACTATGTGAAGCGATGCAGGAATGTAATGAAGAGTTGGTGAATTTTGGAAGTAATCGCCTGAAAGAGGACTTTTCTGTTTCCCAGCAACTGGCCGAATGCGAAACGGTTCAGGATTTTGTCAGCGTCTATACTGATTTTTTCCAGACGGCGGTTAAGCAGTATACCGAGGAAGCAAACAAGCTCACGCGTCTCTATAATGTTTTCACGGATGAAACTATCTCGGCCGGGGAAAATCAAACTGTGAAAGCAGTCTCCGACTCGGAGCCCGAAGCCGAATCAAAACCCCACTAAATGTGAGCAGATCAATCGGCTATGTCAGCTTTTTATGAGTTTTGGTTATTTATTCTCTGAACCGCTCTTTTCGAGATTGTTCGGATCAAAGACATTCCCGAATGTTCCTTTCCCGGGACTTTCCAGCGGCTTGTTCGGACTCGGTGCGGGGGCAGCCTTGTCGAGATTGCCGGGGTTGAACACACTACCGAAGGTTCCCTTACCGGGACTTTCGATGGTCTTGCCAGTGCCGGGCGCCGGCGCCGTTTTACTGCCGCCAAAAACATCCGGACCCTTCAACAGTTTCTCCTGCTGTTGTTCAAGCCGCTTTTGCCGGATCGCATTAATACGTTCTTCCTGAATAAGACGTTTTTGCTCACGCACCTCCATTTTGCATTCCGTGGGGCTATAGACTTGCGCAAACCAAATGGTTGAGAAACCGGCAAGGGCGAGCAGGACCAACAGGATACTCGCCGGATTGCGCCGCAGGAATTTCGGCAGCTGAAATTTGCCGGTGACGGCGGACACCGGTGCGCCGTTTGCGAGCGCCAGTTGCTGACGGCGGCGATAAATTTCATGAGCGAGAGCCCCGATTATGGTCAAGACTATGATAATAAACGCGAGCGAAGAAATGGAAGGGTTTATGCCGTATCGTACCTTCTGGGCGAGTTCAATCGTCAAAGTCGGGAATTTTCCGAAGGTGAACGTCGTCGTATTATAATTTTCAAAGGATGCCAGAAAAGCGAGGACCGCCGCCGATCCGATTGCAGGCTTCATGAACGGCAGAAGTACCTTCCGGAACGCCTGAACATTTGTTGCGCCCAGATCAAGGGCGGCCTCCGTCAGGCCGGTATCGTAACGCTGCAGCCGGGCAATAAACACCAGCATGCAATAGGAGGCAATAAAAGTCGATTGCCCAATAACCGTGAGAAAAATGCCGTTATGAAGGAAACTACCACTGCTGAGGCCGAGCATGATATTTATCCGGTCCCAGAAAACCAGAGTTGAAATACCAAGAACGACGCCCGGAATAAGAATGGGTGCAATGACGATGGTATAATATGTGGCCCTTAGTCTGGGCCATATCTCCGTCAGCAGCAATGCGCCCGCCAGCCCCATGACAACGGAAAGGATAACCGTCCCGATACCGACAATTACACTGTTCTGGATGCCGTTAAGAATTCTCTCGTCGTTAGCAAGGACGTCAAACCATTCGAACGTCAGACATTCCCAAGGAGCCATTTTCGGGAACGCCGGTGAATTGAAGGCCGTCACACTCATGACAAACAACGGCCCCAGAAGATAGCCGAAAAAAACGACGAGATAGGCAACCAGGAAAAATTTAACGAGGAAATTTTCTCCCTTCATTTTCCAATGTCCCCAATCCGAACTTTGAACAAGCGCATCATCGACAACACAATGACGATACAGGTCACCAACAAGATAACCGCAAAGGCTGCCCCACGCGGCCAATTGCCGCCCGTGTTAAACCACTGGTAAATGATCTGTGTAAACCAAAGGCTTGATGGTCCGCCAAGGATCTGCGGTGCGGCCAGCGCGCCTGCCGACAACATAAAGACCATGGTACAACCGGATGAAATCCCCGGCTTGGCATAAGGGATCACCACGCGCCAGTGAATGCGCCACCACGGGGCTCCCATATCGCGGGCCGCTTCAATCTGATTTCGATCCAGACTTTCGATCACATTATAGATCGGGAAAATCATCAGCAGGATATAGGCGTACCCGAGCCCCGCATAGAGAGCGACATTTGCGCGGATGAAATCTATCGGGTCACTAATCAGGCCCATGGCGAGCATGAATTCATTGATCACGCCACTATCGCCGAAAATTATTCGAAAGGCAAAGGCCCGAAGAATTTCGTTGATCCAATAGGGAATGATCAATAGTAAAACCAGCACCCGAACCAATCCTCCGCCCTTTGACTGACCAAGATAGTAGGCTAGCGGATAACAGAGGATCAGATCAATTATCGTCACGAAAAAAGCGGCCAACAGCGTCCGGGCGAATACGCCTAAATCGACAACATTATAGGACGCATCCGACCCTGGCGCGCCCAACACCAGATATTTGTAATGCTCAAGGGTATATGTGTCCTTGGGACCGCCCATTTCCGGTGGCGGCAAGTGATGACGAAAAGAGAAATCGAGCATCGATATCTGTGGCAGGATAATTAGCAGCACAACCCAGATTGTCACGGTCACCAAAATAAAACTGCCGAGCCCGATCCCGTTCTTGGCAAAATAATTTTTGAAGATTGGGACGATATTCATTCTCTTGCCCTATTCGCTGGCGAGTTCGCCCGCGGGCAAGACCACAGCCTGCTCCGGGACGTATTCCAGCGTCAGGCTCCGGCCATCTGCAGATTGCCGTCGTTGACCAATATTGACGAGTGACATCTTGATTTCCTTGCCTTCCGACCCTTCCAGAAAAACATTGTAAATTTGGCCCTCAAACTCTTCATGTTTGACCATGGCCGTCAGGCGATTATGCGCAGGCGCCGGATCTTCGGCGATGTTGCAGACTTCGGGGCGGACAAACATCATTGCCGGATCACCCACTTTCAAAGTTCCCTTTGCAGAGGTTGCTATCCGGGCAAGCAGATCGCCGGAACGATTTGTGGCAATGAGGGCCATATCTCCGTCAACGGATTTAATCTTGCCCCGGAAGACATTATTCTCGCCAACAAAGGAGGCAACGAAGGGCGTTGCCGGATCGTTGTAGATTGAATGACCGTTGGCAATCTGATCGATGACCCCGGCGCGCATGACGGCCACCTTGTCCGACATTGTAAGGGCCTCACCCTGATCATGAGTAATATAAATGAAGGTGATACCAACACGTTGCTGGATTTCGCGAAGCTCGGTGCGCATATGCTGGCGAAGCTTCAAATCAAGTGCCGATAAAGGCTCGTCGAGCAGCAGGACATCCGGTTCTGCGCAAAGTGCCCGGGCAATGGCGACACGTTGCTTCTGACCGCCCGAAAGCTCGGAGGGAAGCTTGTCAGCCTGATCGGAAAGCGCAATCATATCCAGCAGCTCGTCCGCGCGCTTGCGTCGATCGGCTTTACCAACCCCTTTTACTTCCAAGGAAAATGTAATGTTTTCCCAAACTTTCATAAGGGGGAACAGGGCCAAATTCTGAAAGATCAGGGCCGTTGGCCGCTTGTTGGGGCCTATGCCGGCCATATTCTTGCCGCCAATCTTCACCGTTCCGTCGCTCGGCTCGAGGAACCCCGAGACGGCCCGCAGAATAGTAGTTTTCCCGCATCCAGACGGCCCAAGGAAGGAGAAAAACTCACCCCCCTTGATTGTTACATTGGCCTCTCGCACAGCAACAAATTCGCCAAACCGGATCCAGACATTTTCCAGATTGACATCAACTCCTTTACTCATAAATCATTCCCTGATTGGCATATAATTCCGTTTGTGGTCCAAAAATCGGGGATTTTCTGGGACTGGCGTTCCGGGCCCTCAAACGAGGGGGCCCGGAACAGTTTTCGGGAGTTAGGAACTTTTGAATTTATTCACATATTCAGTGCGAATTTCAGCATACCACGGGGCCTCTGCCGGCCATGGGTTGAGATTGCTGAGGGAATCTCCCGGATAGGCGTCTGCGAAGTTCTTCTTATAGGCGTCACCCGCAAATTTATCTGCGCCCAGTACCGGTGAGTTATAACCATGCGAATCAATCGCCTTACCGGCATTCTTCGCCTCGTAAGAGAATTTGATGAATTCATAAAGCTGATCGGTATTTTTGGCACCGATCGGCATGGCCATTCCGTCAACCCACGCCATGGAGCCTTCCTTGGGAGCCTGATACATAATCGGATCGCCCGCCGTTTTCAGAGCCATTGGCGGACCGTCCCATGTCTGGCCCACAATAACGCCTTCATTAAGAAGCCCATTTTTCTGTGTATCCGCATCATTCCACAGCAGCTTGATATTCTTTTTGCGATCGATACACCAAGCGGCCACTTTTTCCCAAACCGGCCGCATGGCCTCCTCGGATTCATAGGCTTTCCACATGTCGCCCGGGTTCAATTCGCCAATTGTTTCCATATACAGGCCGGCACCCAGCATCATCGAATGAGGGCGCCCCATGGTTTTGCCGGCATTGGCATCCATCCAGACATCGCCATAACTCGGCGCATCTCCTGCCGGCGCCCATTCATCTGTCCGCCAGGCAATACCTTCAGTTCCCCAGATATGCGGGAGCCAATGCGAGCCCTTATCCTCAAAGTTCCAGTCTTTCGTCCCGATATTTGACATCGCCGGGTTTACCTTGTCGATCGGAACACGTGCCATGTCAAAAGGCTGCAACAGCTCCAGCGGTCCCCATTGCAGGCCCTGATTATTGGTCGGCGATACAATATCGAAGCCCTGACCCTTGTTGGCTTTCATCTTGTTGATGATTTCCTCGTTCGAACCGATACCCGTGTAATTGATTTTAATACCGGTTTCTTTTTCAAAATCGGCAATAAACGGTTCGGGCAGGTAGTCCGACCACATCAGGATGTTAACTTCCCCTGACGATGAAAAGGCATTCTTGACAAGGGCCGGGCCTGCAGCGGTGAAGGCGCCGACGGCTGAGGCCGTTTTCAACACATTTCGGCGACTGAATGTCTTTTTTCCTTTTGGCGCGGTAATAGCAGATTTCTGAGATTCCTTGGTCATTCTTCTCTTCCTTTTTAGCAAACGTTGAGGTCTTAATAAATGCACAGGTTATACGAAGCTTTTATTACGGTTATTTACTGCGAATATAAATCTACTGACCGTTCCTGCATTCATGATAACTGATCCTGCAATGATTCATAGGATATTTTCTTATGCAGTTTAAGATATTGTCTTGAATGCATATGAAACTGTCGGGCTTCCTTCGGCCAATACCTTGAGCCGGCAGTATTTACAAATAACTGCCAAACTGAATTTTTAAGGCAAGTTGGCGCGCGGCGCATGAGACAGTCATGTACAGCTCTTTGAACACGTCGAAGCCAACCGTGCAATCGGTAGCCCTATAGAGCGCCCATCGCCTCGGCCGCAATTTCATAGGCATGCAGCCGGGCTGGATGGTCAAAAATCTGCGCTGTCAGAATAATCTCGTCGGCATCCGTTTCTGCCTTAAAGGCCAGGAGTCTGTCTTTGACGTCCTTTGCGTCGCCAAGCGCGGTGTAGGTCATGAAGCGCGAGAGAACCGCTTTTTCCTGGAACCCGAGGCTATCGCCAAACCCTTTTATCGGTGGGGGCAGCTGTATCGGGTTACCGCTTGCTAGTTGCAGAACGCCCTGCATCAGCGAAGTGACATTTTCTTCCGCCTGATCGCGCGTATCCGCCGCCTGAAGGTTCATGGCAACCATGACATATGGTTCTTTCAGCTGTATCGAAGGCTTGAAATTCTGCCGGTAGAGATGGAGTGCCTGATGAAGGTCCGTCGGCGCAAAATGTGAGGCAAAGGCGTAGGGAAGTCCGAAATGGGCGGCCAATTCCGCCCCGTAAAGACTGGATCCTAATATCCATAGCGGCACATTCAATCCGGCACCCGGCACGGCCCTTACCCGTTGGCCTGGCTCAGGCGTATCAAAATACCGCTGCAATTCAGCAACATCGCTCGGAAAACTGTCTGCCCCGCCCCCCAGATTTCGCCGGAGTGCCTGTGCGGTCAGGCCGTCTGTTCCTGGGGCACGCCCAAGGCCGAGGTCAATCCGCCCCGGATAAAGTGAGGCGAGCGTGCCAAACTGCTCGGCAATGATCAGCGGGGCGTGGTTCGGCAACATGATACCGCCAGAGCCCAGCCGGATTTTTTTGGTATGCGCGCCGACATGGGACAGCAGCACAGCGGTTGCGGCGCTCGCAATACCGGGAATATTATGATGCTCGGCGAGCCAATAGCGGTGAAAACCGAGTTCTTCGGCCTGTTTCGCAATCTCGACTGAGTTGTGAAAAGATTGCCCGGCGTTCCCGCCCTCAACAATGGGCGCCAAATCCAGTACGGATAAGCGTGTCATAACAGTCACTTCCTTTTATTCGGTATGGGTGAACGACGGCAAATCCGAAAATCGGGTGGTTTTATTACTTCGATGTGTGGCCAGATATAGACTGGTCTCACTGGTATTTATGCCATCAATGAGCCGTATCTGCCGCAACACCTGATCAAGATCGGCAAGTGTATCGGTGCCAAACTCGACGATCAAGTCCCAACGCCCGTTTGTTGAATGAATGGCCTGTATTTCCGCGAACCCCCGTAACCTCGATATGATCCGTTCGTTGCCTTTGCCTTCAATCTCGATAAGTGTGAGCCCCCGGACCGGCATATCCGCAGCGTCACTCTTCAACACTACAGTGAAACCCAGAATTTCGCCATCCGCCATCAAACGTTCCATCCGCGAGCGTATGGTCGCCCGGGAAAGACCTAGTTGGGACGCGAGTTGAGATACCGTGGCCCGTGCATTTCTCCGTAAGGCGGCAACAAGTTTTTGATCAGTTTCATCCATTTCGGAATATTTGCACGCCGTTTTGAAAAATACAATGCGCAATTTAGTCATTTTATACAGTTGTTTCCGCCATTTGAATCGATTCAAATGGCCATCGTGATTATTTATATAACTTTTGCCCTGCATTGGATTGACCCAGATGACGGATAAATCGATAGTTCTTGTTGGCGTGCCCGCGGATACGGGTAGTTGGCGAAAAGGCTGCCTGATGGGCCCCGACGCGCTGCGAACAGCGAATATTTTCGAGGTGCTCAGTGGACTTGGTTTTGTGGTCTGGGATGCCGGCGATTTACACGCAGAGCCGGCGGGTCCAATTGAGTATGCCAATGACAAGGTTCATCATCTCGCCGACTTTGCCGCGATGATTTCAAGCCTCGACAATTTTTGCCGCGATAACCTGAAGGATGGCCACGTCCCTATTTTCATGGGGGGTGACCATTCTATTGCTGCCGGGTTTCTGCCTGCTCTGGCCCGCAGTGCGCGGGAAGAAAAAGCGGAACAGTTTGTCCTTTGGCTCGATGCCCATACAGATTTTCAAACCCTCGAAACGACTGACAGCGGTAACCTGCACGGTATGCCGGTTGCCTATATTACTGGCGACTCTGGTTTGGAGGATATCATTCCCGGCCCGTCTGACCGCATAAAGCCTGAAAATATTTGTATGCTCGGGATCCGCTCCGTTGACCCGGCGGAACGCGACCGAATTGCCCGAACGGCTATTGATGTGCATGACATGCGCGCTATTGACGAGTTTGGCATTGCCGCTCCGGTACGGGCATTTATCAATCGCGTGCGTGAGGCGAAGGGTCGGCTCCATGTCAGCCTTGATGTTGATTTTCTCGATCCTGAAATTGCTCCCGCCGTTGGAACTACCGTCCCGGGAGGCGTTAATTTTCGCGAGGCCCACATGATCATGGAAATCCTCTATGAGAGCGGACTTGTCACCTCGCTTGATGTGTCTGAGTTGAACCCTTTCCTCGATGTTAGGGGGAAGACAAGCAAACTGATTGTTGACCTGGTTGCCAGCCTTTTCGGGCGTCAGGTCCTTAACCCTGTCACCCGGAGTATCCAGTCATGAATGCCCACGCGCCCAAAGATATCAATATTGTTCCTTTTGTCAGCGTTGATAATATGATGAAACTCGTCAACAGCATTGGCATCGAGACTTTTCTCGGCGAACTCGCCCAGTTTATCGAGGAGGATTTCAAACGCTGGGAGATATTTGACAAGACCCCCCGCATCGCGTCGCATTCAGCGGAAGGCGTAATTGAACTGATGCCAACGAGTGACGGAGAGGTTTACGGGTTCAAATATGTAAACGGACACCCGAAAAATACACGCGCGGGCCTGCAAACGGTAACTGGTTTTGGGATGCTGTCGCGAGTGGACAACGGATATCCGGTGCTATTTTCTGAAATGACAATCCTCACGGCGCTCAGAACCGCCGCAACCTCCGCCGTCGTCGCGAAGTATCTCGCTCCGCAGGATGCGGATTGTATGGCCATTATTGGCAACGGCGCCCAATCAGAATTCCAGGCAATGGCATTCAAGTCTCTTCTCAATATCAACAAGTTGCGACTATATGATATTGATGCCGCTGCGACCGACAAATGTATTCGTAATCTAAGCGGGAAGGGCTTTGAAATTGAGCGCTGCGACAGTGCGGAGAAGGCGGTGGAAGGCGCGCAAATAATCACAACCGTTACGGCCGATAAGCAGTATGCGACGATCCTTACAGACAACATGGTTGGCTCCGGCATACATATCAACGCCGTCGGCGGTGACTGTCCCGGCAAGACGGAACTCCACAAAGATATTCTCCTACGCGCGGACATTTTCGTCGAATACCCGCCGCAAACGCGTGTGGAGGGAGAGATTCAGCAATTACCCGATAATTATCCCGTTACGGAGTTATGGCAGGTAATGACCGGCGCCGCCCATGGCCGCCGTAACTCCCGTCAAACAACCATTTTTGATTCTGTCGGGTTTGCGACTGAAGATTTCTCCGCGCTCCGCTATGTCCGTAGCAGGCTGGACGGCACCACTTATTTCGAAAAACTGGATATGCTGGCCGATCCGGATGATCCGAGGGATTTATTCGGAATGCTGCTACGTGCCCAAATCGATGTACACAAGACTTTGTGATACGGCTAACCGCTTATAATAGCTAATACTTATTTTAAACCGGTCATTTCCGCCAAGTTCTACCTTGATATTGGCCCCATTGCCGGATAGTCTCCTCAAAATTTGAAGTAAAATATAGGATACATAAATCATTTACAGCGATATCCGGCAAGATGCAGAGACATTGGTCTCAGACAAGCCGCTCCCACACAATTCATCGGGTCATGAATATGATCAGAGCTGGGTTAAAATTGCCCGTACACATGCGCGGCCAAAAGCAAGCAGCAGCGTTCTGCAGCTTTTAACGACGGTGATTCCCTTGGTATCACTCTGGGCTATCATGATCCTGATTGTTGACGATGCCTACTGGGCTGCATTATTGCTCTCGATCCCGGCCGCCGCTTTTACCGTCCGGTTGTTTATCATCCAGCATGATTGCGGGCATCATTCCTTTTTTCACTCGCCGCGTCTTAATAACCTGGTTGGCCGACTGATCGGCGTCATGACACTGACACCCCACGAATATTGGCGGCGCTCCCACAACGCCCATCATGCGACTTGCGGAAATCTTGATAAGCGGGGAATCGGAGACGTCAATCTTCTCACCGTTGATGAATACACTGCGTTGTCCAAATGGAAGCGGTTCGGCTATCGTATTTACCGCATGCCTATCGTCTTGTTCGGGATTGGGCCAATTTATTTATTTGTCATAAAATATCGGCTGCCCCTGGATTTGATCCGTCAACGTCCCGCGTTGCTTATTGGTATAATGGGCACGAACCTCGGGATCTTGGGTATCATGCTCGGCCTTGGCTTCAGTTTCGGGTTTGTTGATGTCCTTATGGTGCAAGTTCCTATCGTACTGCTTTCTTCAATTGTCGGTGTCTGGCTGTTCTATATTCAGCATCAGTTTGAGCATACCCATTGGAGAAACAAGGAAAACTGGAACTTCCATGAAGCCTCAATAATGGCGAGCAGCTATTATGACTTGCCACAACCGCTACGCTGGTTTTCCGGAAACATCGGCATTCACCATATTCATCATCTCTCCTGCCGCATCCCCAATTACCGGCTCGGGGCTTGCCTTGCGGAAATTCCAGTGCTGAAATCCCTTAACCGCATCAGTTTATGGGATAGCCTGGCCTGCGTTCGCCTGGCGCTCTGGGATGAAAAAACACAGCGAATGATTTCCTTCAAAACCTTCCGGCGGACGACAGCAGCTTAACAGCGGGCGGGCTGTCCGACTGTTCTGCCCGTTAAATTCCTGTTGAATATAGCTGCATATGCAGATATATTCCTTTTATGAGTGAGCAAGTAACCCCTTTAACCCCTTCCGGGTGTACATGTCTTCGGCTGAGAAAGGTCGCCCGACGTGTGAGTCAAATCTATGACCATCAGCTGGAGCCCTATTCACTCACCATCACACAATATGGCCTGCTCTCTCATCTTAAGTCCTTTGACGGGATCGGTGTTGGAGCGCTGGCCGCGAAACTGGTTATGGATCCTACGACCTTGACCCGCAATCTGCGCCCGTTGGAGCGGCGGGGATACGTTTCCCTGGGCCGAGATCCGAAAGACCGGCGAAATCGTACCTTGCACCTCACCTCCGAAGGCCGTGCGATACGGGAAGAGGCAAAACCCGGATGGCAGGCGGCACAGGAGAAAGTTGCCAAAGCCCTTGGAGCTCCCGACAATGCGATGCTGGCCGCGACCATTGATCGCCTTATTGAGGAACTGAATGATTGACCCATTTTCTCCACCAGATACCTGCATATACAGTAAATAAATTGTACCTGCCTGATCCAGCTCTGCGATTTTTTTTCCATGCAGACCCTAATTATCTTCCGCGATGGAATTACACATGAAACAGGATACCCCGGCCTCTAGTTCTTCCAGTACAGGCGTTGCCGTCAATCCGTTACTCACGGCCCCTATTCTGTCTACGTTGGCACGCCTTAGCGTTCCGAATGTCATTGCAATGCTCGCCACCGCCCTTGTTGCAATTGCCGAAACGGCTTATGCGGGCAAGCTTGGCACACCGGCGCTCGCGGGTCTTGCTCTCGTTTTTCCCGTGGTTATGCTTCAGCAAATGATGTCGGCAGGTGCCATGGGCGGCGGCGTCTCTTCCTCTATCAGCCGTGCGCTCGGGGCGGGTGATACTCACCGCGCGGCAGTCCTTGCCCTGCATGCGCTGTTTATCGGCGGCATGGCCGGGCTGTTCTTTTGCGTTCTCTTCCGTATATGGGGAGAGCAAATTTACTATTTGCTGGGGGGCCGCGGTGAGGTCATCTCACAGGCGGTAGCCTATTCAGATGTCGTTTTCATCGGCGCCGTCGGCGTGTGGCTGACAAATACCCTTGCCTCAATTATTCGGGGCGGGGGCGATATGAAGGTTCCCTCATTTACGTTGTTGCTGGTCGCCGGGTCGCAATTTATCATGGCGGGCATTTTCGGACTCGGATTTGGACCTTTGCCGGGGTTTGGAATGGCCGGTATCGCTCTCGGTCTGGTGATCGCCTATAGTGCCGGCGCGCTATTTTTATTCTGGTATCTGATATCCGGCCGGGCAAGAGTAGCCCTGCGCATCCGCGGTGTCCGTCTGCAACCGGAAATGTTTTGGGATATTCTTAAAGTCGGAGCAATCTCCTGCATCTCTCCTCTCCAGACTGTCCTGACAGTTCTCGTCCTCACGCGTCTTGTGTCAAAATACGGCATTGAAGCGCTTGCGGGCTACGGCATTGGTGCGCGGCTGGAATTCCTGCTGATACCAATAACCTTTGCCATCGGCGTTGCTTGCGTCCCAATGGTGGGAATGGCCATTGGTGCCGGAGACACTGCCCGTGCTCGCCGCGTGGCATGGACCAGCGGATCCGCAGCCGCATTGATCGTGGGCGCTGTTGGCATCTGGATCGCCATATTCCCAAACCATTGGACCGAATTATTTACGGATATACCGGGCATACTCTCCTCCGCCAGCCTGTATTTTGCATGGGTCGGCCCCTGCTACCTGCTCTTCGGGTTGGGGTTGTGCCTATATTTTTCTTCACAAGGGGCAGGCAAAGTCCTCGGGCCTGTCCTTGCCGGAACATTGCGCCTGGTGGTTGTCGCCGTCGGTGGCTGGATAATTACAGTTGCGAACGGACCGGAATGGGCCGTATTTGCTCTTGTCGGTATCGCAATGGCAATTTATGGTGCCTCTACAGCGTTCGCTGTCTATATCACGCGTTGGTAAAGGCCTGACGCGAGATCCCTCTGGCAGGCGCCTTTTTTTCTTAAGCTGAAGACTGAGGAGTAATGTAATGGTTTCCTTCGCCCTCGCGGTCTTCCTTCTGATTATAACGCCGGGACCAGGGGTGTTATCAACCGCCGGCGTCGGTTCGGCGTTTGGCAGGACAGCTGGATTGAGATATGTCTTCGGGCTTTTTATCGGAACAAATTTGGTCGCACTCGCTGTCGTTTCCGGTCTCGCAGCTGTCGTCTTTACCGTTCCGGTGGTCCGCGACGTTTTATTGGTTCTTTCTGTCCTCTATCTTTCCTATCTTGCGTTTCGGATAGCTTTTTCCGGCGCCAAAATCGCCTTTATCGAGACCACAAAGGAACCAGGCATATTCGCCGGAATCGCCCTCCAGCTCATTAATCCCAAAGCCTATGCCGTCAATGCCACTTTTTTCACCGGCTTTGCCTTTCTGCCGGGCGCACTGGCGAGCGAAACCTTGATCAAGTTTGTTATTATGAATGCCATCTGGGTACCGATCCATCTTCTCTGGTTGACGGCCGGTGTCTTCGTTCAACGGCTGGACCTAGCGCCGCATATTCAATTTCGCATCAATTTGTTTATGGCGGCGGCGATGCTGGCTGTCGTTGGGCTCGCTATTTTATCTTTTTTTAGATGACATAAAGCCGCAAGAGACGTTACTTTCTGCCCCGGCGATTAAAATCAAAAATCTGAACCCCCTCTGTCGGCTTTTCCCGGTTGATCCAGTCTTTCTGCTCCAGCAAGAATTTGACATCATCCTCACCAGCTTTCCAGTGATCTTCCACCGATACCCTGGAAAACTCATAGTCTTTCGAATGCGCCTCATATCCCCTCTGGCGATAGATCAGGTGGGCCACGGTAACGGCAGAATCATTGCTCCATTTTTCGAGGGCTTCATAATCTTCAGTCGACAGCAATTCGCTTGGAAATTCTCCAAGTACGCGGTTCAACAGTCTGCGCACGGCTTGAGTCTGCCTAAAGATATCCGTATTCAGGCGCGTCCGGCTTGAAAACCGGATATCCTTTACCCGTTGCGCCGCCTCTATAAGGTTTTTGGGCATCTCACCGATGGCGTTAAATAAGTCCACCTGAAAGATGCACAAATCCTCATGGTTCTGGGCATCAATCACATATTGAAGTGGTGTATTGGACACTAATCCACCGTCCCAATACCATTCCCCATCGATTTCTATCGGGGGAAATCCTTCGGGCAATGCACCGCTGGCCATAATATGTTCCGGTTTAATTTCGATTTTTGCGGTATCAAAATAGGCGAAATTTCCCGACCGTACATTGACAGCTCCGACACTAAGCCGGGTATGTCCCTGATTCAGCCGTTCGAAATCAACTAGATCCAGCAATGTATCGCGCAACGGGGAGGTATCGTAAAGGCTGAGATCTTCCGGCGCGACCGACATATAGGAGCCAAAAATCGTGGGCAGCATACGCGGCTTGAAAAACCCCTCTATTCCAAAGGTGGCACCGCTGGCAGCGCTTATTTCATTGTAAGCACGCCGGCCTATTTTACCGAAAAACATCTTCGGCCCCTGCAGGTCGGCGGAAACGAGATGCCAGAACTGCCGTAGCTTTTCGACGCGTTCATTCAGAGGATTGCCAGCGATTATCGCCGCATTTATAGACCCGATAGAAATGCCCGCGACCCAGTCCGGACCAAACCCGGATTCATGCAACGCGGCATAGGCACCAGCCTGATAGGCGCCCAATGCTCCCCCGCCTTGCAATACGAGAACTTTTTTTTCGTCAATGCATTTGTCTGGCGCATTCATTCTTTGATTCCTCGATTAAGAAAAGACGATATGAAATTACGAATGCACTGACGAGAGCGCGGGTTCACGTATTAATTTAGTTTTGCGTTCGGCGTAAACAATTGTTCTCCGGCAATTTCATAGTCACCAATCATTTTTTGCACTTTTTCACCGCAAAGCCATGCTTCAAGCTTTTCTGCCAGATCATTTTTAACATGCGGGTATATTGCAGGATTGACAGGGATGAAGGCATATTGGTTAAACAGTACCGGGTCCCCCGAAAAGAGCAATTCCAGATCGCCCTTGTTCTTGAAATTGAGCCAACTGGCACGGTCGGAAAAAACATACCCATTCATGGCAACCGCTGTATTCAGCGTCGCCCCCATGCCGGATCCGGCGGCGCGATACCAGCTTCCGTCAAAATTTTCGGGGTCCACACCAGCCTTTTTCCACAGGTCAAGTTCCTTGCGGTTTGTGCCGCTATCGTCGCCGCGGCTGACAAAAATCGCCTTGTTATCCCGGATCGCTCCGAACGCCTCAACGGCCGTTTTACTTTTCGCAACGCCCGCTTCATCGGACTTCGGTCCGATCACAACAAAATCATTATACATGATTTCTTGACGGTGGGTTCCATACCCCTCGGCAACAAACTTATCCTCCGCTTTGCGGGAATGCACCAGGATGGCATCGACGTCCCCAGCCCGGCCCAATTTCAGCGCCTGACCCGTCCCGACGATAAGAAGATAGACATCAAGATCGAGGTCTTTCTTAACTTCCGGTAGCAGTATGTCGGCGAGGCCTGAATTGTGAAAGGAGGTAGTCACCGCTAACTTCATATCCTCGGCTAGACTTTGAAAACTGACCAGCAACGTCAGCATTAGGACGGGGATGAATGAAAGGATTCTCATAGCAAAATATCTCCTCTGATGAATTTTTGCGCTTCTATGGTTTGGGGGCTTGTAAAAAAGGTATCACCAGTTGTTTGCTCGTGGATAACACCGTGGTACATAAACAAAACCTCGCTCGCAAGGCGCCTGGCCTGCCCAAGATCGTGAGTGGCCATAACAACCCGCGTCCCGTCATTACTCGCTCTTTCAATCAAAGTTTCAATATCGCGGGTCGACGCGCCATCGAGATTTGCGGACGGCTCATCGAGAAACAGAACGTCCGGCGTCGATATGAGCGCCCGGGCAATGGCGAGTTTTTGCTTTTCACCGCCAGACAGAACATCCGCTTGTTTATAACCGGCACTCGCAAGACCAATATCGTCGATCCAGCGGTCCGCCTCTGCCAGCGCGGCTTTCCGGGGGACCTTCCGAACTAGTAAGGGATAAGCGATATTTTCGCGCACGGACCGACGCAGGACAACCGGCGTCTGAAAGACGAAAGATTGACTTGAATAGACCTCGGTCTGATCTGCCGCCCATTTGACCTTTCCCTGTCTTGCCCGATCCAGACCGTGCATCAGTCGCAATAATGTCGTCTTTCCTGCCCCATTAGGGCCAACGAGAACAGTACATCCGCGCCCCTCCAACCGGAGGGACAGCGGGCCAATAATCTGGATGCCGTCTTTACTAACGGTGACATTTTCCAGCAAAAGTGGAAGGATCGATCCTACCATGTTCCCTCCCGTTCGGTTCTGGAGAGGAGATGGATGGCTAGATTGACAATAATCGCTAAGGAAATGAGGATAATACCAAGACCCAGCGCCAATGGAAAATCGCCCTTGCCGACCTCCAAGGCAATGGCGGTCGTCAGAACCCGCGTCAGATGATCGATATTTCCCCCAACAATCATGATAGCACCGATCTCGCCTATTCCGCGGCCGAACCCGGTCAAGACGGCGGTCAGGAGGGAGCGACGGCCATCCATAAGCAAAACCATCATTCGCTGCCATTTGGTGGTTTTGAAAGAGATCATGAGGTCGTGGTAGACATACCATAACTCGCGCATTGACTGATGGCCAATGGAGGCAATGATCGGGGTAATAATGATGACCTGAGCGATGATCATTGCCGTCGGGGTGAACAGCAGGTCAAGAACCCCAAACGGCCCGGAGCGGGAGAGCAACACATACACGATAAGGCCGACGACTACCGGAGGCAGTCCCATTAAGGCGTTCAAAACCGCAATCGTCAGGCGACGGTAGCGAAATCGAGTGACCGCCAGCCACGCCCCGAAGGGAAGGCCGATAATGGAAGCGATAACAACGGCAGAAATGGTAACCTGCAACGACCTCAGGGATATTTCAACCAGGTTGTGATCAAGATGGATAATCAGTCCGAACGCTGCCCTCAATCCTGCCAGCAAATCATTCATTTGGGCGTTACATTACGTAAGCAGGACACAGAAAGTCACCATCGCGCAGGATTAATGGAATAGTCGCCTATTTTTCTAGTTGAAAAGGCTCCCGAGCACCAGTCGTGAACGGACAAAATTTATTTTTCAGGCGACAGCGGGAGGCTAGATATCCGGTGAAAGCGCTTTTCGATAGAAGATATTATTGTCACCGGGACGATAGAAATCTCGGATTTCAACAAGTTTTTCAAAGCCATTAGCCTCATAAAACCCGCGCGCCTTATCATAGGTGGCGGTCGATGATGTTTCAGCCATCACGAACGTCCCGCCCAAATTTCGGATCGCCGCCTCAACTTTCTCCAGGATTTGTACCCCGAGTCCGGACCGATGCCGCGAGGGATCGACAGCAAGCCAGTAAAGATCGTAGTTTTTTTCCGTTCCGGGCGTTTTTCCAAAACAGGCATATCCCACTAGATGCTGGTTCTGAAGGGCAAGGATAAACTCGTAACCCGAAAGCCGTCCCTTACTGATGCGTTCTTCTGCCAACTCGCCGGCAATAGCGATTTCCTCACCCGAAAAAACGCCTGTGTCGGTAACAATCTTTCGAATTTCCTTAATATCCCCAGGCTTAACCGAGTACCGCCACTGCAGGGTCCCATTCCCGGTTGGCTTTTTTAGGTGCCGATGTTCGAAGGTTACCCCGGAATTTTTTATACCTTTGGCAAAGCCATCGAAAAAATGCCGGGCGTTGACGCCGAGACTGCGAATACGGTAGCCACCCTCCTGCACAAAAAGAGAGGGCAGTTGAAGTTCAGTCAGCATTTCGCCCATTATCGAAAAATCGGCGGCACGGTACGGCCATGTCCCTGTAGGATCTCCCTTCGCCGTGTCAAGGCCAAGCGCAACCACAAGATAGGCTGGCCGATGCTCCACGATCCGTTTGAACGCCTTTTGCAGCGCCTTGCGGTGATCGTCCGCGGTTATGGTTTCCGGCAGCGGGATATTAAGATTGGCCCCGGCGCCCTCACCGACCCCGGTTTCGTCTCGAAAGCCGGTAAAATACGGATAGGCAAAGCTCGGGTCGCCATGGATCGACAAGGTCAGGACATCTCCCCGGTCGTAAAAGATATCCTGAGTGCCGTTGCCATGATGATAATCAAGATCAAGCACAGCGACCCGGCCATAGCGGGACAGATAATGCGCCGCAATCGCCGCATTATTGAAGTAGCAGAACCCGCCAAAGGCTTTACGCTCCGCGTGATGCCCGGGCGGGCGGATCAGGGCATAAGCGGCAGTTGCTCCGTTTAAAACCTCATCTGCGGCCGTCAGCGCGCAATCGACAGCGCGGCGGGCGGCCGGATAGGCATTGCGATTAAGCGGCGTGAAGGTATCAATGCACCAGTACCCCGCAAGAACCAGCCGATCCTTTGGCATCCGGTTGGCATTCCGGACCGGGAAAACATAAGGGTAAACCGACCGTCCGGCCGGGGCCTCAGCGCAGGCCCGCTCCACATACTCGACCAGCCGGGCATCGTGCACGGCCTTGATATGCCTATCCGGGAAATGCCGTGGCTCTGTTACCGTAAACAGATTCATGGGTGTGAGTTCGCGCAAAATCGACTTGATGCGCACCGGCGCCTCCACATATCCACGTTCATGGATATGATGGATGTCATGCTTGTCATTAATCACCAGGGGAAATTTTTGCTCTGCTGCCGGCGCGGGCACCGTTGCTCCTGCCACATGATACCTGGGAAGGCGTAACGCGACGGATTTGTCGTCTACCGACCGAACAACTTTCTCAACATATTCCGGGGGACAAAGATGCGCATATTTCCGCTCTAGAATTGCCCGCATTATCTTGCGGATGACCGCCGCCTTCGGCAAAGAATGCTGACCGAGGCCATCAAAGACGAGATAGGGGCTGTCCGATGTTCCAGGTTCTACCGGTGTTTCATATTTAGTTCCGGTAATCGGATAGGCTGAAAATCCTTCATAAAACCGGAGGCGGTCTGCATTCTGCTTGCGAATTTGGGCATCCGGGCTTAATGCCGGATCATCCGGCAGGCATTCGAAATATAGACCCAGCAATTTCTTTTCGCGGGCCTTCTCGCGGATTTGTGCATATATCGCTGCCCCCACACCGCCGCCGACGCCTTTTCCCCGTGTCGCAATCAGTTCGAGATAGCCAAAGCTAAGCCCCGGATCAACAAGAAGCGTTGCAAACCCTCGAATACGGCCGCGACCATCCTCGGCAACCATCACCTTGGTTACAAATTGATGTGTCATGGGATCAGCGATCTGCTCTGGCAGTTTCTCGATGTCCCGTTCATCCATGCCCGGAAACCGATCCCGAATGATTGTCTGAATCTCGGCAATCGCCCGCTTATTGGCCGGCGCTGCCGCATCGGTGAGTGTACGAATTCGAAACATTAATTCCTCTGACTGCGACGGGCGGTGTTGACGATGGCGGCTATGCCATCACTATAGCTAATTCCCGCAATGTCCAGCGCCGCAGCGAAACCTGCATCCGGGGCCAGACACGGATTGGCGTTAATTTCGAGAATGTTTATTCTCGATGCGGAATTCAGTCGAAAATCGACGCGCGCATAACCGGAGAGATCAGCCGCCGTCCAGCAGCCCAGACAAAGTAAGCGTAGGCTTTCCGCAAGTTCCGGATCACTTTCCTGCACGCCAAAGGCCCTTTTCGTTTGCTGATAGGCGTCACTCGTTTCATCCCATTTTGCCTTATAATCGATGATCGGGTAACTATTCTTCGGAAACCCGTTAAAACACATCTCCGCAATCGGCAGAACAACAGGGCCACTGTCGGTCTCAAAAATAGAGACATTGAATTCCCGTCCCCCGATATATTCTTCGGCAAAAAAGCGGCCCCCGAAACGGGCCTCGCGGGTGCTGATTTCCCGTGCCGCCGCGATGCCCTCAACAACCGATCCCTGATCCATGCCGTAGGAGGCATGTTCATAGACCGACTTTACAATCACTTTCCGGTCGGCGGGCACGGTATCAAACCACCAGTCCGCAGTCGGCAGCTTGTTCGCCCCTAGCAAGGTTTTCGTCAGGAGCTTGGAGTTACTCTGAAAATAAGCCGCAGACCCGGCCCCCGTGTAGGGGAGACGATGATGTTCCAGCATCTGGCAGGCCATCGGGCCAAGCCGGCCATCGCCGCAAATGCTTTCCACCAGATTGAAAACAGCAAAAGGTTGACGCTCGGCGAGCCTCTCAAACACTGAAAAATCAAGATCAACGAAAATTACGTCGCTCTCATATCCAAGCGTTTGCAAAACATCACAAATAACCCCGGCAGTGCTGACTGTATCGGCTTCGTCCGGGCGATCGTCGCTGCCGCCATGAATGACAGGCACATATTTTTTCATCAAAAATCACGCGGCCTCGACCTGCTCGACTGGAGAAGGCATGTTATAACGGACGCACGCGGCGCCGATAATACCTCCGATCAGCCAGTCAAATCCATATCCTGCCTTGGCCGTCAGAATTGGCAGGTCCGAATGCGTTGGATGCAAGCCCGCGATCGGGTTGATTTCCAGAAACTGCGGCGAGGAATAAGCATCTGACTTAAGATCAACCCTCGCGGCATCGCGGCACCCCAACGCATGGTATGCGGCAAGCGCTCGGGACCCGGCAAGCCGGGCTTCCTCATCGTCGGCAATTGACAGGGTCACGAACGGCTCCCAGTTTTCCTTAATCTCAAAGGAGTAAATCCCGCTGTCCGCTTCGGGCTGCACGGCGATTTCTAACACGGCAATCACGCGCGCGGTGGCGCCGTTACCGATAATCCCGACAGTGAATTCCCGTCCGGGCAGATAGCTTTCGAGCAGTACCGGTTGCTGAAATCGTGCAATCAGCCGCGTCGCTTCCCGCCGAAGCTCAGAAATCGTTTCGACCCGCGACCGTCCGCTACATCCCTTCCCCGTGCCTTCGGCAATGGGTTTGAGAAAGGCCGGAAAACTGATGTTTGGCAGTACCGCGTCCGCATCTTCGATAACAGCGAAAGAGGCGGTTGGAATACCAAAATCCCGGACAATCCGCTTTGCCACCGGTTTGTCGAGAGTGACAGCCATGGTCAGCGGATCGGAGAAGGCATAGGGCTGCTCGAACATTTCGCAAAGCGCCGGCACTTGCGCCTCCCGCGAACGGCCCGCCAGACCTTCGGCAATCGAGAAGACGAGATCAAACCGGTCCCCGTTCACCAGTCGCCGTGCCAGTTCCTGCCCGCGTCCGATTAAATCAACATCCCAGCCAAGTCCGCCAATCGAGGCGGACAAGGCATCCACTGTTTCGCGGGAATCGAACTCGGCCGTCTCCTCTTCGGTATAACCGAGCGCCCGATAGTCGTCCCGCAGATCATAAACGAGACCGAGCTTCATTCTGCGGCCTCCCGAAAAGCCGGCTCGCTTCCGATGACGCCTCCCGGATCCCCATAACGATAGGTTCCGCCCTCGAAATTTCGAAGCAAAAGGTCGTCGCCATCGCGTCCAACCACAGAATTTGGCAAAAGCGGGATTTTACCGCCGCCGCCCGGGGCGTCGATAACAAAGGTCGGCACGGCGTAACCGGTCGTATGACCCCGCAGTCCCTCGATAATCTCGAGACCTTTCGAAACAGGCGTCCTGAAATGAGCCGACCCGGTAATCGGATCGCACTGATAGAGGTAATATGGCTTTACACGGAATTTGAGCAGTCCGTGCATCAACGGCTTCATAATCAAAATATCATCGTTGATGCCTTTTAACAGAACTGTCTGGCTCCCCAGCGGAATACCCGCATCGGCGAGACGCGCTGTCGATTCCATCACTTCCGGCGTCAGTTCGTCGGGATGGGTGACATGGATGCTCATCCACAACGGATGATATTTCCGCAAAACATCAGTCAAGGATTTTGTTATCCGCATGGGCAGAACGATCGGGATTTTTGATCCAATCCGGATAAACTCCACATGTTCAATCGCCCGCAGACGGCCAAGAAGATAATCGAGCCGGTCATCGGACAAGCTCAATGGATCGCCGCCTGAAATAAGCACGTCGCGGATTTCAGGATGCGCGGCGATATAATCGAACGCCTTTTCCCATTGCGACTTGGAGAAATCATACTCTCCGCCGGGCTCGCCGACCATACGGGACCGTGTGCAGTAACGGCAATAGGTAGAGCAAAATCCTGTTGCGAGGAAGAGGACACGATCCGGATACCGGTGCACAAGGCCCGGAACGACGGAATCGTGGTCCTCACCGAGGGGGTCGTCCGCCTCACCCGGCGATTTGATGAATTCATCACCAACCGGGATATGGGTACGTCTTAAGCCCTCGGACGGATCGTCCAGGCTCATCAGGCTGGCATAATAGGGGGTAATGCCAATCGGTAAGGCCCCGGATCGGCGGGTCACTGCGTCACGCTCATCCGCAGTCAGCTTGAATACGCGCTCAAGCTCGGCCAGGGTCCGGATCCGGTGCCGCAGCTGCCAGCGCCAGTCCAGCCATTCCGCATCTGTGGCAGCCGCAAAAAAGCGAGACCGGAACTCACGCGACCGATCTGATATCGGAAACGCGTCAGTGCTCCAAGTGCCGCTATTATCTGCAATAATACGTGGAAGAGGTTTAAAGTCTCCGCTTTGAGTGAAGCGTCGACTGGGTGGCTTAGCGGCCTCCTTTGCCGCTTGGCCAATTTCTGATGAAGTCATCTGAAATGGTTCTCTATGCCAGAAAGGGCCGTCGCGCGATAATCGTCGATTCTGGCGCCGCATTCCTGAGCAACTGAATAAGTAGGATCGAATATACCAATCGTCAAGCGGTTTTTTTTGTTCAATAAACATTGACTTTTTTCGGCCATATTTGCGGAGATTTAGTGCCTTTTTTTAACTGTTCCGATCAAATCCTGCTGGTACTTTTTTCATTTTCGGTTATTTGTGTTTGGGCGCGAAAAATGATAAGAGAAAAGGGCCTGAAACTGGAGTTCCCGATATGTTTTTAACCCCCCGCCAGACGGAAATTGTCGAACTGGCGAAGACGCATGGACGGGTCCTTGTTGACGATCTGGCGACACGGTTTTCAATTACCCCGCAATCGATCCGCATGGATTTGAACAGCCTGTGTGCTGCGCATGTTCTCGTACGATTTCACGGGGGAGCTTTATTCGCGGGAGGGCGTGAAAATGTCGAATATGCCTCACGCCGACAAATTGCGGCCCCGGAAAAGATGGCGATCGGGCGGGCCACGGCCAGCATAATTCCGGATAACTCGTCCCTGTTCATAAACATCGGGACAACTACAGAGGCTGTCAGCCAATGTCTTGTCAACCACACCGGCCTAATGATCGTTACCAATAATATTAATGTTGCCAATGAGTTAAGACTTTATCCGTCAATTGAAATCGCTATTACCGGCGGAGTTGTCCGGCACTCCGACGGCGGTATCGTTGGCGAGGCGGCGGTTGATTTTATCAATCAGTTCCGGGTGGATTATGCCGTGATCGGCGTCTCGGCAATCGACACGGATGGCTCGCTTCTTGATTTTGACTTTCGTGAAGTGAAGGTCGCGCAGGCGATCATGGCCAATGCACGCCATATCATCCTTGTCGCAGATTCAACTAAATACGCCCGCCGGGCGCCGGTCAAGATCGGGCGCCTTGAGCAGATACATACCTTCGTTACAGATCGCATTACCGAACCCGCCGTCCGCAAAATTTGCGTCGAAGGGGATGTCGAGGTGATTGAAGTAGCGCCCTGACGCTCCCTAATGGACGTAGAAGGTGGTATTTTCATTTAATTTCGTTTGACATTCGTATGGTTGCGAATATTTTCATGTATATGTCAATGATCGCCTGCGATATAGGGCAAATTCTTATAAGGATGAGGGCCGATGGCAGCGGACTATGACCTGTTTATTATTGGTGGCGGAATCAATGGCTGCGGGATCGCACGTGACGCTGCCGGGCGCGGCTACTCTGTTGCGCTTTGTGAGATGGGGGATTTAGCCAGCGGCACGTCTTCCGGTTCGACAAAACTGATCCATGGCGGGCTCCGATATCTGGAGTATTACGAGTTCCGTCTTGTCCGCAAAGCCCTATCTGAGCGGGAAATCCTCTGGAAAAATGCCCCGCATATTATCTGGCCATTACGATTTGTGCTGCCATATCACAAGGGACTGCGCCCCGCCTGGTTGCTACGCCTCGGTCTTTTCATTTATGATTATATCGGTGGGAGAAAGAAATTACCGCCGACGAAGACCCTCAATCTCGAAACGGCGGAGGTGGGCAAGCCTCTAAAATCCGAATTTTCAAAAGCCTTCGAATATTCTGACTGCTGGGTTAATGATTCGCGGCTGGTCGTCCTCAACGCCCGGGACGCCGCGGCCCATGGCGCGGTCATCAAGACGCGGGCGAAATGCCTTTCGGCGCGCCGGGAGGAGGGGCTCTGGCATATCACGACTGAAAATCAGCAGACCAAAGCTACGACAACGCAAACTGCGCGCTTTCTTGTCAATGCGGCCGGCCCCTGGGTAGATGAGGTTCTTGGTGACGCTCTCGATAAAGGCCATCCGCATAATATCCGTCTCGTCCAAGGCAGCCATATCGTTGTACCAAAACTTTTTGATCACGACCGCTGCTATATTTTTCAAAACAAGGACGACCGGATCATCTTCGCAATCCCGTATGAAGGGGATTATACCCTGATCGGCACAACGGATCAGGATTATGACGGCGACCCGGGCGATGTTGCCATCACGGCCGCAGAAACATCCTATCTTTGTGAAGCGGCTAGCCAGTATTTCAAACATGCCATCCAAGAAGATTCCATTGTCTGGGCCTATTCCGCCGTGCGTCCACTTTATGATGACAACGCCTCCGAAGCACAGGAGGCGACGCGTGACTACGTGCTGCGGCAGGATGGAGAGACGGGGGAAGCCCCGCTTCTGAATATTCTCGGCGGAAAGATAACGACATATCGCCGCCTTGCGGAAGCAGCAATGGAAATGATCGAAGACAATCTCGGCGCGAAAAAGCCGGCATGGACCGAAACCGCCCCCCTACCGGGAGGCGATTTTCCAGTCGATGGTTTTGATGCTCTTCTCGCTGATGTCCGGCAAAAATACCCGTTTCTGGAGAGCCGCCAATCCGCGAGGCTGGTCCGTGCCTATGGCACATGCGTTTTTTTCCTGCTTGGCGATGCGACGACGCTGGAAGATTTAGGCGTTTATTTTGGCCGGGGACTGTCGGAACGGGAAGTCCGTTACCTGATGACAACGGAATGGGCAATGACGGCGGAAGATATTCTGTGGCGTCGCAGCAAGCTCGGCATCCAGTTGAGTCCGGAAAACATTGAAGCCTTGCAGCATTGGATGACGGCTCATCAGCAGTGACTCTATCGGGTCGTGCAAGCGTTACCCCACCATGTCCATGGCCGTGTCCAGAATGGCCTGCCGCATAAAAACGGTTGATGTGGCCATCGGAGAGCCATATCCTTTATTGTAATTAAGAATACCCTGTAAAAGCAGGAACAAAAAGGGGAGGCAGAATATGTATTCTGGTCAATATGCATTGGATAATCCGGACCGGGCCGCTTTTATCATGGCGGCAACGGGGGAAACCGTAACCTACCGCCAATTCGAGGCCCGAATCAATAAGTTGGCCCACCTGTTGAGAGATATAGGCCTCAAGCAAATGGATCACTATGCCATCTTTATGGAGAACAACGCCTATTACCTTGAATGCTGCGGCGCTGGTGAACGAACCGGGCAATATTATACCTGCGTTAATTCCTACCTCACGGCTGAGGAACTTGCCTATATCCTGACCAATAGCGAAGCCAGAATTCTGATTACCTCGAATGCAAAACGAGAAGTTGCCAGAACCGCCATGGCGCAATGCCCCAACGTCACCATGGGGATTGTTGTAGATGGGGAAAGCGATGACCAATTCGTCAATCTGGCGGAGGCAACCGCAAAATTTCCCGAAACGCCCGTGGAAAATGAGCGGTTGGGCCTGTCAATGCTCTACTCATCCGGCACCACCGGGAAACCAAAGGGCATTTTGCGTCCCATGCCGGACTGCCCGCCCATCGACTCTATCCCTCTATACATATTTCTTCGCAAGCTCTGGTTATATCGCGAGAACATGGTGTATTTGTCACCGGCACCCCTTTACCATTCAGCCCCTCAGGCAGCAGTCAATCTGGCAATCCGCTCGGGCGGGACTGTCATCATCATGGAAAAGTTCGATCCCGAACGATATCTGGACCTCGTTGAGACATATAAAATCACCCATACCCAGTTGGTCCCGACCATGTTTTCACGCATGCTGAAACTTCCCGAAGAAACTCGCCGGGCGGCCGATTTGTCCACGCTGGAAGTTGCCATTCACGCCGCCGCTCCCTGCCCGGTTCAGGTCAAGCAGCAGATGATTGACTGGTGGGGGCCGATTATTCTCGAATATTACGGTGCCACTGAGGGTCTTGGATTTACCGCCTGTGACAGCGCTGAATGGCTTGCCCACCCTGGGACCGTCGGCAAGGTTTTGTTGGGAGACCTTCATATTCTCGATGACGACATGGCCCCCTGCCCGGTGGGCGTACCGGGCACCGTCTGGTTCAAGACGGCAAACGAATTTGAGTATTTCAACGATCCGGAGCGGACAAAAGAAGCCCGATCCCCGGATGGCACCATGAGTACCGTTGGCGATGTCGGTTATATTGACAGCGACGGCTTTCTTTACCTGACGGACCGGGCCACTTTCATGATCGTCTCCGGCGGCGTCAATATATACCCGCAGGAATGCGAGAATTTATTGATCACCCATCCAGACGTTGCCGATGCCGCCGTGTTTGGTGTTCCAAACGAAGATTTTGGCGAAGAGGTCAAGGCCGTTGTTCAACTGATGCCTGAGGTCTCCCAAGACGCGACAGTCGCAAGCAATCTGATTTCTTTCTGTCACGCGCATCTATCCCCTCAAAAATGCCCACGATCCATTGATTTTGAAGAACAGCTGCCAAGGCTGCCAACTGGAAAATTATATAAACGGACCCTGAGAGACCGCTATTGGGGAGACCGGAAAAGCCGGATTCTTTAATCTTTGCGAAAGCGATCCTTTCGATCGGATTGTTAGCATTTTTCCTTTCAATGTTTGCCCGTGACCCAAACTGTATTAGTATGCAGGTGTTATGGAGTCATATCATGAATAAGGACCTGCACGTGAGAGCCGCCAAATTTGCAATTGGACAAATCGTCAAGCACCGGGTTTATCCGTTTCGAGGGGTGATCTATGATGTCGATCCAACCTTCAACAATTCAGAGGAATGGTGGGAATCCATTCCTGAGGATGTCCGGCCCAAAAAAGACCAGTGTTACTATCACCTGTTTGCCGAAAATGATCAGACAACATATGAGGCCTACGTATCGGAGCAGAACCTGTTGGTTGACGATAGTGCGAAACCGATTTCTCACCCCGCCGTTAAGGATTACTTTCTGGAACTCAGTGACGGACGCTATATTTATTCAAACCGTCTCCAGTCTTAATCCGGCGACAGTACCGGAATGATGGCCCGTCCGGGATTTCTTGATGCTCCCGGCCCTATCGCGCTGGCCCACCGAGGCGCTTCCGCCGATCAGCCGGAAAACACCATGGCGGCCTTTGACGCCGCCGTTCAACTCGGGTATCGCTATATAGAGACTGATGTTCATCTGACAAAAGATGGCCAGTTGATTGCCTTTCACGATGACCGCCTCGACCGCGTTACCGATGCCGCTGGCCGGATATCTGCAGTTGAGTGGGAGATGGTCCGCCGTGCCCGCGTCAACGGGCGCGAAGCCATTCCCCTACTCGCCGAAATTCTGGAAAACTGGCCAGATCTGTTTGTGAATATCGATCCCAAGTCTGATGCCGCAGTTGGCCCGCTCATTGCCCTGATACAGCAGATGAACGCAGTCAACCGTGTCTGTATTGGATCGTTCTCCGGCGCACGGCTGAAGTCTGTCCGCAACGCCTGGAACAATAATATCTGCACCTCCATGGGCCCCGCTGACGTTTTAAGGTTGAGACTAGAAAGCCTGTCTCTCCCAGGCGCAGGGCGCCTTGTGGGAAAATATGCGGCCTCCTGCGTACAAGTGCCACCGTGGTATCGAGGGATCCGACTTATTGACCGGGCCTTAATAGAAAAAGCCCATGAGAAAAACCTTAAAGTCCATGCCTGGACAATCAATGAGGAAAGCGAAATGCATCGCCTGCTTAACCTCGGCATAGACGGGATCATTTCCGACGAGGCGATTTTGCTGAAGTCGGTTTTTAAGGCACATAATCTCTGGCGAGAATAAAAAAACTCCACTACCATGAGAGGATAATAATAAAAGCGGGAGGAAAATTTAAGATGCATAGCCAACAGATTATCCAGTTCGGCGAGCCACTGGAAGCGCGGGATTATCCGACCCCGGAGCCCAAGGGCACCGAGGTCTTGATGAAAATTGATGCCTGCGGTGTCTGCCATAGTGATTTACACATCTGGGAGGGTTTCTTTGACCTCGGCGGCGGCGATAAAATGGACCTGCTGACCCGTATGAAACTCCCTTTCACATTGGGCCATGAGGTCGTCGGGGAAGTGGCGGCCCTCGGCCCGGATGCAGAGGGCGTCGAAATCGGCGAGAAATATATTGTGTTCCCCTGGATAGGTTGCGGGGCTTGCGCTGTCTGCAAAGCCGGAGACGAGCTTCTCTGCATGTCCCCGAAAACCGTCGGCACCCGTTATAACGGTGGATATGCCGACGAAGTCATCGCCCCGCATCCCCGCTACCTGATACCCTATGGCAATGTTCCAACCGAGCTTGCCTGCACCTATGCCTGCTCCGGATTGACCGCCTACAGCGCGCTGAAAAAGCTGTCGCATCTTGGGGAGGATGACTATCTGGTCATCATTGGTGCCGGCGGTGTTGGTCTATCCGCAGTTCATTTTGCCGCCTCTGTAGTCAAGGCGAAGATCATTGTCGCGGATATCGACGATACGAAGCGCGCCATTGCCCGACAATCCGGCGCCTGTGAGACCATCGATAATAGCGACCCCGAACTTGCGCTTGCCAAACTTCAGGAAATCACCGGCGGCGGGGCCAGGGGGGCGATTGATTTTGTCGGCGCCCCGGCGACCGGTCTGCTTGGATTTAATGGACTGTGCAAGGGCGGGACACTCATCTCGGTCGGTCTTTACGGCAGCTCCATGCCGCTGTCTCTCGCCATGCTGCCATTGATGATGCGCACCATTCAGGGTTCATACGTCGGCACGCTTGAAGAAATGCATGAATTGATGGAACTGGTCCGGGCCGGGAAAATTGCCCCCATTCCCTATGAGGTTCGCCCGCTTGATGAGGTGAACAATGCCTTGATGGACCTTAAGGCAGGCAAGGCCAAGGGCCGCATTGTTCTCAGTCCTCACCGTTAATCCGGCGAACCATTTTCCGCAATAAAAAAGGCAAAGGATGTTGAAATCCTTTGCCTTTCGTCATTCCCCCTGACGGGAAAAATCAGCTTTTAAAGCATCCTAGTTGACAGATACAACTTTACCAAGCGAAACGAATTTTTCACCATCGAACTGAATAGGCATCATCGATTCGATCGGGAAGAAGTCCGTCGGGCTGGTCTTGATGTCAACGCCAGGCAGCATCAAATCCAGTTTCAAGTCAAGATTGGCGGCTTCCTTCATGACATTTTCACGGGTGAGATTATCGCCAGCCTGTTTCAGGACCTGTTCCATTGTCTGTGCGACCAAGTATCCATAGGCGGTGAACGAACTGGACTGATCACCATCAGGATAATACTCAGTCATGAAAGCCTTCCATTTTTTATAAGGCTCAGTGTCGAAGATGGCCGGATCTGTAATATCCTGATAATATTGCAAGGAGATAACCCCCTTGGAATTTTCAAGACCGGCTGGCTTGTAAACCGAGCCAACGGAGTTTGAAACAGAGTTGTTCAGGAAGACCGGATCCCAGTTTAATTCCCGAACTTTTTTGATCGCCTGCGCCGCAAACTTTGGCGTTGCAACGTTAAAGAAGACATTCGCGCCGCTATCCTTCAACTTGATAACCTGCGAATTGATGGTCGGATCGGTCACTTCATAGCTTTCTTCCGCGACAATCATCTTGTCTGCCTTGTCGCCAAGGACATCTTTCATACCCTTGACATAGTCTTTACCGTAGTCGTCATTCTGATACAGAATGCCGATTTTCGCGTCTTTAACATTTTCAAGAACATAGGTCGCGAACAATTGACCTTCCGTCTGGTAACTGGGCTGCCAGCCCATTGTCCAAGGAAAATTCTTCGGGTCGCCCCATTTGGTCGCGCCGGTTGCAACGAACAACTGCGGAACCTTTTTATGGTTCATATAGGCATGGACAGCAGATTGCGTCGGTGTTCCTAACCCTTGAAAAACAATAAGGACCTTATCCTGTTCTACAAGTTTACGGGTCTGTTCCTTGGTTTTGGGTGGGCTGTATCCATCGTCCAGAGAAATGAACTCTATTTTCCGGCCGTTGATTCCACCGTTTTCCTTGTTGATCTTATCGAAATACGCTGAAATAGATTTGCCAATTGCCCCGTAGGCGGCGGCAGGGCCACTATAGGGCATGGTATTACCAATTTTAATACTGGTATCGGTGACACCCGGCCCGTACATGTTATCCGCAAAGGCAGGGCTTGCAGCCACTCCCATTGCAGCGATGGCAGCGAGTGCCACAGTAAGTTTTCTCCCGGTATTCATTTGTACCTCCTGTTTATTGTTGTCACAAAAATACGGATTTACTCCACGCGGTTTCCGGTTCGTTCAAAACATTTTTTTTATTCGAACTCCCAGCATTTTAACTAGGCCCGCAAAACCCGTGGGCATGACGTATATGACGAGAATAAGTATAACGCCAAATACAGCATAAGAAAGCCCTGTTGAAATTTCCTCGGCGACATTGGGGACCATCAGGATAAAAAAACCGCCAAAAATAGCGCCCCAAATCGATCCAGTGCCGCCGACAACCAAGCCAATGAAGAGCAGAATTGACAGCTGGAATGTAAAACTGTCCGGTGCCACGAATTCAATGACGATTGCCGCCATGGCGCCCGCTATTCCTGTATAGAATGCGCTCACGCCGAAAGTCAGGGACTTGTAGAGAGACGTGTTAATTCCCATTGACCCCGCGGCGATAGGATTATCGCGGATTGCCATCATTGCCCGCCCGGATCGGCTGTTGACGAGGTTCCATGCAAGCCAGAGCATTATCAGCAGAACACCAAAAGCGATCAAATACCACCATTGATCCATGGTCAGAGGGAGGCCTTCCGGCACGGGTGGGCGAAAAACGTCAAGTCCCTGAACCCCCCCTGTCAACCCTTCCAGATGAGAGGACTTCAATATCTGCGGCACAGCAACCGCCAAGGCAAATGTGGCAAGCGCCAGGTAAAGCCCCTCGAGCCTCAACGCCGGAAGGCCGAACAGAAATCCCGCCACGAAACACACGACACCGCCCAGTGGAATTGTCACATAGACCGGGAAATCCAGATGATAGACCAGGATAGCTGCTGTATAGGCCCCTACGGCATAAAAGGCACTATGGCCAAGCGAAAACTGCCCGTTAAATCCCGTCAGCAGATTCAGGCCCAAAATTGCGATGGCATAAATCATGATCAGAGTTGCCTGAAACGCCGTATATCCTTCCACAACAAATGGAATTATGGCCCCCAGAATGATGAATAGCCCTACCCATTTAAACGGTATTTTCGCCCCAGAAATCAGCCGGGGATCGACGCGCGTTTCTACATCCGTTGTCATGATCACACCCTGGTCACAATGGTTTTGCCAAATAATCCGTTCGGCTTGAATAAAAGGACAGTGACGATCAGAATAAGGGCAACCGTCAATTTCAGCTCACTGCCAATAGACGGAATATAAGTGCCCGCCAGGTTTTCGATTATGCCCACCAGAAACCCGCCCGCCACAGCCCCGGCGGGGCTGCTTATGCCGCCAACAACTGCTGCCGCAAAACCATATAAAAGAATGCCTAGCATCATATTCGGGTCCAGGAAAACAATCGGTGCAATCATCATTCCGGCAACGGCGCCAATACCGGCGGCAAGGCCCCAGCCAAGAGCGAGCATCCAGCCCACACGAATCCCGACAAGCCGGGCTGATTCCGGATTGGCGGCCGCAGCCTGCATGGCCATCCCAATCCGGGTAAAGCGGAAAAAGCAGAAAATAGCGAGTAATAAAATGAGGGTGACGAAAAACATTCCAACCTCATGCATTCCAATCAGTCCGTGGAACGACCCGCCCGGGAACGGAGACGGAAAGGTCTTGATGGTATGGTCCCAAATAGCGCCGGCAAGGCTATTGAAGATAGCTAAAAGTCCTATAAAAACAACAATATGGCTTAGAATCGGAGCTTTATGTATGGGTTTGAAGATGATCCGTTCAATGGCAACGCCGCCAAGGAAAGAAATGCCGATTGTCAGGAAGAACGCGAGCCAGTAGGGAACGCCAGCGGCAATCATCGACCAACAGATATAGGTACTGAACATTGCCATTTCGCCTTGCGCAAAATTGAAATGATCAATGGCCTGATAAATCATGACAACGGCGAGTGCCAGACAGGCATAGATTGCGCCGTTCGCCAGACCCGTCAGTACTTGCTGTAGAAAAAGATCCATGGAAGCCTTCCTAATATCCTAGATACGACCGGCGTACCGACTCGTTTTCAAGAATTGAGTCCGAGGTACCTGAAATCACAATATTACCTGTCTCCAGCAAATAAGCATGGTCAGCAAGTTCAAGTGCCAATGACGCATTTTGCTCAACCAGGAGCATGCTTACCCCTTCCTCGACATTGATCCTTTTGAGAATTGCGAAAAGTTCTTGCACGATTAATGGAGCCAGCCCGAAGGACGGCTCGTCGAGCAGAAGCAACCTCGGCCTCAGCATCAAGGCGCGGCCGACAGCAAGCATCTGCGCCTCCCCGCCGCTCAATGTGCCTGCCTGCTGGGTGCGACGCTGCTTCAGGATCGGGAAATAAGAGAAAACTTTTTCAATATCCTGTGTAATTTCGGCTTTATCGCGTCGGCTATAAGCCCCGAGCTTGAGGTTGTCCTCGGTCGACATCCGCACAAATGTTCCTCGTCCTTCGGGGACATGCGCAATCCCCTGCCGGGTGATATCTGCCGTTCCGAGGGTCACGAGTTGCTTGTCCATCAACCGGATATCCCCTTTACGGGAGACCATACCGCTGATCGCCCTCAAGGTTGTCGTTTTACCAGCCCCGTTCGCCCCGAGAATAGTGGTTACGCCGCCGTCCTCGAGGTTGAAATCCAGCCCGTGCAGCACATTTATATTACCGTAGGAGGCTTCGAGACCTTTTACTTCAAGCAAATGACTCATTTTTTACCCGTCCCGAGATATGCCTCAATAACATCCGGATGTTCCTGTATGGTTTTGGGCGAGCCTTCCGCCAGCTTGCGTCCAAAACTCAGGGCAACAACCTTTTCGGACACTTCCATCACCAGTCCCATATGATGCTCCACCAGCAAAACAGTCGTCCCGAATTCATCACGTATTCTCCGGATCGTCGCCACCAGTTCAGAAAGCTCGTTATGATTGAGTCCCCCTGCCGGCTCATCCATCAACAGGAGTTTCGGTTTGCTGAGTAGGGCTCTGGCAATTTCCAGACGCTTCTGCACGCCAAACGGCAAATCCCCGATCCGCTGCAGGGCCGTTTGCTCAAGCCCCATAAATCGCAGCACATCCATTGACCGCGCGCGCAATTCCTTTTCTTCGCGTTTTATCCAGGGAAGATGCAGGGCATTGCTCAGGTAATCAGCCTTACATGTTGAGTGACCGCCGATCATAACATTATCGAGAACAGTCAGATTGGCAAATAGCGCAAGATTTTGAAAGGTCCGACCAACACCCAGGGAGCTCATCTTGTAAACAGGGCTTTTCAGGATGGATTTCCCGTTAAACAGGATGTCTCCTTTATTGACGTTGTAAAGTCGGCTGATGCAATTGAACAGAGTGGTTTTACCCGCGCCATTGGGCCCGATGAGGCCAACAATCTGGCCGCGCGGTATATCAAAGGAGACGCCATCCAAAGCGACGATACCGCCGAAATGGACGCTAACATCCTGAACATTTAGCAGCGGATCAGCCGTCAGCATATCCGCCGAAGTTGTACTCTCGGTTCTTTTATTCACTCACTATTAATGGCTGCTCTAGAATCCCAGATGCATTTTTATCCGCATTACGAACACGCTTCTGGACACCTAGGCGTCCACCTCCCAAAAAAACGTTATTCTTAATTCTTGTGTTCGAAGCTTGCCCCAATAATTATGATTTAGCCAGTAAAAATTTTTAGTTTCCCGGGAATTTTATGATTATACGTACACGAGTCAGTTGTTCCGTCAGCTGTTGCCCTTGGAATTAACAGTCAAAAATAAAGGCTGCATTTTCTTAGCAAGAGAAAACGCAGCCTTTGAAAGAAAATCTGTACCCGCCAGCTTTAGCTGGTGCGAATCTGGGAAAGGAAACGTTCAACCTCTTTATCCAGATTGCTCACTTCCTTCACCATTTCAGTGGATACCTCACATACATCGAGAGCTGTCTTGCCGGTGCTGGAAGCCGCGTCACGAAGGGATATAATATTCTGTGAGACTTCAAGAGAGCCCTGCGCCGCTTGCTGAATACTGCGGCTGATCTCACCTGTAGCGGCGCCCTGCTGCTCAACCGCCGCCGATATGGATGCCGCAACATCATTTATTCGACCAATGGTAGAGGTTATATCGCCTATGGCACCAACCGCATTGCCAGTTTCTTCCTGCACCGCTTTTATCTGCTCGGATATCTCTTCTGTCGCCCGCGCCGTTTGTGCCGCCAGGTTCTTCACCTCGCTCGCGACAACGGCAAATCCCTTGCCCGCAGCCCCTGCCCGTGCGGCTTCAATTGTGGCATTCAATGCGAGAAGATTTGTTTGTCCCGCGATATCACTAATAAGGCCAACGATATCACCAATTTTCGATGCGGCTTCATTCAGGGAATTGACCATGATATTTGTCCGCTGCGCCTCAGAAACGGCCTCGCCGGCGATATCAGCGGCCTGATTGACCTGACGGCTAATTTCATTGATGGAGGCCGATAATTCCTCGGTCGCGGCGGCGACAGAATTTACGCTGGAACTCGCCATATCTGACGCTGACGCGACTGTGGCAGACCGCTGCGTGGTATTCTCTGCCATTTCAGTCATTGATTGAGACATTGTCGTCATTTCACTTGTCGCTGCCGCAAATTTCTCAACGAGATGCTTTACGCTGCCCTCAAAACTGTCCGCTAGTTGGTTTCTTTCTTCTGCTTTCACGCGGGCAGCATCCACAGTAAGGCGTTCCCGCTCTTCCAGCGCTGATTGCTCCATTTTTCTTTGTTCATCAGCGAGCTTCATCTTTTCTTCATCTCGCTGCTGACGATGGATTTCAGCCTCGGCACGCGCTGCCTCTGCTTCCCTTGCGGTATCGCGGAAGCCAACAAGGGCATGGCCCATACGCGCAATTTCGTCACGACCTTCGCGATAAATACTCGACTCAAGATCGCCTTCCGACAGTTTCTGGGCCGATGCAACCAGCAACATCAGCCGCCGAATAATATTTTTACGAATATAAATCCAGCCAATCGCAATTGCGATTAACATTGCCCCTAATGCACAGGCGAGCAGCGTCACCTTAGTTGTATTTGCAAGCCGTAGATTGGCCTCAGATGCGGCGCCTAGCGATCCTTCTGCTTCACTAACAAAACCATTTACATTCTTGGACAGCGTGGCAGCCAGAAACCTGCCTTCGCTGATAATGGACTGAGACGCCTTGATTGCCTCCAGTTCCTGTAGTTTGATTTTGAAGACATTGACCGAGTTGCCGGAATTATGGGTGTCGACACCCATCGCAAGAAGACCATCAAAAAGCTGGGACAGTTTTTTTACTCGCTCCTCAGACGTCGCTTTCTCGATTTCGGACAACGGCGAAGACATAGAGGAGATCGATGACAGGAATGCGGTTTCCAGTTCCTGCACCGCCTCGACACTATGGGCTTGAACCCCTTCGGACAACAGGCCAATCATCAGGTAACCGTAACTCTTGAATGAAAAAATATTTTCCTGCTGGCGTAGGACGGAATTGCCGGTGGAAGAAAGCACGGATGTATCATACGCGGGCTGGGTTCCGGACAATGCCTGCCTGACTGACGTATCCAGCAGAGTGTTCCAGTCGTCAGCATTTTCTATGATTTTTAGGCGCAAAGGCATTACCAACGAGTTCAGCTCTGTATCAAGTATCTTGCGATACTCCGCCATGCGGGTGTCAACTCCTCCTAGCGACGAGGCGAAGGCAATATGCTTCTTGACCTGATCGTTCAGGCGATTGAAATTCGCTTCCAGGCTTTTGAGGTTATCACTTATTTTCAGAAGCGTGGCATCCCCTTTTTTATTGGCGTGCAAGGCCTCCAGATTTTCGACAGCCTTATTGAAAGCCGTCTCGATGGATTTATAGTTTTGTGCCCGCTCGGAATCCGTTTTCGCATTATTCAGTTGCGGCGCGGCGGCGGTCAGCAAGGCCGTTTCGTTTGCGAGTTTCAATGCCAGGGAAATTGAGGGAAGCCGCTGATCAATCATCTCGCTTTGCGCATTGGTCAGGTTGCCAAGACTGAACCAGCTTATGGCCGAGATCGTAACCGTCAATATGACAACGACAGAGAAAGCCGCCGTTAATCTGACTCCGATCCCGTATTTAGAATATTGAACGTCACCCGCCAGATTTGACAGATTAGATTTTGGCTGAAAAAAGCGCTTTGCACTGTTTAGCATGTTTACCACAAGCCGACCGGCCCCTCACTGGTTGTAATATTGTTCTCAGGAATAGAGATAAAACATTAAGAAGAGGTTAGTTCAGCGAGTGGGAGAATGATTTACGCTCGCAATGAGAACTGCCCTGCACTAATATACAAACAGGGAAGGTTTGTTGTTGTGCAAAGTTACCAACGGAAGCTTGAATGGGCTCGGCAAGCATTACAACTTCATTACGGCATAACAATATTCATGAAAATAGCGGGAGGCCGGGGAAATGCCCTATAACAAAATTCACGTTGAACCGATAACCGGAACAATCGGGGCGGAAATCAGCGGGGTCGACTTGCAGAACCTGAGCGCGGAGACCATTGCGGAAATTCGGTCTGCTTTTCTTGAACATGTCGTCATTTTTTTCCGCGATCAACCTCTTGATATACCGCAGCTGAAGACTTTTACGTCTCATTTTGGCTCCTTTGGCATCGAGCCCTATGTCAAAACCATGACGGAACACCCGGAGGTTATCGCCGTCGTCAAGGAAGCCGACGAAGTCAACACCATCAACTTTGGCGGGCATTGGCATTCGGATTGGTCTTTCCAGGAAGCGCCCCCCATGGCAACCATTCTTCATAGTCAGGATATCCCGCCGTATGGTGGCGATACAGTTTTCGCAAATATGTATCTGGCCTATGAAACCCTGTCCGATGGAATGAAGGCGATTATCGACCCGCTTATTGCCATCCATTCAGCCCGTCGCCCCTATGGAACCGGGAAAAGTATCCTTGGGAATTCGAAACGCAAATCCATGACCATCCTTCATTCTGAAGACGCCCATGCGGAAATGGAGCATCCGGTGGTCCGGATCCATCCCGAAACCGGCCGCAAGGCATTGTTTGTGAACCCGGTTTATACAACGCGCCTCAAGGGTATGTCGGAAACTGACAGCAGGGAAATTCTGGATAAGCTGTTTCATCACTCGGTCAGAGAGATTTTCACCTGCCGTTTTCGCTGGCGCGTGAACTCCCTTGCAATGTGGGATAACCGTGCCGCCATGCATCTGGCCTTAAATGACTATGACGGGTTCCGGCGTGCCCTGAACAGGACGACGGTGGCAGGCGATCGCCCGTTTGGCAGCGCAATGCGGGGACAGCAGGAACATGTTGCTTAGGAGATATAGCCTGACATTTTAGTCATCGGCTATCAATTCTCCGCGAGATAGGCTGGCAATCCCTTTCGATCTGGGCCATTTCTGATACAAGTTTGAACTTAACCGGAGCCTATCCTATGGTTGTTACTTTGTTGCGCGCCCTCACCCTTGTTATCGTCAGCTTCCTGACACTTGCCGGAAACGGCGGAAACATATCCCTCGCCCGAGCCGCAGATGCGACCGAAACCGCAATATTTGCCGGCGGTTGCTTCTGGTGCGTGGAATCGGACTTTGATCATGTGCCCGGCGTCTTGACTACGACTTCCGGATATACCGGCGGTACCGTCGCCGACCCGACCTATAAAATCGTGACTGCAGGCGGCAGCGGCCATTACGAATCTGTGCAAATAACGTTTGACCCTGAAACAATATCATACGCCAAGCTTCTTGATATATTCTGGAGAACCGTCGATCCAACGGATGATGGTGGCCAGTTCTGTGATCGCGGGGCGAGCTACAAAACAGCCATTTTCACGACCTCCGACGAACAGCAGAAAATTGCGGAAGCCTCCAAACGAGATCTGGTAGAATCAGGGAAATTGAAGGCGCCGATCGTCACACTGGTTGCCCCCGCAACTGAATTTTATCCTGCAGAGGAATACCATCAGAATTTCTATGAAAAGAGCCCCGTCCGCTATAAATTTTACCGCTTTACTTGCGGCCGGGACGCGAAGGTTGAATCAATTTGGGGCGACGAAGCACATCGTGGCATTACTGAAAAAGCGGGCTAATAAAGGCCGCCAGTAACGTAACCAGACGGGCTTTCGTTATGCCTTTTTTGCAACCATGCGGGCATCGGAATTGGCAGTAACCTGAGAAATGGGCCGCGGCCGGAGCCGAGAAAAGGGAAAATTGATTGTGGCCGTTGTGCCCACGTCAAGTTCGCTTGAAAACTCGAAAATGCCCTCATGTTCAGACACGATGAGCTGAACAAGTGACAGTCCGAGACCGGTGCCATGCGCATTCCGAAATTGCTTGTCCGGGACCTGACCAAATTTTGTCAGCACATTTTCAATATCGTCCGCCGCGATGCCAATACCGGTATCTTGCACGGAAATAAACAGCTCCCCCCGCTGGTTTATATCAGTCGATATCGTCACTTTACCGCCCGGGTTAGTAAATTTAATGGCGTTTGACAGCAGGTTGGAAATAATCTGCCTGAGGCGAATGCTGTCTGCGTATATGCAAGGGAGATCGTTCTCCGCCTCGACGACAAGCTCAATTCCCGCGTCTTTTGCCATTAGCGCACTCATGTTGACGCAAATGCCGATAGACGACTTTACATCAACCACCGTCTCCGTCAGTTGGAACCTGCCCGCCTCAATTTTCGCAACATCCAGAATGCCGTTAATCAAATCCAGCAGATGCGTTCCTGACGAGTGTATATCCTCAGCATATTCCTGATAAACGGGCATTCCTATGCTGCCGAACGTTTGATTTTTAAGAATGTCGGAAAAGCCGAGTATGGCGTTCAGCGGCGTTCTGAGTTCATGGCTCATGTTGGCCAGGAACTGCGATTTCGCCGCACTCGCAACGTCGGCGTCCGCCTTTGCCTGAAGCAGTTGCTGTTCAGTTTGCTGACGAAGGGTTATTTCGGCGTTAAGGCGTCCGACCGCCGGTAAATAGGACGAGAGTCCCCAGGCAACTAACAGGCTGCCCGGCAAATAAAGGGCAACGCCAGTGATGACCTCTAGCTGGAACGCCCCCGGGATGATCTGTGCACCGGACGGCATAAATCCGAAAATCACATCCTTTGCATATTCAATGGAAAAAGCCAGGGCAATGATCGTCGTGCCAATTATAATAAGATGGTAGCCTTTGCCGACTTTGTACAGTCGCTTTCGGCGCCACCACAGGAATCCAGGTATTGACGCAATACCCATAAATACCAGCAGACTCGGATAGACAAAGGTGGAAGTCGAAATCATCTGATTGATTAACTCGGTAAAAATAACAAATTCCCCGCAGAATCATTTCGGCAATAGTAAAATAATTTTCCTAATAAAAGCTGAATATGTCCTTATTCATTACCTGTCGCAGTCGAATGAGGTGCTATTCGCTTGTTGATATTCCTTTAACCGGGCCGGAAATAAATCGACCGTAAAGACTGGATTAAAATGGACGAAGACAAAGCGTTAGCGGTAAGCTATCGCGCATACGCTATTACGTCACCGGCGATCCGCAGACTTGTAACATGCCGTACCGTTCTGTTTGAGGCGATCTCATCATTTGAATACGGTCGCGCCACATAAAAATAAAATGGTTTTATAAATGTCTGTCACCTATGCCCTCAAAAGCAATAAAATACTGCAAGGTATCAGTTGGATGATCGCCTCCGGTTTTCTATTCGTCGGAATGACATGTATTATCCGTCATCTTGGATCAAGCCTGCCAGCCGTCGAAGCCGCCTTTATCCGATATTTTTTCGGCACGATCGTTATCCTGCCGATGGTGTTGCGGAACTGGCAGGGGCTCCCCACGGCGCAAATCACTAAACTCTATATGTTACGAGGGCTTGTGAACGGGGTTGGTGTCATGCTCTGGTTTTATGCAATGGCGCGCATTCCCATCGCCGAGGTTACCGCCATCGGCTACGTCGCGCCAATATTTGTGACCATAGGCGCAGCTATCTTTCTGGGGGAAAGGCTCCACACCCGTCGTATCGGCGGTGTCCTTTGCGGCCTTATCGGTGCCCTGATAATCTTGCGGCCGGGATTCCAGGAGATTAGTCTTGGCCAGCTTGCCCAGCTTTGCGCAGCCCCACTTTTGGCCATGTCCTTTATCATAGCAAAAAAATTGACGGAAACACAGAACCCTTCAGTAATCGTTGGAATGTTATCGCTCGGCTGTACGATTGTGCTCTTTCCGGGAGCAATGCTGCAATGGCGCACTCCCTCACATTACGAATTTCTCTGGCTGGCCGCCGCCGCCTGTATCGCAACTGCGGGCCATTTTACCCTCACCAGAGCATTTCAGGCGGCGCCGATTACAGTAACGCAGCCGCTTGGTTTTCTGCAGCTTGTATGGGCCGCTATCCTCGGCATACTTTTATTCAACGAGGCCTTGGATCCCTATGTTCTGCTGGGCGGCGCCATTATTGTTGGCGCGGCAACATATATCTCGCATCGGGAGTTACAGTCCAATCGGCGATCCCAGACCCCACCCGCCATCGCGACAAAATTCTAATCCCGCCAGATTTACGGCTCGATGACATATATAGACTGTTTCGGCGATGCCATGACTCGCTGCACCATCGGCTCAAAGAATGACAGCGGCGCGGACACATAACTCGCATCGAATGCCGCCTGATCGAAGGCCTCGCAAAAATATGCACAGTCCTCAAAATACTCATGCCCCCGGAATTGCTCCCGCATATCACGGTCAAGGCCGATATGATGGAAGAAGTAGTACCCCTGAAAAATCCCATGCTTTTCTAGGATCCAGTGAAGCCTCTCCGAGACGAATGGCTTGAGCATCGCGGCGCCGATATCCGCATGGTTGAAGCTACCGAGGGTATCACCGATGTCATGCAGTAACGCCGCAACGACATATTCCTCGTCCTGGCCATCTCTATGGGCCCGGGTTGCCGTTTGCAGTGAATGCTCCAGCCGGTCAACCGGAAAGCCGCCAAAATCACCTTTCAACAGCTTCAGGTGATCAAGGACGCGTTCCGGAAGCCCTTTGGCATAGGCCTTGAAACTCTTCGAAATGATTTTGTAATCTTCTGCCTCGCCTTCGGTCATGGCCGAAAAGCCGACACGTAAATCTGATATATCATTCATAAGGCCGCTCCCCTTTGCTCATTATTTATTTTGACGGACGGATAACACTAATCTTGTCTATTTTTTGCCAAAGGTCCAGACTGAAACACAATATCGAGTGGCTGGAAATTATTAAGGAAACAGAAAATGAGGACAGACATCGAATTTCATTTTGATTTTGGCAGCCCGAACGCCTACTGCAGCCATAAGGCTATTCCTGACATCGAGAAGGAGACGGGATCACAATTCATCTATTTTCCGATTTTGCTGGGGGGCGTGTTCAAGCTCACAAACAACAAATCACCGATGGAGCAGTTTGCCGATATACCGCAGAAAATGAACTACATGCACCTCGAAATGAAACGGTTCATCAAGGAGCATTCCCTTGATAAATTCCGAATGAACCCGAATTTTCCCGTTAATACCGTTCAGATCATGCGCGGAGCCATTGTCGCCAATGATGAAGGATATAATGATAAATATATCGATACCGTTTTTTCCGCCATGTGGGAACAAGGTCTGAAAATGGATGATGCGACTGTCATAATTGACACCCTGAATGCCGCGGGGCTTGATGGCGCCCATATTCTGGAGCGGACACAGGAGCAGGGTATCAAGGAGAGCCTTATCAAGAACACTAACGCGTCGGTCGACCGGGGAAATTTCGGGTCGCCGACATTTTTTGTGGGTGACGAGATGTTCTTTGGCAAGGACCGCCTTGCGGCCGTAACGCGCGAGATTACCCGGCAAGGCTGATATTACTCCATTGACGATCAGGGTTGGCCGACGACCGTTTCCTTGCCTTCGCCCCCGAACCGGGTCGCAAAAAACCCGATAACAAGGCCAATGACGGCCCCCTCCAAGATCGACCAAAAAGGTGAGAGAAACGAATTTGGTCCAAAAACGGCCAAGATCATGGCCTGAAAGCTGTCATAGGCAAAAAATGTCAGGACAAAGTTCATCCAGCCCCCGATAATCGGTGCCCGGATCCACCAAGGCAATGGCAGCTTCAGTACCGGATGCCAGGATACCGCCCCGAAAACGCCGATAACCGCCCCGACAGTAATATACCATAGCAAGACCCCCCATCGTAACAGGCTATCCGACTCCGGCCAAAAGGCGGCCAAACAGAAAAAGCCAAGCAGGCCGAACATCAGACCGATCCCCTTGCCGATGGCTATTCGGGTTATAAGAGATGGATTTCCAAACATCATTTATCTCCTCGATACCACCATAGAAGAAATGGCTAAATGGAAAGATAGGGCAGCATATCGGAAAGGGAACCCGGATGGCCAGCCCTTTGTTACTCCAGCCTGCGGCCCTCAAGCGCGGCGGCAGTCTCTTCCTCGTTTGCAAGATAGGCGGCGATTGCCAAGTCCCCCGTCATCTCCCTATCCGGCGCGAGCCCATCGGCGATACGGATGAGGTTAAGACAAAACCAGCCGAGCGCACCCTTGGAAGGCTTAATTTGTTGTTCATAAGCGATGGCGCCCTCTGCCTTTCCCGATAGCAGCTGTTGAGGCGCGTCGGTATCGACGCAGAGCGGACGGCCAATACCGATGATATCAACGTCGCCCTCAGTAAGGGCCGCGTCCATGGTCGCCCGCGTCCGAAAGCCGCCTGTCACCATCAACGGAATATTTGTTGCCGCGCGAATGCTGCGGGCATAGCCCATGAAATAGGCCTCCCGGGCAACCGTCGTGCTGCGGATTTCATCAGCCCCGCGGGCCCCTATCATCATCGCCGGGTTCTCATAATTCCCGCCGGAAATCTCAAGCAAGTCGACTGTATCCTCCTCAAGCCATTTGACAACCTGCAGGCAGTCTTCATGGCTGAACCCGCCTTTCTGAAAGTCGGATGAATTGAGTTTCACGGAAATCGGGTATTCAGGCCCGACAGCGGCGCGAATGGACCGCACCGTCTCGCGCAAGAGCCGGGCCCGGTTTTCGAGGCTTCCACCCCATTTATCGGTTCGCTGATTGGCAAGCGGGGAGAGGAATTCCGAGATCAGGTAGCCATGGGCGCCATGCACCTGCACGCCGGAGAAGCCGGTTTTCTTCGCCACCGTCGCCACATGGGTGAAACGTCGGATGACATCCTCCACTTCCTCAGCGGTGAGCGCGCGCGGACGGCCAAAAGCGGCATCGGGCAAGGCAAGAGAGATTTCCGAGGGTGCAACGGGGCGCGGGTTTACCCGACGCGGCGTCTGCCGCCCCGCATGGCCGATCTGCATGAACAACAACGTGTTATTGGTCGTGCCCGCAGCGGCGAAGGCGCGGAGTTCATCGAGGCCGCCATTGTCGTCAATCACGACATTTCCCGGCCGCTCCAGATAGCGCCGGTCGACCTGAACATTCCCGGTCACCAAGATGCCCGCGCCCCCGTCCGCCCATTTGCGATAGAGCGTAACATGGCGCTTTGTCGCCCGGTTCATCGGGTCTGCCAACCCTTCTGTCATCGGCGCCTTGGCGATCCGGTTTTTGACACGAACCCCACAGGGCAGGGTCATCGGCGAGGAAATATCCAAAGTCATCATTTATTCCTTTTCGTCATTCTCGAGGTGACAATTAAATTGCTGGAAAACCCTACCGGGCCTTCCACCGCCCGGTAAGGACAGGAACCTTCAGTCCCTGTTCAGAAATTTCCGGACTGAAAATCCTGAACCGCCTGCTGGATTTCCTCATGGGAATTCATAACAAACGGCCCATACCTTGCGACCGGTTCGCCAATCGGACGTCCGGCGACGAGGATGGCGCGGCCCCCGGTTTTTGCTTTTAGGTCAACGCTGTCCCCATCCGATAGAATGGCCAGATGATGCTGCTTCAACTCGGTGCCGCCAACGTCGACGTTGCCCTCGAATACATAGATAAAGGCAGTATGACCTTCCGGGACCGCATGATGATAGCTTCCACCCTTGGCAAGGGTAATATCAATGTAAATCGGATCGGTTGCAACGCCTTTCACCGGGCCGGACACGATGCCGTCCGGGCCGGTCACGGCACCTGCTAGAACGCGCAATTTAGTCGTACCAAGTTCAACCAACGGCACGTCTTCGGGATCGATATTCTGGTAGCGCGGAACACACATCTTGTCGCTGGCCGGAAGATTAACCCAAAGCTGGAACCCGCTCATCCGGCCTTCGCGCTGCTCGGGCATTTCAGAATGCACGATACCGCGCCCCGCCGTCATCCATTGCACGCTGCCCGGTCCAAGAATTCCTTCTGCGCCAGTTGAGTCCTTGTGACGCATTTGACCGTCAATCATATAGGTCACGGTTTCAAATCCGCGATGAGGATGCGACGGAAACCCGGCAATATAGTCATCTGGATTTTCAGTGCCGAAATTATCGAGCAACAAAAACGGGTCGAGCTCAGAGAGCTGCTCGCCGCCAATCGATCGGCGCAGCTTTACTCCCGCCCCATCCGACGCAATTTGCGAAAGAATAACACGGCTCACTTTACGGGAATTTGACATAGCAACCTGACTTTCCAGAAGAGTTATTGGCCAGAAAAGTTATTGGAACGATCAGTTAGGTATGATCGGGCTGACGTAAATTCAAGTGGGTGGCACATGTCGTCACCCCCGCCCGATGAATGGCATTTTCGTTGCCATAATGGTCATGAACTGGACATTAGCGTCAAGACTCAGGCTATCCATGTAAAGAATGGCGGAGGCGACATTGCTGACATCCATCACCGGTTCCGGTGCCATGGTCAAGTTTGCCTGTGGCACGCCTTTTTTCATGACCGACGTCATCGGTGTTTCCGCATTGCCGATATCGATCTGCCCGCAAGCGATATCAAAGGGGCGACCGTCCAGTGACAGACATTTCGTCAGCCCGGTGATGGCATGCTTGGTTGCGCTGTAGGCAATACTATAAGGCCGGGGAACATGCGCAGAGATCGAGCCGTTATTAATAATCCGCCCGCCCATCGGTCGTTGATGACGCATCAGGCCAAAGGCCGCGCGTGCACAATAGAAGGACCCGTTCAGGTTCGTATTGACGACAGACTCCCAGACATCTAGTGCCAGTTCATCCGGCGGCACTGGCGGTGCGCCGATACCGGCGTTGTTGAACAGAAGATCGAGCCTGCCAAACTCTGATTTCACCTTGTCGAACAATGCCTTAACAGCGGTTGAATTGCTTACGTCCGTGGGAATGACCCGCGCATTTGCGCTATTTTCCCCGGCAAGATCCAGCGTTTCCTGTAGGGACTTACGACTCCGTCCGGCCAGCAGTACTGAATATCCAACGCCAAGCAAGGCCAGCGAAACGGCCCGGCCGATACCGGCACCCGCGCCTGTCACTACTGCAATTTTTCTTGTTTCAGCCATTCTTTTTCTTTCACTTTACGTTCACGGTGCCGGTGATATCACGGCGGCAGCATTCTTGCCGCACGTTTTCGGGCTTGGCCCGCGACCAGCCGCCGCTTGCGGGGGGCAGCGAGCCAGACCGACAAAATCGACAAACTGGAGAGACCGATCAGGCTGTAAAAGGCGATGTGATAATTCCCGGTAATATCATACAACAAGCCCGTGACCCAAGGGCCAACAGCGCCGCCGATCAAGGCAATCGTGCCGATCGTCCCAAAGATCAACCCATAGCCTCTTCCTTGAAAAACATCCGCCGGCATGGACCCGAAAACGGTGGCAAGTCCATAACCCAGTCCCCCTTGCAGGATAACCATGGCATACATCATGGCAACACTCGGGATATCCTCCATCATCAGCAGCAAAATGCAACTGACAGCGAATCCGAGGCTTGCGACCGTCCATACCCATTCTCGCCCGATCCGGTCGGATAGGCCGCCAAGATATATCTGGCCCAGCACCCCGGCAAACCCGACCAATCCCAGCGCCGAGGCTGCGGCGATATCCGAAAACCCGATCTCGGTCAGGTATTTTGTCTGGTGAACCTGCACAGCGTACCAGACATAGAGTGCCGTCGAACAGGCGAGGGAAATCCACCAGAAAGTCGCCGTTTTCATCGCTTTTTTCAGCGTCCAGTCCGTGTTGACCCAGTCGACGTCTACGACCGGATCGGCGGCGGACTTTTGGGCGCTCGTCTGGTCACGATCGGGGGCTGCATCGCCATCGGGATAAAGCCCGATATCCGCAGGCTCCTTCCGTTGCAGAAAAAAGTTGAGTGGCAACACAATAACGAGGAGGAGCCCAGCCATCAACCAGCAAGCCTGACGCCAGCCGTCTTCAGTGATTGTATCCTGAATAAGTGGCATCAACACCATCGATCCGATGCCGACCCCCGAAAAGGCAATTCCAACGGCCATCCCGCGACGGCGATGAAACCAGTTGGGCAGAAACATCGAATGGCCGACATAGGTCAGAACAATTCCGGTTCCGACCATCAGGATGCCAAGGGTCACGTAAAAATGCCAGGGCTCCGTCGCCCAGGTCGACAGAATAAATCCCGCACTGACCGTCACCGCCGATATCGACAGAAGATACCGCGGTGCCACGGTTTCAAGCAACTTCCCGATAATCGGCGATAAAATGGCGGCAACAGAAAAACCGATGGAAAAGGCCGCCGCCGTCGTTGCCCGGTCCCAGCCGAACTCTTTCAGGATCGCCGGGAACAACAATGAGAAGGACGTCCGGACGTTCACACCTATCCCCATCGTGATAAACACGATGGCAACAACTGCCCAACCATAAAAAAACGGCAGATTGGCCAGTTTCGCGTTAAGTCCGCGCCTGGGGAGTATCTCACTTGTCCGGGTCATCGCAGAGCCTCCTCATTTTATTATTGAGTGCGGAACGACCGACATCGCAAAAGCTTACTCCAGTAATTACCTTAAGCGAAAGCGAAAAGAGTGCTACATCGACTTTGTTAAATTGCTCCATAAAGTGGTAGAAGCTGCGACGCGCTGGTCAGTTCGGAAGAAAATTGTTTGGACTTAAACAATCTGTTTCTTCTGATGCATTTTCTTATATAATGTGCGGTCATTGAAAGGGGGACGGCAGAACAATCTGCGTCGGTCCCACCCCGCCTTTAAACCCTAGCCAATTTTTACTATCGGAGTATTGAGAGTGACACCGCCCCCCCGGCCTGCAAAACTTGGATTTGTCGAACAGGTGGCCCTACTCGCCCTGATGATTTCAATGGTCGCGCTGTCCATTGATGTCATGCTGCCGGCGCTGTCTGAAATTAGCCGTGATTTACAGGCGGGCGATGCTAACGAACGGCAATATATTGTTGCGGTCCTGTTCCTCGGAATGGCAATCGGGCAGTTACTTTATGGACCGATTTCCGATAGTACAGGGCGAAAACCGGCAATATATTTTGGCTTTCTCCTGTTTCTGATCGGTTGCCTCATCTCAATCGCCGCCCCGAATTTCGAGGTGATGCTTGTCGGCCGTTTCTTTCAGGGACTGGGGGTCGCGGGACCAAGGATTGTAACCCTGGCACTTATCCGCGATCAGTATGAGGGGCGGGAGATGGCGCGTTTCGTCTCCCTCGTTATGACCGTTTTCATTCTGGTTCCAATCCTCGCGCCGGCGCTGGGCCAGGCAATATTATTCGTCGCCAACTGGCATGCCATCTTTGTGGTTTTATTTGCTCTCGGGCTGGCGGTCTTGATATGGTTTGCTTTCCGGCAGGAGGAAACACTGCCACCGTCGAGACGCTCGGCCTTGTCAACGAGCCGGATATTAATTGCGGTGAAAGAAGTATTCCGGACCCGCGCGGCATTTGGGTTTACGATGGTTGGTGGTTTCATATTCAGTGCCTTTTTGGGATATCTGACATTGTCACAGCAAATTTTTCAGGAGCAATACGGCGTGGGAGACATGTTTGCCGTATATTTCGGGTCGCTTGCGATGGCCATCGGGACCGCCTCCTTTGTCAATGCCCGGCTGGTCATGCGGTTCGGAATGCGCAAGCTTTGCTATTACGCATTGGTCGTGCTGACAGCTGTCTCAATGTTGTTCTGGCTTTATACCTTGTCTGAACAGGGGCAGCCGCCGTTATGGGCCCTTATGTGCTTCTTCCTGATCGCCTTTTTTTGCGTTGGCATGCTGTTCGGGAACTTCAATGCCATGGCAATGGAACCGCTCGGCCATATTGCCGGCGTTGCTGCGGCGGTCATCGGCTCCATTACTACTTTCGTTTCCATGGCAATCGGCACCTTAATCGCACAACTTTATAATGGCACCGTCCTGCCCCTTGTCGGAAGTTTTGCGGTTCTGGGGGCGCTCTCGCTGGCGGCAATGATCTGGACAGTCCGAACTTCCCCCGGCACCCCCGGTTCCTGACGTCCGATGTGGACCTCAATAAAATCCGTCGCATCGTTACTGGCCAGTTATGGGCTGTTGATGGTGGCCAATGCCATGTTCGGGACCCTGCTGGGCCTGCGCAGCACGCTTGAAGGCTTTTCCACGGAAATTACCGGTGTGATCATGGCCGGGTTTTTTATCGGCATGCTGCTCGGCGCCTTATATGCGGTACGGGTGGTGGCGAGTGCCGGGCATATACGGTCCTTCGCCGCGTTCGCCTCCATCATGTCCGTCGCTGTTCTCGCCCATGTCCTGATCATCAATCCCTTTGCCTGGTTTTTCCTGCGGGCGGTCACGGGGTTCTGCATGGCCGGAATGATCATGATTGTTGAAAGCTGGCTGAACGAAAAATCGACGAATGCCACGCGCGGCCGTGTCCTGTCGTTTTATATGATTACCAACTATCTCGGCGCCGGGTCCGGCCAGTTCCTGTTGACTGTTGCCAATCCCGGCAGCTTCCAGCTGTTTTCGGTTGCTTCAATCATTTTCTCGCTCGCGCTGGTGCCAATCCTGCTGACCCGGGCAACGGCGCCAAAGCCCTCCGTGCCCGAACGGATGAAATTCACGAACCTGATCAAGATTTCACCAGTTGGCGTCCTCGGGACCTTGACTGCGGGCCTGACCAATTCCGCCTTCAACAGCATGGGCCCTATTTTCGCCGCCGCCAACGGGTTGAATATCGGGCAGATTTCAACCTTCATGGCCAGTATTCTTCTCGGCGGCATGCTGCTTCAATTCCCGGTCGGCAGACTGTCGGATCATTTTGACCGGCGCACGATCCTGATCATCGCCGGGGTTGCAACGGCGGCGGCAAGCCTCGGTATTGTCTGGGCCGTCACTCAATCCCATGGCATCACGATATTCATTTTTGGTGCCATTTACGGTGGATTTTGCTACACGATTTATCCGATGTCCTCGGCACAGGTAAATGACCTCGCCGATCAGGATCGCCTGGTACAAGTTTCGGCCGGGCTGTTGCTTGCCTATGGTATAGGCGCCAGCATCGGCCCGATCCTTGCGTCGCAGGTAATGGGGGTGGTCGGGCCCAATGGGTTGTTCTATTACATCACAGTCTGCACTGTCTTTTTAACGCTGTTTACGCTTTTGCGCATTCTGCAACGACCTGCCGGGAAGCAGAAGGCGGAATTCCTGCCCCTCGGCAGTCTCGGCTCTTCCAGCAAGCAACTTTATAGCACCGTGCTTGATCAAAACCAGGGTCGGGATGTTGAGTAACTATCCATCATTTTTGACATTGCCCTCCCCGAAAAAGAGAATAAACTCCGCAAATATTTGATAGAAAACGAAATAGGAATCTCGTCCGATGAGTGTGAGAAATGGTCGCCAATTCTTGAGTATCCCAGGTCCAACCACCGTCCCCGATGCTGTGCTCGCGGCGATGCATCGGCCGGCCATAGATATCCGCAAAGGCGAACTCGTCGATATTACCGCTGACATCCAGCATAATTTGCTGGCGCTTGCCCAAACAGCCGGCACACCATTTATCTATATCGCCAACGGGCATGGCGCCTGGGAGGCTGCCCTTAGCAATGTTCTCAGCCGAAATGACAAGGTCCTGGTGTTAGAAAGCGGCTCCTTTGCCGCTGGATGGGGACAATCCGGCGCAACCATTGGTATTGACGTCGAAATCCTGCCCGGCAGCTGGACCGCCGCTGTTGACCCGGCCCAACTGGAGGCCCGTCTCAGGCAGGATGTCAGCGGCGACATCAAAGCGATCCTTGTCGTTCAGATCGATACCGCGACCAGCGTCGTCAACGATATCCCGGCTCTTCGCCGGGCCATTGATGCTGCCGGTCATAATGCCCTGCTGATGGTCGATACCATCGCATCACTCGGCACCATGACTTATAAAATGGATGATTGGGGCGTTGATGTCACCGTCGCCGCCTGCCAGAAAGGCCTGATGATGTCTCCCGGCCTCAGCTTCACGATCGCCGGTGAAAAGGCGATGGCACGTCATGAGACAGCAAACCTGCGCACGGCCTATTGGGACTGGACCGCCCGTCAGGGGCCGGAACATTACCAGAAATACGCGGGAACGCCGCCCGTTCACATGTTATACGGCCTGCAAAAGGCACTTCAGCTCATTCGCGAGGAGGGGCTGGACGCCATCATCACCCGCCATCGGCTGCTGGCCGAAGCAACCCGCTGCGCCGTCAGCAAATGGGCGGAGGGCGGAATGTTTTCGTTCAATATCACCAATCCGGCGGAGCGCGCCAATTCGGTGACAACAGTCCTGATAAAGGACGAACAAGCGCTTGCTAAAATTCATAGCTATTGCGATACCAAATGCGGTGTTGTCATTGGTATCGGCATTTCCGCTCTATCCGGCAAGGCGCTGCGCATTGCCCATATGGGCCATATCAATGCGCCAATGCTTCTCGGTACACTTGGGGCGATAGAGATGAGCCTGAAAGCACATGCAATTCCCCACGGAAACGGCGGCGTTCAGGCGGCCATCGAATACCTGGCAGACAATGTTCCACTCTGACGTAATTTTCATGAGGCAGGTGGAAAAAGCGGCTCTAACCCTTGAAAACCGTGACTTCAAGCAATATCTGTAGGGCGTCAAAGCGGACGACACTGATGTCGGCATGCGACAATCGCTTCGGCATCAACATTTACTTTTGGCAATTCAAGGGGCCTGCCTGATGACAGACGATGTAAAAACCCACGTAAAATCCAAAACAACCTGGACAAGATTGCTTTACATTATACTCTACGCGATTACATATAAGGTCGCCAGCCTTGTCCTGCTCGTAATTACCATTCTTCAGTTTGTAAAATCATTACTAACCGGATCGCCGTTCGCCCAGCTTCAATCTTTTGGGGGCTCGCTTGCTGAGTATAACCGGCAGCTGGTCGCCTTTCTTTCCTATCAAAGTGACGCAAAGCCATATCCAATTGATCGCTGGCCATCCCAAACTCCACCGGCACCGCCCTCCAACGCTACCGACGATGATGTCATTATTGTCGCCGAAGCAGCCGAGGAAAAAAAGGCGCCCCGAACTCCACGCCCGAAGTCGCAGGACAAATCGGATGCGGGAGGCGATGTGTCATAACGCAGGCCCGGGACTTTGAATGCGCGCCGCTTTTGCATTGCGGAGTGGGTCACTCTGTGACATGACAGAGGACCCATTACGCAGTGTGGTAAAAGGCGGGGAACGATGATCAACAAACTTCAACTATTGCTGGATAAAAAGCCGTTCCTGCTAGCGGACGGCGCGGTCGGCACGAACCTTTTTGCCACCGGATTGCAGTCGGGTGATGCTCCCGAATTATGGAATATCGATGCCCCTGAAAAAATATCAGCCCTGCATCGCGGCTTTGTCGAGGCCGGGTCGGACATTATCCTGACCAACAGCTTTGGCGGCACCAGCTATCGCCTCAAACTTCATAACGCCCAGTCTCGGGTCCGCGAGCTTAACCTTGCGGCCGCAAAGATTGCCCGCGCCGAAGCCGACCGCGTGGACCGCGAGGTTATCGTTGCGGGCTCCATGGGGCCGACCGGGGAATTGATGGAACCAATGGGTGCCCTGACCCATGACGGCGCCGTTGCCGCCTTCCGGGAACAGGCCGATGCCCTTGTCGCCGGTGGTGTCGATGTGCTGTGGATTGAAACCATTTCGGCTACCGAGGAAATGGCGGCTGCGGTTGAGGCCGCGACCGCCACCGGTTATCCCGTTATCTGTACCATGTCCTTTGATACCAACCGGCGCACCATGATGGGGATCAAGCCCGGCGATTTCACGGAATTTTGCCAGAGCCTGCCAACGCCTCCCATGGGCTGGGGTGCAAATTGTGGTGTCGGCGCCGGGGAAATGCTGGAGACGCTGATCGGGCTCAAATCAACGGCGCAGGCGGGCGACATCATCGTCTCGAAGGCCAATTGCGGCATTCCCGAATTCAAGAATGGCAAGCTCACCTATAGCGGGACGCTCGACGTGATGGCGGATTATGCGCGGCTTGCCGCCGATGCTGGCGCCCGTATCATTGGTGGCTGCTGTGGCACCAGCCATGCGCATCTAAAGGCCATGGCCGCCGCGCTCGACGGATATACGCCCAATTCCTCCCTTAATATTGAGCAGATCGAGGCGCGATTCGGGCCCGTATGGAAGATCAGCATTCCGCCAGGAGAGGGGCATGGCGCCAAGCCGGCCGGCGGGCGGCGAAACGCGCGCCGCCGTCGGGACTGACGAAAGTTTCCCGCTCAGGCGCTGGCGCTTGGCCGGGCGGCGACAGCGGCATGCCAGCGCTTCAAATTGGGCAAGCCTTCCGGCATTTCAATTTTCGCCATGGTGGTCGCGAAATCGATGACGACCATTGCACCGATATCAGCGGCGCTGTAGCTGTTCCCTGCGACAAAGTCACGGCCTTCGAGCTGCTTGTCGAGATCCTCAAAGAAATAAAGAACGCGTTGCCGTCCTCTTTCCGCCAAGGCCGGAATCTGCTCGACATCCCGGGGGCCGGTAATGGCCCGTCCCGCGAGCCGCGGCGCAGAATTGCGAAGCGCTTCCGCCACCGCCATAAATCCGTTCACGTTTGTATAATGACACCAGTCATTAATCTTCGCGCGCTCTTCCGGGCTGGTGCCGAACAGGGGCGGTTCAGGATAGATTTCCTCGATATAGCGGTTAATCGCATCGATGGAGGAAATGGTCGTTCCGTCATCCAGCTCCAGCACTGGGACGGTGCAATTGGGATTGATTTTTTTGAACTCATCCGAGAACTGCTCGCCACTGCGAATATCCACCGATATCTTGTCAACATCGAGACCTTTTTCGGCCAGAAGAATCCTTACGCGGCGAGGACTGGGGGGGCCGGGAAAATCATATAGTTTCATTTTTTATTATCCTATTCAGGTTTGCGCCCCGATTGGCTGGCCGACTGGTTTAAGAAACCCTCAAAAATCTCGTCATCGCCAATCATACCAACAAGTTTATCATTCTCAACAAACAATACCGGCGAGCCGGATCTGCGGCGAATTTCGATCACCTCTCTCAACATGATATCCACGGGTGCAGTGACAAACTGGTTATAGTCTATTGCCTCCCCCCCCTGGGTATCGCCGTAAGCGAGGATTTTTGAGGGCAGACCATTGGAGGTTGCCTGAACGAGCTTTCTTGCCGCATCAAGTTTCAGGCGACAATATCCAGCACGATCGAGAATAAGCTCGCCGTCCTGCACGGGAATATCGGCGAAATGCGTCATTAATGACCGGGCGCGCAGGACATTGAGGGGGTTCATATGGCCAACGAAATCAGCAACATAGTCATTGGCGGGATTGCGGACAATTTCTTCCGGCTCGTCATACTGGACGATGCGGGCCTGATCCATAATCGCGATCTTGTTGCCGATTTTCAGTGCCTCGTCAAGGTCATGACTCACGAAGATGATGGTCTTGTGCATCTTTTCCTGAAGCGCCAGCAACTCATCTTGCAACCGGTTTCGAATGAGCGGGTCCAGCGCCGAGAAGGGCTCATCCATCAATAGGATATCCGCATCGGTCGCAAAGGCCCGGGCAAGGCCGACCCGCTGCTGCATACCGCCGGAAAGTTCATGGACATATTTATCCTGCCATTGCTCAAGCTGCACCAGTTCCAGCTTTTCGGCAACGATACGGCGGCGTTCTGCCTTGCCAAGTCCGCGGAGCTCTAAGCCAAACCCCACATTCTCGGCGACCGTGCGCCAGGGCAGCAATGCAAATTGCTGAAAGACCATGGAAATGCGGTGCATCCGCAACTGGCGGAGGGTCGCCGAGGTGCAATCGGGCAGGTTTATCTGCTGCCCCTCATGTTCGATCAGCACCTGCCCGCGGCTTATTTTATTCAGGCCATTGACGGCACGAAGAAGCGTTGATTTGCCGGAACCGGACAAGCCCATAAGAACGCAAATCTCACCGGCATCAACGCCAAGCGTCGCGTCGGCAACCCCCAGAACCATATTCGTCTCACCCAGAATTTTCTCACGGTCTGCACCCTGATCCAGCAGCGCCAGGGCGTCGGCGGGATCTTTCCCGAAGACAATATCGACATTCTTGAATTCGACGACGGCCATGCTATTTCTGCTCTTTCCCGTCGGGTTGCTTACAGACGCGGTCAAGCAGGATGGCAATGATGACAATGGCAAGCCCGGCCTCAAATCCCTTGGCAATATTCACCGTGTTGAGCGCCCTCAGCACGGGCACGCCGAGCCCCGGCGCACCGACCATCGCCGCGATCACCACCATCGACAGGCAGAGCATGATGCATTGGGTGACTCCGGCCATGATGGTTGGCATGGCGTGAGGCAATTCAATTTTCCACAGGATTTGCCGCCGGGTCGCGCCGAACGCCTCCCCGGCCTCAATCAACGTTTGGGGAACGCCGGAAATTCCGAGATAGGTCAGGCGGATCGGTGCCGGGATGGCAAAAATAACCGTGGAAATCAGCCCGGGCACAACGCCGAGCCCGAACATGATCATCGTCGGAATCAGATAGACAAAGGTTGGGATTGTCTGCATCAGATCGAGAATCGGACGCAGAACCATGTAAAAGCGCGCCCGATGCGCCGCCAGAATACCAAGCGGGATGCCGACAATCATGCAGACAAAGGTTGCAACCAGGATCAGGCCGATGGTCCGGACCGTCTCTTCCCAGTACCCGAGATTAATCACCAGCAGCAGCGAGAAGACGATTAACGCTGCCAGTTTCCAGCTTCTATGCAGGGCGTAAGCGGCGGCGGCAAAGACGACGATCAATCCCAGCGCAGGCACCCAGAGCATGACATCAACAAGACCGTTTACCAAAAACGCCAGTCCATCCGAAAAGCTGTCAAATAGCCAGGCACCATGATCAAGCATGAAATCCACGCCGTCGCGGATCCAGCTTCCCAGCGGAATTTTATGCTCCGTCAGCCATTCCATATCGCGCATTTCCCCTCATCTGCGAAACCTCTGGCAGCATTGATAGTGGTAAAGTCAGCCGGAGCCGAAGCTCCTGGCCGGATATTGCCCGCCTCTCTTATTGATCGAGCGCCTTGTCAAGAGCCGCGGAGGCATCGCCGCCGTCAAAGGTTGTGACCCCGTCCAGCCAGCTTGCCGCAATTTTCGGATGCTTTTGCAGCCAGGCCTTGGCGGCTGCGTTCGGTTCAGCATCGTCATCGAGGATCGCCCCCATGATCTCATTTTCCATCGGCAGGGTGAATTTCAGGTTTGAAACCAGCTTTCCGGCATTCGGGCAGTCTGTCAGATAGCCCTTGCGCACATTCGTATAAACCTCAGCGCCACCATAGTTGGGACCGAAATATTCGTCGCCGCCCGACAGATAGGTCATGTCGAAATTGGCGTTCATCGGATGCGGTTCCCAGCCGAGGAAAACCACCCATTCGTCCTTGCGGTTCGCCTTGGCAACCTGGGCCAGCATCCCCTGCTCACTCGATTCAACGACCTTGAAGTCCTTCAGGCCAAAAGCGTCGGAGTTAATCATGTCCTGAATCAGCCGGTTGCCGTCATTGCCAGGTTCAATCCCGTAGATCTTGCCTTCAAGCTGATTTCTGTGCGGGGCGATATCGGCGAAACTTTTAATCCCGCCGTCTGCCGCCGCCTTGTTGACCGCAAGTGTATATTTGGCGCCGGTCAGGTTCATCCCCGTTGTTTCAACCGAGCCATCTTCGCGGTACGGCGCTATATCGCCTTCCATTGTTGGCATCCAGTTACCAAGGAAAACATCGATATCACCATTTTTGAGAGCAGCATATGTTACCGGAACGGCCAGAACGGTCGCCGTCGGCTCATAGCCAAGGGCCTTCAGAACCACTGAGGCCGCCGCCGTTGTGGCCGTGATATCGGTCCAGCCAACATCAGAAAACCGAACCTTTTGGCAGGCCGCGGTTTCGGACGCCAATACAGTGGTATGAGAGCCGAGCAGGACGATCCCTGCCGCCAACAAAATGTGTGGAATTTTCTTCAACATAGTCTCTTCCTTGAGTTGAATTATAATTTTTTCCCTGAGTGTCAGCTTTACCTTAAGTCATGTTCCTTGTGCAAAACGTTACGTTTTCAGCCAATAATCGCCCGTATCGCGCCGTTTTAGATACCCGGCCGTTGGCGTTGCGAAATGAGTGCCTATAATCAGTGTATCCGAATTACAGTATTTTTTCAAAAAACCTTCGCGGGTCCTCCGTGCCTTATCGGGATCGTCATCGACGGCACTCGACCATTCCGGATGTGCAATCTGACAGGGATGATGTATGCTGTCGCCGGTGATGACCGCCTCTTTGCCGCCCGAGCGAACGGCAACACAGACGTGACCGGGGGTGTGGCCCGGCGAGGGGAACAGGCTTACCTCTTCACAAATGCGGTGGTCCATTTCAACGAAATCCGCAAGGCCGGCATTAACAATCGGGGCCACGGAATCACTGATCACGTCGCCAAACTGGGCCTGGGATGCTTCCTGCGAATAGTCCCATTCCCGCTGCCCGAAAAAATAGCGGGCGTTCGGAAAGGTCGGAACCCATTCGTCGTCGACCAGCATCGTATTCCAGCCGACATGATCCACATGCAAATGGGTGCAAAGAACCGTATCAATGCTGGTCCGGGGATATCCCGCCGCCTCAAGGTCCGCCAGAAAACTTGTTTGCAGCATGTTCCAGGCGGAGACCTTGCGCTTTTTATCATTGCCAAGGCAGGTATCAACGACAATCCGGCGGGATCCGGTATCTATGACCAGCGCATGAATGCTCATGATCAGCTTTCCCTCAGGCGTTGCAAAATGCGGGACCATCCAGTCGATCGGACGGATAGTTTCCGGTGTCGCCTGCGGAAGAATAAACCGCGTCCCCCCCATTGCCTCTACCTCGACGATACGAGTAATACGGACATCGCCAACTTGCCATATGTTCATCTTCACTGCTCCCTTTTATTATTGGTTATTTCCGCCTAGTATAGCGCCGCAAATTGCCCTTACAACACGCATTCGGGCCACAGCCCCTGTCAGGAAAGTGCTCATCGAGATGAATTATGTGTTTGCCCCCCAAGAAATCCCCTCCGTCGCCGTCGAGGGAACCGAGGACCGTTTCCCTGTCCGGCGGATATTCTGCGTTGGTCGCAACTATGCCGAACATGCGCGCGAAATGGGCGGCGATCCGGACCGCGAACCGCCTTTCTTCTTCACCAAGCCCGCCGATGCCGTCGTTGAAAGTGGCACCGACATCCCCTACCCCAAGGCCACAGCCAACTTCCATTATGAAATGGAGCTTGTGGTGGCCATCGGTGAAGCAGGAGAGAACATCGAGCAGGAAGATGCCAGACGCCATATTTTTGGCTATGCGACCGGCATCGACCTCACCCGCCGTGATTTGCAGAAGATAGCCAAGGACAAGGGGCGACCGTGGGACAGTGGCAAGGCATTTGACCAGTCTGCGCCGTGCGGGACGTTGACTCCCGCTGCCAACGCCGTCGGGCTCGAAACGTCGAAAATCTGGCTGACCGTTAATGATGAGACCCGGCAATTAGCCTCGATCGCCGATTTGATCTGGTCGATCGACGACGTGATTGCCTTCCTGTCCCGCGAATTCATGCTGCAGCCCGGCGACCTCATTTACACCGGAACCCCGGCCGGAGTCGGCCCGCTTGAACGCGGCGATCACGTAAAAGGCCATATCGACGGATTGAGCCCGATTGAGATCAAAATCATTTGATTTAAAGGCCTCTGGTAATACATTAAGAAGAACGGTACAGACCGTCTGAATTTCTCGCCAAAAGGTTCAATTATGAAATTTACAAAAAGATTTCCCATGACAAAACCTGCAAGAGTTGTTGTCGGGGCCGCGCTTCTGGCCGTTGCTGTCACTGGCACCGCAAAGGCAGACTATCTCCAGAAATCCATCACGGCCTATAAACCCGAAGACTGCAAGCCGGTGGTGGAACAGGTCATTGATGACCGCGGCATAGACCGCGACAACATTACCAAGATAGAGTACCTGACCTATTATATTTCCGATAGTGAAGCCGGGGAAGATTATCATTTTCAGGCGTGGATGAACTTCAAGAACTGCAAGGGGAATTTTGTCGTCGATATGAACCGGGCGTGCCAGATTGATAAGGCATACTCGATGGGAAATTGCGACCAGGAGGCCATCGGGGTCAGAAAATAAACGCCACGATAACCTTTAAGGAAAAATTTTCAACCGTGATTCGCGTTAACCATAACCTGCTGAAAAAATTGAATATTTTTCACTGTCGTGATTGGATTTCGATAGTATTATGGTTAATATCCGCACACTGATTCGCCCCCTTTTCCCGCTCATTAAATTTTTAGCTAATTTTATTTGAAATTAACCATAATATCTTTGTTTTTAGGTGGTTTTAGACCATATTTCCCGTTAACATATCTTCCAGCAGTCAAGGGATAACCTCGTTGCTCTGACGGTACCGAAATACAGAAATCTTTTAAGGACAGGACTAAAAGCGCATCACATGAGTTTCGCTCGGGAAAACCGTGGAAGATCACTATTTGGCCACCCGGACGTCTTGTCAATGCGGGAACAGTATTTGTTGACCAAAAATGAGCAGTTGCGCCAGAAGAATAAACGCCTGAGCGACGCGGTTCTGACATTGGTGGACCGCATTGAAACTGTCCTGCCCACCCTAAAACAGACTAACCAGACATTTGAGCGCCGAACCGGCGGTTCCGCGGAAACAGCCGCGCGGCAGGCAAAGGCAAAACGGCAGTCGTCGCGGCGTGAGTATAGCCCACCCCCGAAAATGGAAATTTTCGAGACGTTTCACGAGCCGATAGAATTTGCGGAACCCGCGCCCGAAATGCACTTTGGATCAACGTCCAAAAAAGACGCGCCCGCAAAAGAAACCTCATCCCGACCTAAATGGGAGAAGACAGAGGAAGAATATTCAATTTCCCCGGATCTGGCCCCGGAAGAAATCGATCTGCTTAAATCACCAACACGGGACAAACCCCGGCAGAAGCCTGCCCGGCGGGAAACCGTGGAGGTTGTCGATCTGCACCCCCGGGAATCCGACCCGGAGGCAGGCGAAACTTATGAAGCCGGCGCGTCACGCCCGTTCGAAATCCCAGAATTCGAATTCGAGGATGACGAACCGGTTGTCGATATCAAGTTCGACCATAGGGAAACATTACGAGCGGCCATGCGCCGTCGGGTTAACCGGCTTCGCTGGTAATCGGGGACCTTTTTGGCTATATATAGCCAGATGAACGGCTCGGATAAACAGGAAAGCCCGGAACATTCAAATGCCCTCAATCGCCCCGCAGGATCAGCGAGCGTCACCGCTGCCCATCCTTTATAGCTTTCGCCGCTGCCCCTATGCCATCCGCAGCCGCATGGCGCTCGTCTATTCGGGCACCGAGGTCGAGCTGCGCGATATCCTGTTAAAAGACAAACCCGCCGACATGGTCGCGGCGAGCCCCAAAGCAACCGTCCCCGTCCTCAAACACCGTGACGGCACGGTGCTGGAGGAAAGCCTTGATATCATGCTCTGGGCGCTGGAGCAGAACGACCCCGATCACTGGCTGCCGGAGGAAACATCGGTCCGCCGGGAGATATTCGGCCTGATTGCCGAAAATGACGGGCCCTTCAAGGATAATCTTGACCGTTATAAATACCATGTCCGCTTCCCGGAAAAAAGCCGCGAGCAATACCGGAAGGCTGGCGAGAGATTTCTCGCAAAGCTTGAAGAATGCCTTGCGTCCCGCCAGTATCTTGTCGGGGACGTACCGAGCCTCGCGGATATGGCACTCTTTCCCTTTATCCGCCAGTTCGCGAACGCCGATCGCAACTGGTTTGACCGCGCGCCCTATCCACGGCTGAAAAGCTGGCTTGCTGCCCACCTTGCCTCAGCCAATTTCGCTGCTGTCATGAAGAAGCGGGATATCTGGCAGGAGGGGACACCTGGTATCCTGTTCCCGAATCTCGATGGAGAATAGGTATTTCGCCCACTCCGGCGCCGAGTTCAGCTCGTGCGGCGATTATCGCTATCGTCTCTGGCGGCGCTGGGCAGATGGCCCGATGGTCACCTTTATCATGCTTAACCCCTCGACCGCGGATGCAACCCGCAACGATCCCACCATTGAGCGCTGTCATCGGCGCGCGGTTGACATGGGCTTCGCCGCGCTGGATGTCGTGAATATCTTCGCCTTTCGGGCAACAGATCCGAAGGAGTTGAAAAAATCACCGGATCCGGTCGGACCAGAGAACGATGCCGCCCTCCTTTCCAGCACGGCCTCGGCGAAGATGGTTGTCTGTGCCTGGGGCGGGCATGGACACCACAGGCACAGGCACGAAGAAATATGCCACCTGCTTAACGACACCGGAATCACGCCCTATGTCCTGTCCCTGACCGCGGCCGGATTACCCGGCCATCCCCTCTACCTTTCCTACCGCCGGACACCGTTTGTCTGGACAGAGTTTCCGAATATTGCCAGTCCTTGTAGAAACTAATCCGATGGCCAAGCTTTATTTCAATTACGCGACCATGAACGCCGGCAAATCGACAACCCTGTTACAGTCGAGCTTTAATTACCGGGAGCGCGGCATGCGGCCGTTGCTGTTCACGGCGGCACTGGATGACCGGTATGGCGTCGGCAAGATCACATCGCGCATCGGGCTGGAAGCCGACGCCAACCTGTTCACGGCAGAGACCGATCTTTTTGAATTTGTCACCCGCGAGGTGAAACAGGACAGGGTCGATTGCGTCATGGTCGATGAAAGCCAGTTTCTGACCAAGGATCAGGTTTACCAGCTGTCAGAAATCACGGACAAGCTCGGGATACCGGTGCTTGCCTACGGCTTGCGCACGGATTTTCAAGGAAACCTCTTTGAGGGCAGTCAGTATCTTCTCGCCTGGGCGGATGAGCTGAAAGAGCTGAAAACCATCTGTCATTGCGGCAAGAAGGCCATCATGGTCATCCGGGTCACCGAAACGGGCGAGCCGGTAATTGAGGGCGCACAAAAGGAAATTGGCGGGAATGATCGCTACGTCGCCCTCTGCCGTCTGCATTTCAAGGACGCGACCCGGCAACCCCCGAAGACATCCTGACGACATCTACCGGCTCCCCCCTGAAAGCCGCTTTATGACGACAGAGCGGCAAATTTCTTGAAATGATAATCCGTGTTGCCGAACAGCATTTCAATCGTTGTCAGGCGTTTAAAATAGTGACCGATGGAATATTCATCGGTCATGCCCATGCCGCCATGTAGCTGAATGGACTGCTGACCGATAAATTTCGCCGCGTTGCCGACTTGCGCCTTGGCCGCCGAGACCGCCTTCCGCGCGTCAAGCTCATCTCCAAGATCGAGTTTCATCGCCACCATGTCAGACATCGACTTGGACTGCTCAGCTTCCATATACATATCGACCATGCGGTGCTGCAGTACCTGGAACTTGCCGATGGGAACGCCGAACTGCTTGCGCTGTTTCATATATTCGTTCGTGATCTCGTTCGCCGTCTGCATGGCGCCGACGGCTTCAGCGCACAGCGCCGCGATCGCCCGACTGGCAACCTTTTCAATGGCCGGGTATGCCTTGCCCTCGGCGCCAAGCAGCGCATCCGCGCCAACCTTGACATTTTCCAGCATGATATCGGCGGCGCGCTGACCATCGATGGTGCGATAGTCACGGCGGCTGACCCCCTCCGCATCATTGTCAACGAGGAAAAGGGAAATGCCGTCCGTATCCAGCGCATCGCCACTGGTGCGGGCGGAGACGATAATCTTGTCGGCCGTAGTGCCGTGATAGACAACCGCCTTATGGCCGTTCAGCACATAGCCGTCGCCGGACTTGCTGGCCGTTGTCGCCACGTTATTGAGATCAAACCGTGATTGTGGCTCGGCATAGGCAAAGGCGAGCATCATCTTGCCTTCAATCAACTCAGGGATAATCGCCTCAATCTGTTCGGCGCTGCCTGCTTCGGCGACAAGACCGCCACCAAGGATAACCGTTGCCAGAAACGGTTCCAGCACCAGCCCACGTCCCATGCTTTCCATCATGATCATGGTTTCAACAGCAGTGCCGCCAAAGCCACCGACCTCCTCCGCGAAGGGCAGGCCGAGCCAGCCCAGTTCGGCCATCTTCTTCCAGTGATCCCGGCTGAAGCCAAGTTCCGTGTCCGCCAGTTTTGCCCGTGCCTCAGTGGCATAGTTGTCTTTGACAAACCGCTCGACACTGTCTTTTAGCAGCTTTTGCTCGTCGGAAAGTTCAAAATCCATTTTCTTGTTTTCCCTATAACCCCAGAACCATCTTGGAGACGATGTTACGTTGAATTTCATTACTGCCGCCATAGATGGTTGCAGCGCGAAGATAGAGATGATCCGCCATCGGCCCATGGGCATAATCCGGCCCGGCCGGTCCGTCATTACGTCCGGCATAGGCCCGTTCAGGCTCATATGGCGCGCCATACATACCGAGCGTCTCAACCATCAGTTCGGTCAGCCGCTGCTGTATTTCGGTTCCCTTGATCTTCAAGAGCGACGGTTCCGCCGACAATGTCTTGCCGTTGGCAATCATCGAGAGCATGCGAAGCTCGGTATATTCCAGTGCCATCAGGTCAACCTCTATCCGCGCAAGCTTGGCGATAAAGTCCGGATCCTCGGCCAGCGTTCCCGCACCGCTACGTTCCACCCGCGAGATTTCCCGCAAGCGCACGACCTGGCGTTTCGAGCGGGCGACACGGGCAATCCCCGTACGTTCATTTCCGAGCAGGAATTTGGCGTAGGTCCAGCCCTTGTTCTCTTCGCCGATGCGGTTTTCGACCGGCACCCGGACGTCGTCAAAAAAGACCTCGTTGAGGCTGTTTTCCTTGTCAAGTCCATAGATCGGCTTGATCGAGATCCCCGGCGTCTTCATATCAATCAGCAAGAAGGAAATACCTTCCTGCGCCTTGACCGAGCTATCGGTCCGGACAAGACAGAAGATCATGTCCGCATGCTGGGCGAAGGAAGTCCAGATTTTCTGGCCATTGACGATGTAGTGATCACCGTCTCGGACAGCCTTGGTTTGCAGTGAGGCAAGATCGGACCCGGATCCCGGTTCGGAATAGCCCTGACACCACCAATCGTCTGAGTTCAGGATACGCGGCAGGTATTTATCCTTCTGCGCCTGAGTGCCGAAGGTATAGATGACCGGAGCCACCATCCCGACGCCAAACGGCATCGCCTGCGGTGCCGAGGCCTGACCAAACTCATGGGCCGCGATATATTTCTGCGAGATCGTCCAGCCCGTTCCCCCATATTCCTTGGGCCAGTTCGGGGCGACCCAGCCCTTCTCGTTCAGGATTTTGTGCCATCTGACCTGCCCTTCCTTGGTCGGGTGCAGGCCCCGTTCAAAACGGTCCTTCACGTCCTTCGGTAGCGCGGTTGCAAGAAAATCGCGCACTTCATCCCGAAAGGCTAAATCGTCGGCGCTAAATGATAGATCCATTGAGGTTTCTCCCTTATACGCATGGGCTTCTACCGTGCCCATTTGGCCTTATGCTAGGCCGGGTTTTTCCTCATTGCAAGCAGAGGTTTCAATACGCCTTTACATTCCTCTCCGGCGCAGGTTTACGTTACGTAAACCTGCAAATCCCGTTAAGTAAAAATCAGCATCATGGCTCGAACCGCTGGAATCGAACCAGTCCGTCCCGCTCTATCTGTTGCATCAATCCAACCTCCCATGTCAGGTAGTCCTGCATACGCTTGCGCACTTCCTCGGGGTCGCTCGTGTCATAGGGTCTAGACCAGAGATCGTCGAGGCGGCTTAAGAGTTGGGTCTCCCCCTTTTCAAGCGGCAGGGAGGCCTGCTTCCACGCCGCGGTTCCGCCGTCCAGTACCCGGATCAGGGTCCCGGGGCGAAGACGGGCAACTTCCTGCGCGGCGAGATGGGCAATATCTCCATCTTTCGACGTCAGGACAATTAGTCCCATTGGCGGAACAAAAATAAGATCCTTGTCCAGCCGCGCTCGGATTGCCCAATAGGCGCCGGGTATATGGCCCGCACGATAGGCAGGCGACGACCCCAGATCGATAACCGCGATCGGCTCACCCGAGGCCAGCGCCGCATCCAGCTCATGGGCGGAAATCACAGGGGTTTGCTCAATCTCGGCGCCCGCTGAAGGCCCGGTTTCGGTGAACCTGTCGGGACTGGTCTGCAGGACCAATACCTCCGGCCAGTTCATCTGCAACAACCAGGAAGCCGTCATCACAGCCCGCACACTTTCGCCGTCAATCAGCACGATCCGCGCATTTCGAGTAGCGACATATTCATCGGTTGCCTGAACAAGCTGACCGCCGGGAGCGTGAAGCGCCCCCGGAAAATGCCCTGCCAGATATTCCGCTTCATCCCGAACGTCGAGAAGGTAAAGACTGCGCGTCTCCCGTTCCTGTTGCCACGCCTCCAGCGTGTCGAGGTCAATGGTTTTAACCCCAAACCGCGTCGCAACCTGGTCAGCAGATTGCTGACTCCGGCTTCCGGCATCCGGACCCGGCGGCGGAGCTACTCTGTTTTCCTTATGGGCAAGTTTAAGATCGGCGAGATGCCAGCCCATGGTGCCATCCTTCAACGCGGCAACCGGATTGGGAATGCCCGCGTTGATCAGCGACTGCGCGCCAATGATGCTACGTGTCCGGCCGGCGCAGTTGACAACAATCTGCGTGTCGGCGTCGGGTACGGTTTCATACACCCGATGCACCAGCTCGGCACCTGGCATATCGATACCGCCAGGGATTGACATCCGGTGGAATTCGCGGAAGGGACGGCTATCGAGAATGACAATTTTTTCACCCTGCTTCTGCCGCTCCGCCAGGTCCGATGCGGTGATATGAGGTGTGCCGTAGGCTTCCTCAACAAACTCACCGAATGCCTTGCTCGGCACGTTGATGCCGGAGAAAATCTCGAAACCAGCTTCCCGCCAGCCTTCGACGCCCCGTTCAACCAGACGAATATCACTATACCCAAAGCCCGCAAGCAGCTCGGCGGCCCGTTCGGCCAGCGGCAGCTCAGGTCCCTGATCGAGGATATACAGCGGCACCGATTTGCGCGGCAGTAGCTTCAGTGCCTTCAACTCCAGTTGGCTGAGCGGCAACGGTACGGCAAAAAACGGATGTCCCTCGGAATGTACACCCAACTCACGCACGTCAATCAAGGCATATTCAGCTGTCGCATCGGGGGCCATTTTTTCGCGCAAACGCGCTGGCGATATCAGATCAAACGTCATGAGCGCGCCTCGCGAATATCAGTATGGGCCGGGAAGGTCTTCCACACCTCTTCCTGATCATTCCAGAAATTGCGTTTGTCCAGCTGTTCCAGCGCCCGGCCGTACATATGAAAATTGAGCACTGGGGCTCCCTCCTTGATATGGATTGTGTGAATATCATCAGGCATCAGGGCAACGGCGGTACCTTGTTCCACCACCTGACTACCGGTCTGCTTGACCCCGTCCGGGACCTTCTTGTAAAACCTGTTTTCTTCCTGCCCCTCAATCCCCGCAATGACCGCCCATGTCGTATGATTATGGGGCGGCGCGGTGACGGCCCCGCTGGCGACATTAAGATAGAGGGCGAAGCCGTGGTCGTCATCTTCGGACAGACGATACAAGCAACTTCGGCGCTTGGCATCAGCCTCCGGTCCCGGAAAATCCTCGATGGAGAATAAATGCGTCTCGCCGGCAAGGCGGATAAGCTGCTGCTTGATATCATCAAGGACTTCCGGCCCGATCGTCCGCCCCCGGGTGCAGTCGCGAATTCGGTCGACGGTTTCTGTAATCGCCTTCTGGCGTTCTTCAGTGCGCATTGTGTCTTTTCCCTTTTTATTTGCACATGTTTGTACCATCCTGCAGCCAGCAAGAAAAGCAAAACGGCACAAAAGCGCATCGGAGTTTGCCTGTTATGATAAAAAAAATTGTCTTATCCGTCGTTGTCCTCCTGATTGTGCTGATTGCCGTGCTTGCAATAAAGACTTTTCTGAACAGCGCCGCCGACACCCAAGTTACGGCAATTGAGTTACCAACCTTTGACACCGTCGCGGCGGTGAACAGGCTGGCCGAGGCCGTGAAGATCAAAACCGTGTCCACCGGTACCACCAATCCCGTCGCGGCGGAGGAATTCGACCGGCTGCATCTGCTGATCAACAGCTCCTACCCGTTGATAGCAGAAAAACTGACGCGCGAAGTCGTGAACGGCCACAGCCTGCTCTATACCTGGAAGGGGACAGACGCTAGCCTCAAGCCAATATTGCTGATGGGGCATATGGATGTTGTCCCGGTCGAGGCCGGAACCGAAGATGACTGGACCCACGGTGCCTTCTCGGGAGATATCGCGGAGGGTGCTGTCTGGGGCCGGGGCACCCTTGATGATAAGCTATCAGTCTTTGCCATTCTGGAAGCCGCCGAATTGCAACTGAAAGCCGGTTTCACCCCGGCGCGGACGATGTATTTCGGCTTCGGCCATGATGAGGAGATCGGCGGGGATAACGGTGCCGGAAAGATTGCCGCCCTGCTGAAGTCCCGCGGTGTCGAGCTTACCTTCTCGATCGATGAGGGCATGGTCGTGGTTCAGGGCCTGATGCCGGGGATCGATGACCCGATTGCCTTCATTGCTCTTGCCGAAAAAGGGTATCTTACGGTGTCGCTGACCGCGACGACGGCGGGCGGGCATTCCTCGATTCCGCCGCGCACCACGGCGATCGGCAAGATTGCCCGCGCCATCACCCGGCTGGAGGAAAACCGGTTTCCGGCAACGCTGCAAAGCCCCGCGTCAGACATGTTCGACAGCCTGTCGCCCCATATGACACTGCCGCTCAAGGCCATTATCTCGAATCGCTGGCTGCTGGAACCGCTGCTGGTTGGCGAGCTTGGCAAGGGCGGGGCGACGAATGCCATGGTCCGGACGACAACTGCCGTAACAATTATCAACGGCGGTACAAAAGATAATGTTCTGCCCTCAACGGCCTCGGCCACCGTTAATTTCAGGCTTTTGCCCGGCACCCGCATTGACGACGTGATAGAGCATGTTCGCACGACCATTGAGGATCCGGATATCGAGATCACAGTGCTACAGGGGAATGAACCGTCCCGTATCTCCAGCAAAGACAGCGACGGCTACCGCGCGATTGAGACAACGATCCATGAAATATTGCCCGATGTGCTGATCTCCCCGGGCCTGATGCTTGCCGGATCGGACAGCAAGCATTACGAGGATATTTCCGAGAATAACTATCGCTTCATCCCGATGCGGCTGGGGCCTGATGATCTCGCCCGGATCCATGGCACCAACGAGCGCATCCTCATCGACAATTATATTGAGATAATTCAGTTTTACCGCCGCCTGATGGAGAATGCGGCAAGCGGGGCCTAGTGACGCCGTGCCTGGACGATGACGGCATCGATTGTCTCCTCGCCCAAGGACCTGAGCGCCTCCAACCGGTGGAGCCCCTCAATCAGGACGTAGCGATCCTGCCCCACCCTGACCTGGATCGGGGTTTTCTGGCCGTTTTCCAGTATATCCTCCGCCAGTTCCGAGACGCGCGCCGGTTTCAGCTCTTTCCGTGCCTTCGCAGTGGTGTAAATTTTCTCAATGTCGATAATGACGGTTTTCATACGATCCCATAATCATGAAGAGGCTCGGCCAAGCCAAAAAAAATTAACGGCCGATCTGTTGAACGCCGGTCACAAATGAAGCTGCAGGGGCGTCTACCCGCATATTCACCCAATGGAGATGATGATGACAGAGAAAAGCCGTGCTGATAAGTGGGAATTTTATCAGGACCATAACGAGAAACACCATAAATGGCGCTGGCGGCGCACTGCCTCAAACGGGCGGATCGTCGGCGCATCGACGCAAGGATACGCAGAAAAGCATGAATGTATCGAGAATGCCGAGCGCAACGGCTATATCGTGCCGAACAGCTAGGAACCCCGTCACAAGGTGGATGTCACTAAATCGGTGTCGTCTTCCTTGTGCATTTCACGGCGCGCCTGACGAATGATGACCCAGGCCCCCTGAAGGGCGAGGAAGGCCATAATTGCCGCAACAATAAAGTCTGGCCAGCCGGTTCCAGTGCCGAATACCCCGGCCGCCGCCAGCAGGACGGCGACATTGCCGATCACGTCATTCCGGGTACAGAGCCAGACGGAGCGCATGTTGCTGTCCCCGGCGCGATAGGACCAGAGAAGAGCAAAAACGCCCGCGTTGACAAGCAATGCAACCGCCCCGACCATCCCCATCGACGCGGCATCGGGGAGCGTCCCGGAAAATGCGTGGTAAACTGCCGTTCCGATCACCCAGACCCCGAAAAGACCCATGACCAGTCCCTTAAAGAGGGCAGCCCCCGCCCGCACCCGAAGCGCCATGCTGAAGACGAACAGGCTGATAGCGTAATTTCCGGCATCCCCCAGAAAGTCAAGCGCATCCGCCTGCAGGGAAGACGACCCGGAGGCGAGCCCGGCAACGATCTCGACCAGGAACATGCCACCATTGAGGATCAGGGCAATCCACAATATCAGCCGGTAGCGGCTGTCCTGCAGTTTCCCGCCATCCGCACTATTATCTGTACCGCAGCAATGAACACCCATATTCTCTCGCACTTCCTTTCACATCTCTATGTAGGGTAACATTTAGACCAGCCAAGGAGTCAAGACCATCGCCTGCCAAAATAGTGCAGCAACTCGCTTGCGCAATTGCAGATAATTGACATACTTGGACAAAATAACGATAACGAGACCCTGTATGACCAGTTCCCCCATTCCAGAGGGCTTTCGCCCTTTTGCTTCCCGTGGCTTCTTCGCTGATAAAATAGGCCCCCTTTACTTCCGCCATGATGACAACGGCTATTCCTACGGGTTTCTTGCCAACGACAGCCATGCCAATGGCCAAGGCGTTGTTCACGGTGGAATGCTGATGAGTTTCCTCGATGAAGTGCTGGGCCAGACAGTCTGGCGGCTGGTTGACAAGAAGCGCTGCGCGACCATCAGCCTCAATTGCGATTTCATCTCCTCCGCCAAACCCGGCGACTGGATTGAGGCCAGGTCCGAGTTAAGCCGCAAGGGCCTGTCGGTTATCTTTATCCGCGGTGAGCTGCTGGTACGTGGAGACCGCATTTTGACTGCCGACGGAATCTGGAAAGTAATTGGAAAGTAAGTCGCGATGACATCACATATCCCCCTCTCCCTGATCGAGGCGGCCAGTAAAAATCTCGCGGGCCGCATCCGCCGGACCCCGCAAATGGAGGTTATTCTGGAGGATGGGCTTGCCGTGTCGTTGAAGCTCGAATCCTTGCAGATATCCGGCTCCTTTAAAATACGTGGCGCGCTCAACACCATTCTCGGGCTGGACGCCGCCGCCCTTAAATGTGGATTGGTGACCGCGTCGGGCGGCAATCATGGCATGGGAGTGGCCACCGCCGGGGCGATGACCGGCACCCCGACGACGATTTACCTGCCCGAAAACACCCCCGCGTCCAAAATTGAGAAGCTGCACAAGATAGCCAGTGAGGTCGTCGTTCAGGGCGCCGTCTGGGATGACGCCAACCTGCTGGCGCTGGAGGCCATGGAAAAACAGGGGAAAACCTACGTTCACCCCTTTGCTGACAAGAGCGTTATTGCCGGACAGGGCACCCTTGGCCTCGAAATACTTGAAGATACGCCAAACCTTGACGTCCTGCTGATCGCGATCGGTGGCGGCGGCCTGATTTCCGGCGTGGCCTCCGCCGTAAAGGCGCTGAAGCCGGGCATCAAGGTCATCGGAATTGAGGCGACCGGCGCGCCGACGCTGAAACGGAGTGTCGATGCCGGGAAGCTAGTCACCCTTGAGGAAATATCCACCCGGGCCAGCACCCTCGCGCCGCGCCGGTCCGCCGAACTCAACCTTGAGATCATCACCGAGCTTGTCGATGATATCGTCCTCGTCAACGATGCGGAAATGCAAAGCAGCGCCAAATGGCTCTGGCAGGCCTGCGGTCTCGGTGTCGAGCTGTCCGCCGCCGCCGCCATTGCCGCATTGAGCACCAAAAAATACGTCCCGAAATCGGGCGAAAACGTCGGCGTGATAATCTGTGGCGCCGGGCCGGACGGGTTTTAGTCCAGAAGTTACGCTTTCCGTTGACCCGCCTGCCTTTTGCAACGTACCTTAATTAAAAAACAGGGACCAGAATGCAAGGAAGGTAAGGAGCAACATGTCGGACTTTCTATGGGAAAAATCGTACCCCAAAGGGGTTAAGTGGGAAATCGAGATTGAGGACAAACCGGTCTATGCCCTGCTGGACGAGGCCGTCAGTAAATGGCCGCACAATAATGTCATCGATTTCATGGATAAGAAAACCACCTATGCGACCCTTGATGACATGGTCATGCGGGCCGCAAAGGGATTTCGCGCGCTTGGGGTAAAGGAGGGCGTGCATGTCGGCCTCTATCTTCCCAATACGCCCCACTATATCGTCTGCTTTTTCGGGATCCTGAAAGCCGGCGGCATTGTTGTTAATTATTCCCCGCTCGATGCCGAACGCGAACTTCGCCATAAGATCGAGGATAGCACAACCGATTTCATGGTAACGCTGGATCTGGAAGTGCTATATCCGAAAATCGCCGGAATGCTGGCGGATACCCGGCTTAAAAAGATCATCGTCGGTAACCTGAAGGAGGTTTTGCCGTTCCCGAAAAACCTGCTTTACCCCTTGGTGAAATCAAAGGATATCGCGTCGGTCCCGACCGATAACAACCACATCACTTTCAAGCAGCTGCTCGATAATGATGGAAAAATGGAGGTTGCCGCGGTTCCTGAACCCTCCGAACAGATTGCCGTTCTGCAATATACCGGCGGCACAACCGGCCTGCCCAAGGGTGCGATGCTGACCCACAAGAACCTGATCGCCGCCTGTCAGCAGTTAAAGGCCATGCAGCAGGGGGATGAGCCTGTCCTGATTGACGGAACCGAGAAAGTACTGGCGGTGCTCCCGCTCTTTCACATCTACGCGCTGACCGTGATCATGAATTTCGGCATTGCCGGGGGGTCGGAAATTATTCTCCATCCGAAATTCGAGCTTGAAGCAGTGATGAAGGATCTGGACAAGAAGAAACCGACGATGTTTCCGGGCGTGCCGACCATGTATATGGCCATCGCCAGTCATCCGGATATTGCCAAGTATGACCTGTCATCGCTCAAGTTTTGTGCGTCGGGCGGCGCGCCGCTACCCGTTGACGTGCAGGACAAGTTCCAGAGACTTACCGGCTGCCGCCTGCTTGAAGGCTGGGGCATGACAGAAACCTCGCCGTCGGGAACCTCGACACCCATGACGGACAAGCGCGTCTCGGGCGCGGCAGGTGTGCCGGTGCCGGGGGTGGAAATCAAGATTCTCGATGTGGATGATAAAAACAAAGCCATGGCAACCGGGGAAATCGGTGAGATTGCCATCAAGGGACCCAATATCATGAAGGGATACTGGAACAAACCCGAAGTGACAGCCGAATCTTTCGTTGATGGATTTTTCCTGACCGGCGACACCGGGTATCTGGATGAAGATGGCTATATGCATATTGTTGATCGCACCAAGGACATGATCACGTCCGGCGGGTTCAATGTCTATCCCCGGATCATCGAGGAAGCGATTTTCGAGCATCCCGGTATCGCGGAAGTCACCGTCGTCGGCATCCCTGATGAGTATCGCGGCGAGGCGGCAAAAGCTTTTATCAAGCTGGCCCCGAACGGCAAGGAATTCACGCTTGATGAGCTGCGCAGCTTTCTCGCCGACAAGCTCGGCAAGCATGAACTGCCGACAGACCTTGAGTTTCGGGCGGAACTCCCCAAGACTCTCGTCGGCAAACTGTCGAAGAAGGAACTGGTGGAAGAAGAGAAACTTAAATATGAAGCGCGCAAAAGGGCCAAAGCGACAGTTTAGAAGGGCGGCTGAGGGCCTGGAACTGCCTGCGCTTTCAGGTTACAAATACCCATGAGTGTCTTTCTTGCCATTGATTTTGAAACCGCCAGCTATGGCGCCGATAGCGCTTGCGCGATTGGTCTTGTCCGGGTCGAACAAGGGCAGATCAGTGCCGAAGAGGTGTTTCTGATCCGCCCGCCAACCCCGGAGTTCTCCTTCACCCATATTCACGGCCTCTGCTGGGAGGATGTGGCGGAGGCGCCGGATTTCGGCCGGTTATGGCCGACGATTGCCCCCTATTTTGACGGCGTTGACTTCCTTGCCGCTCATAACTCGGGGTTCGACCGCAAGGTCCTCGCCCGTTGCTGTACCCGTTACGGCCTTGGCATGCCCGCGCCGGAATTTACCTGCACCGTCCAGCTTGCCCGCAAGATGTGGGATGTGCGGCCGACGAAGCTTCCCAATGTCGCGCATTTTCTCGGGCTCGAGCTAAAACATCATGACGCGCTGTCGGATAGCCGCGCTTGCGCCAATATCGTGATTGCGGCGGAGCGCGACGGCTGGTCGTTCGAGACCGGCTATGACAATGTCGGGGAGCGCTATGTTGCCACCGACCAGATCTGACCGTGGACAGGCCACCTTCCCCGCCCGTTAATTCATCCCGATCTCAAATATTTGCGAATCATTCTTAAAAACTATTGACGGCGCAATCTCGCTCATATTTAATAATGATTATTATTCGTAACTAGGAAACCTCATATGATCCGAATCAGATTCTTGACCCCATTGTCGCTGGCGACGCTTGTGGTAAAAACCGCGGAGGAGCAAAGAACAGGCCGCGCTGGCAGCAAAGCTGCTGGCCGGTCGATTACCCCGGCGGGCGCCGCCGCCCCGGTTGAAGACAAGAAAAATGGCGGCCCCGGTACTCGGGAGCCGCCATTTGGCATTAGATATGAAGAGGTGTCAGGCTGCGGCGCGTGTCGCTTCCTGGACTTTCTTCAACTGACGACGGGCCGCGTGGCGGCCATGTGCCTTCAGGTTCATTTTGCGGGCGGCGCGCTGCTGGTTTGACCGGCTGTTCTTGGTCAGACCGTTACCGGCACCACCGCCACCTTTTTTACGGTTTTTACCGCCTTGATTGCGGCCATTCCGTGCTGATCTTGCTGTCATGTGATGAGCTCCGTTCGCGTGTAACTAAAATTCGAAGCGCCTTACATAAGGGCTGACGGCGCAAAGGTACAGGAAAAACTTCTCCAACCGCCGAATTTCTTTTGTTTTCCGTCTGGTCCGGCGTAGATGCCTCAGGAAAAAAGGCTTTGCAGTTTCATGGCAATGCCCATATTGCCCGCAATTTTCAGCTTGCCCATCATGAAGGCCGTCGTCGGGTCAAGCTCACCAGCCGCCAGCGCCTCAAAATTCTCCTGCGTGATCGTGATCGTGCAGTCGGCATCCTTATCCTCGTTCGAGACAACATTGGGAACGGTCGTTGCATCAACAAACACCACGCCGTCGTCCTCGAAATCGAATTTCAGTGTCGCGTCAAGGCCACAATCCTCGCCAATACGGGCGCGCAGGCCGTCGGTTATTTCTTGCAGGGTCGCCATCTTTTTTCCTTTCAGCTTTGCACCGAAAATGTCTATAAACGGGGAGGTCAGAACGAGCCTCAAAGTAGTATTGACGTTAACGTAAACGTCAAGTAACGAGCTGTCAATGCGCGATCCGGCACTCACAGGAATATACTTCAGCCGCCGGGCGCCGATTAAAAACAATAAAAAGCCGGAGGAGCGCCGCCCATGAATTATAAAAGCATTTTCAGGCCCGGACTGTTTGACGGACAGTCGATTGTCATCACCGGCGGCGGCAGTGGCATCGGCCGTTGTACGGCCCATGAGCTGGTTGCTTTGGGCGCGAAAGTGGCGCTCGTCGGCCGCTCTCTCGACAAGCTGGAGACGGTGGCCGCGGAAATTGCAGCAGACGGCGGCACTGCCACCACCCATACTTGCGATATCCGTGATGAAGACGCGGTGCGCGCGGCCGTCGCCGACATCATTGCCCGTCAGGGCGCCATACACGGGCTCGTCAATAATGCGGGCGGGCAGTTTCCCGCGCTGCTGGAGGAGATCACGCTCAAAGGCTGGGAAGCGGTCATCAAGACAAACCTGACCGGCGGCTTTCTGTTTGCCCGCGAATGCTACACCCAGTGGATGAAGGAAAACGGCGGCGGCCCGATCGTCAATATGGTCGCCGATATGTGGAATTCGATGCCGGGCATGGGGCATTCCGGCGCCGCCCGAAAGGGCATGCTGAGCTTTACCGAGACCGCCGCGCTTGAATGGGCGCCCGCCGGGGTCCGGGTCAACGCCATCGCCCCCGGCATGATCGTCTCCTCCGGCATGGATACCTATCCGGACTGGTGGAAGGAGCGGGTAAAGGTCCGCGTGAAATCGAACCCGGTGAAACGCATGGGGACAGAATCGGAGGTTTCCGCGGCCATCGTCTTCCTGCTGTCCGAGGCCGCGGCCTTTATCTCCGGCACCTGTCTCCGCGTCGATGGCGCCGCGCCCAATGTGCGCATCAACTGGGACATGCCCGACCACAAGAACAACAAGGCCTATAACGGCTTTCATCTCGCGGTAACCCCCAAACTGTTTCAGGAGGAGGGGGAGTGATCTATGGCCCCGACCATCAGGAACTCATCCGCTCGCTCACAAAATTCATCGAACAGGAAATAAACCCCCATGTCGAGGATTGGGAGGCGGCGGGGATGTTCCCGGCCCACGACCTTTTCAAAAAACTCGGCGCCCAAGGCTTTCTCGGCGTCTGCAAGCCCGAGGCATACGGCGGCATGGGCCTCGATTACTCCTACAGCCTGGCGGTTTCCGAAACACTCGGCCGGATTACCTGCGGTGCCGTCCCGATGGCGATCGGCGTGCAGACCGACATGGCGACCCCGGCCCTCGCCCGCTTCGGCTCCGATTATGTGAAGGAGACGTTTCTTCGCCCCGCCATCTCCGGGGACTTCGTCGCCTGTATTGGGGTCTCCGAGCCCGGTGCCGGCTCCGACGTTGCCGCGATCAAAAGCCGCGCCCGGCCCGACGGCGACGATTACATTATCAACGGCCAGAAGATGTGGATCACCAACGGCATTCAGGCCGATTTCATGTGCATGCTCGTCAACACCAGCGACGGGCCCCTGCATAGCAGCAAGTCCCTGATTGTTGTTCCCATGACGACGCCCGGCATCACTGTTACCCGCAAGCTCGACAAGCTCGGCATGCGCGCCTCCGATACCGCGCAGCTTTTCTTCGAGGATGTGCGGGTGCCGAAACGCAACCTCATCGGCGAGGAGGGCAAGGGCTTCACCTACCAGATGCAGCAGTTTCAGGAGGAACGGCTATGGGCGGCGGGCGCCGGGCTTTATCCGCTGGAGCGCGCGATCAATGACACCATTGCCTATACCAGCGCGCGCGAGGCCTTCGGCCGGCCGCTACTGGAAAATCAAGTGATCCATTTCCGCCTTGCCGAGCTAAAAACCGAGCTGGAGGCGCTTCGTTCCCTCACCTATCGCGCTGTCGCCGAGTACCGGGACGGCGCCGATGTGACCATGCTCGCCTCCATGGCCAAACTGAAGGTCGGTCGCTTGACCCGTGAGGTTGCCGACGCCTGCCTGCAATATTACGGCGGCATGGGCTTCATGAACGAAACCCCGATCTCCCGCCTCTACCGGGACGGTCGTCTGACCTCCATCGGCGGCGGCGCCGATGAAGTCATGCTCGGTATTATCTGCAAATATATGGATACTCTGCCGAAAAAGCGGCGGGGGTAAAGAGGTTACCGGCGTTTTCTTCAACACCCATACTAAAAATGCATTGTAATATTTCCTGCACACACTCTGATAGGGAGTGTGATAAGGCAAGGTTAAGTGATGGCAAAGAAGCAAAAGTGAGAAAGCGACGATCAGCAGCACTAGAGGTTTCTGGAAAAAGTCCAAGAAATGGTGGACGCTGGCGAATTAAGCACCGCAGAGGCCGAACAAAAGTTTGAGCGGATAATGAAGAAGATTGCTCAAGAGACAGGGTCATCCGCACCTCGCAAACGTTGACCGGTTTTGGCGTCGTGAATAGGCCAACCTTGGTTGTGCAATCGGCTGGCTAGCCACGGAACCAGCGCATCTTCTTTCATGGACAGCACAAGCAATGGGATTTTCCGCTTCCCATGCCTGGTAAGTATTTCGTTCACGGCCTTACCTTGCGCGGTGCGCCCGGTGCTGCGAGATAATCCAGCGACAAAGTCAGCGGCTTGCAGCGGGAGAAATTCGGTATCGTCTTCAAACCTTGGCTTTAGACCAAAGCGGCTTCGTTCTTCTGGTGAGAGACCAGCCAGATAAGCCTCCCAGCCATCGACAATTTTTCGTTCGTTTGAATGGTTATCGAAGTAAAAATCGACTTTGTCGCCATCATCCAAAAGTGTAGAGAACTCACCGCGTCGCCGATGAAAGCCATCCATCAAGTTTCTAAACGCGACGATCCACGGATCGCAATGAGGTCCCCACTTAATAGGAGACACCGTTTTGACACGAGATTGCGCAGCGCAAAGCGCCGGGATCTCAATCACACTGGCAACCAGAAAGCGGACGTGTTGTTGCAGCACATGCCAAAAGGCGGGCATGTCATCAGTTCGGCCTGCCATCTCCGAAAACTTGAAGTGACGCTTACCATCTTTGCGGATTGGTCCTAAGGGCAGAATTCCCCCCCATTCCGCAGAAAACGCGGCCCAACTGGCAACATCCGCGACAGCACCGCCAAGAACCAAAAGGTGTCCGTCACTGGACTCATCAATGAACGCCCTTAAAGCGACCATGACATGACGCCAAATTTCAGAGTGTCGAAGGCCTGCGACTTATCCCCAAACGTTGTCTCCACCGGCAAACTCTCCCCACTTGTGATCCAGAATATTCATACCAGATCACCTAACGAGTACGTCAAGTATAATAACGCCTTTTTCTTAAGCCTCTCCCGGTTTTCCGCAAAAAACCCTCATTCCGGGGGAATGAGGGCCTTTGATTGCAAACACTAGCAAGGTCGCAGAAGGGAGTAAGTTTATCCCTTGTGCTTGTCGCCCCGGTGCGGCATCAGGTTTGAGATTTCATCGGCGGAAATATTGCCGTCGCCGTTGGTATCGGCAGTCTCAAAGCGCTTGATGGTGATCGTTTCATACTCTTCCTTCGAGATGATACCGTCACCGTTCGCATCAAAATGTTTCAGGAAGCGATCGCCATGCTTCTGCTTTTTTGCGTCCCGGTGCATATCCCGGAAGGCCTGTGCCTCTTCCTTACTGATCGACCCGTTTTTATCGGTATCCATCTTGTCAAAGAATGTTTTTTTACGGATGGTTATCTCTTCCATGGTGACAGCGCCGTCACCATCTTTATCGAGCTTTTTAAACCAGTCGCCGGATCGCTCTGTCATCTCCTCGAAGGTGACCTGGCCGTCTTTGTTGGCGTCCATCCGCTCGAACATGCCGCCTTTATGCATTCCCTTATCGGATCCATCTGTATTCGCAAAAGCGATCACCGGAACAGCAAGAACAGTAAGCAGGGCGCCAATTATAATTTTACGTTTCATCAGATTAAGTCTCCTTCAGTTATGTGACTTATCCCTTCTACGTAAGGGGAAATGACATTCCGTCGAAAAAAGGAAAATAAAAGTAATGGTGGAATTGCTATATTGTATTGAACGACGTTCATATATCTATATTATGTTTATATATTTTTTCGGCAGGAAGGAAATTTCTAATGGCATCACCGGCCAGCGTTACACGGAAGGATACGGTCAGGGCCTTCAAGCGCCAACAATTTGTAGCGGCGGCCCGGCGACTTTATGACAGCACAGGTGCCGACGGGCTCACCATGCGCGACATCGCCCGGGAGGCGGGATATTCGCTTGGCGCGACCTATGCCTATTTTGGCAGCAAGGAGGAAATAGAGGCGGAGCTGCTGGCCGAAACCTTCAGCCAACTTGCCCGCCAGATCCGGAAATCACTGTCCCCCGGGACCCTGGGCGCGGGAGAGGCTAACCCCTTTCGCCTTTTTTATCGCCATTTTGTGCGTAACGGGAAAGACCGCCAACTATACCTCAACTGTCTTTCACCGGACCCGGACCGCGCACCCTCCCCTGATGCTAATTTCCTTACTATTATAAATAACCGGTTAATACCAACGTTAGGTATTATGGCCAACTGGCTTCACGGCACGGTTGGCTTCCCCCCCGTCGATGCGCAACGCGAAACCCTTGATGCCATCGCCTTCATAACCGGGGTGTTGATGCTGTCGGCGAACGCCCCCCTTGGCGCAATGGGGGAGGACGGCGAAGAAAGGGTCGACCGCTACCTCCAACGAATGCTATTAAGGAAAAAACAAGAATAACCACCGTGAGAGAGATAGGAGTTTCCCCTACATGAGCGGATATATTGAGAGTTATCGCGGGCAGGTCCTCGCCAGCGAATGTAATTTTCTGGGCCATATGAACATCCAGTTCTATGCCGCTACAGTCAGTCATGCGATCTGGAATATCTGTTATATGATCGGCATCCCGGCGGCGGATATTAAGGCCGGCAAGCGGGCGCTCGTCTCTGTCCAGCAGGAAATCAGCTTTGAGGCGGAGCTGCTCGCCGGCGATATCATCCATATGGAAACGGCGGCTCTCGGAACCTCGGAGAAGACCCTGACCCTTCAGAACAAGCTGTTCAACAGTGCGACCGGCGAACTCGCCATGGTGAATATCATGACCGCCGCCTATATGGATCTTGACGCCCGCAAGGCCATTCCCCTGACGCTGCCGATGCGGGAGAAAATAAAGGACCTCACGGTTGAGACGGAGGATGTGGCATGAACAAGCTGATCCCCGGGTATCGCGGCACCGTCAATGCGTGGGAATGCGACCAGATGGGGCATATGAATGTCCAGTTCTACTCGGCCAAATGCTCGCAGGCCTTTGGTCATTTACAGAACGCCCTCGGTCTGAGCCCGGCGCAAATCCGCGAGGACAAGAAGGGCCTGACCATCAGCTCTGTGCGTATTCAGTTCAAGTCGGAGCTTCATGCCGGCTCGGTCCTGCACGGGTTTTGTGGCATCCGGGAGGTGAAAGGCGAGGTTATCCACGGTTTCATCCATCTCTTCGATACCGCCTTCTATAAGCTCTCGTCGGTCTTTGAATTCACCGCGCACTATACTGACCTCATTAGTTCAGAGGCGCTCCCGCTGCCTGCCAAAGTCCGCAAACGAGCGGAGGACCTCTCCGATGAGCATCCGAAAATGTATCGCCCCGCGCCCTTTGCCGGCGCCCTGATGCCACCCGTCGCGCTGGATCATATGTTTGAAAGCGGGCGGAGTTCGGTCAATACCTGGGAATGCGACTCTTTTGGAAATATCGAAATGCGCCATATTATCGGCTATTTTTCAAACGCGGTCATCCATGTCCTGAAAAGCATCGGCCTCTCCCGTGGGCCCTTACGCGGTCAAAATCTGGGGTCGGCGGCGCTCGATTACCGATCCGATTTTCATGCGCCACTAAAAATGTCCGTGCCACTTGCGACCCGGAGCGGCCTGATCGGTGCGGAAGGGAAGATATTCCGCTTCGGCCATAACCTCATCAATCTCGACACCGGGAAGATCGCCGTGACCACGACCGTCCTCGGCTGTTACTTCGATATGGCGACGCGAAAATCCATCCCGCTCCCGGAGGAGTTTACGAATTACCCGAAAGAGAAATTACTGGAAGCCCAATTTTAGAAACACGCGAAGACTTAAGCGAAACGTTTCACGTGAAACATTCTGTTTCCCTAATAGGCGCTTCGAGCCCCTATCCAGCGGCGGCGGAAAAGTCCGCCAAACTTCCGTCCCTATAATTCGCGGGCGATCAGCTCCTTCATGATCTCGTTCGTGCCCCCATAGATGCGCTGTACCCGGGCATCGGCATAGGAGCGGGCGACGCGATATTCCCACATGAACCCGTAGCCGCCATGAAGCTGGAGGCACTCGTCGATGATCTTGTTTTCGAGGTCCGAACACCAGTATTTCGCCATCGCCGCCGTGGTTACATCAAGGGTGCCCTTCATCAGTTCCTCGATACATTTATCGACGAAGACGCGGGCGATCTGCACCTGTGTTTTCACTTCTGCGAGCTTGAACCGGCTATTCTGGAACTCGATGATATTCTTGCCGAAGGCGCTTCGTTCCTTTGTATAGTCGATGGTATCGGCGAGCACCGCCTCCATGGTCGAGGTTGCGCCGATGGCGATCTGCAGTCGTTCCCACGCTAGTTCCTTCATCAGGCAGATGAAGCCCCGCCCCTCCTCGCCCAGCATGTTCGTCGCGGGAACCCGCACATCATCAAAAAACAACTCTGACGTGTCCTGCGCCTTCAATCCAAGCTTGTCGAGATTGCGGCCCTTGTCGAAGCCATCGCGTGTTGCCTCAACCAGAAACAGCGTCGTGCCCTTCGCCCCCGCTTCCGGGTCGGTCTTGGTGACAACGATAACAAGGTCACACATAAAACCATTGGTGATGAAGGTCTTCGATCCGTTGATGACATACTCATCACCGTCCTTCACGGCCCGCGTCTTGACCCCCTGCAAGTCTGATCCGGCGCCGGGCTCGGTCATGGCGATGGCGCCGATGATCTCGCCGCGCGCCATTTTCGGCAGGAATTCCTTTTTCTGCTCCTCGGTGCCGTAATGGAGGATATAGGGCCCGACAATTTCAGAATGAAGCCCAAATCCCGGCCCGGTTGTCCCCGCCCGCGCCTGTTCCTCCATCATGATGATGCTGTAAAGCTTGTCCGCCCCGGCCCCGCCGTACTCCTCGGGGATAGTCATGCAGAGCAAACCCTGCCGTCCTGCCTCTGCCCAGGCTTCGCGGCTGATCTGCCCATCCTTTTCCCACTGGCTGTGATGAGGGATTATATGTTCTTCATAGAACCGGCGCACTGTCCCCCGAAAGATATTATGCTCTTCACTGAAAATGGACCGCTCGATCATCTCGCCACCCTTTGTTCTTATGTTTTATGCGATTTTCATTGTAATTGACAATTTGTCAATTTCCCGCGGTAGTTTACCCAAACCGCAGTCCCGTTACCACAAAAAAGAGGGTATACGATTTTAACCGTTGATGGAATAGCTCCGCCTGTCCGGGGTCCAGATCACCATATACAATAGCCGGTGACGTTTATCATGAGAAACATCAGACGGAGGAGCTTGATACTTTCATCAACACTAATCCCGAAACGATCAGAGACGCCGCGACAATTCTCATTGCATTAACCGGCTCGGCCAACAAAGTGATGCCGACAATAAAAGCGCCGACCGCCCCAATACCCGTCCAAATCACATACGCGGTGCCAAGCGGGATGGTTCGCATGGCAATGGCTAACAGCCCGAAGCTGCCGATCATTGTGATTAGCGTAATGACGGAGGGAACTAACCGGCTGAAGCCTTCCGACTGCTTCATCGAATACGCCCAAACCACTTCAAGAACACCGGCGATAAGTAGATATATCCAGGCCATTAGCCCTGCTCCTTAATAGGGCCAGGACGTCCTGGACATTCTTCTCGAAACGAGGGAGGCCGTCCTCCTTGGTCGTTGATTTTACCATAAACGCTTCAACCATCCCCGCAAAGCAAAGCGGGTGTGAATGAATTGCGCCCAAAACAACCATATTTCCGGTGGAAATGCCATAATGCAAGTGCGGAGTAAACCGAAAATTTATGCATCAGGAAAAATAGTGGCAGCTCCGCGAGCCTCTCGCCCTGAGGGAACAGGCGGAGCAATGCCCCGCCCCCTCACGTTCCGAGACAAACGCCCCTAAAAGGCGTCCGCGTCGAGTTCCATCATGGTTTTCGAGCCCGCACTCATTTTCACAAGCAATGAGGAAACATCGGGGATCATGCGTTCAAAAAAGAAGCGGGCGGTGACCAGCTTTGTTTTGTAAAAGTCGGGATCGTCTGCGCCGTCAGCCAGTTTCGCCTTGGCGATCTTGGCCATCTGCGCCCACATGAACCCAAGGGCCACAAGCCCGAACATCCGCAAATATTCCGAGGAACCGGCCCCCGCCTCGTCCGGGTTCTTCATCCCCTTCTCACCGAGCATTGCGGTTCCCTGCTGCAATTTGGCGAAGGCTTTTGCGAGCGGCAGGACGAAATCCTTCAACTCCGGGTTCATCATGTTTTCCTGGATGAAGGCATCGACCGGATGGAAGAACTGGCGCAGGTTGCGCCCCAGATTCTGCGGTAGCTTGCGGCCGACGAGGTCGAGCGCCTGAATACCGTTGGCGCCCTCATAAATCTGGGTGATGCGGGCATCGCGGACGAATTGCTCCATTCCCCATTCATGGATATAGCCGTGACCGCCGTAGCATTGCATAGCGTTGGCGGCTGAATCAAAGCCCATATCGGTGAAATAGGCCTTGATGACCGGCGTGAGAAGCGAGAGTGCCTCGTCGGCGGCGCGGCGGGTTTCTTCCTCAGGATGCTTTGCCACTATATCAACCTGCAACCCGGCCCACAGGCCAAGCGCCCGCGCGCCTTCGGTAAAGGCACGGATGGTCATCAGTTGACGGCGGATATCGGGATGCACAATGATCGGGTCGGCTGGCTTCTCCGGCGCCTTGACACCAGAGATGGAACGGCCCTGAAGCCGGTCCTTCGCATAAACCACCGCATTCTGATAGGCGACCTCCGCCTGCGACAGGCCCTGAATACCAACGCCAAGACGGGCGGCGTTCATCATTGTGAACATGGCGCGCATGCCCTTATGGGCATCGCCCAGCAGCCAGCCGGTTGCCTCGTCGTAATTCATGACACAGGTGGAATTCCCATGAATGCCCATCTTATGCTCGATCGAGCCACAGGCGACACCGTTGCGCGTGCCCGGGTTCCCGTCCTTGTCGAGCAGGAATTTCGGCACAATAAACAGCGAGACGCCCTTGATCCCCTCCGGTCCGCCCGGTATTTTGGCCAGCACCAGATGGACGATATTGTCGGCGAGGTCATGCTCACCGGCAGAAATAAAAATCTTGGTGCCGGAGATTTTATAGCTGCCGTCCTTCTCAGGCACCGCCTTGGTGCGCATAAGGCCGAGATCGGTGCCGCATTGCGGCTCGGTCAGGTTCATGGTGCCGGTCCAGTCGCCGGTGACCATTTTTGGAAGCCACGTCTTTTTCTGTTCGTCGGTGCCATGGGTATGAATGGCGGCATAGGCCCCGTGGGTGAGGCCCGGATACATGCCGAAGGCCATGTTCGCGGAACTCATCATCTCGGCAAAGGCAATGCCGATGACATGGGGGAGCCCCTGTCCGCCATATTCCGGATCGGCATCGAGGCCCATCCAGCCGGCGCCGCGATATTCGTCATAGGCGGCCTTGAACCCGGTCGGGGTGGTGACCTCACCGTCATTCCATTTACAGCCCTCGCTGTCACCAACCAGGTTGAGCGGCTGGATTACCTCGCTCATCAGCTTGGCACCTTCTTCGAAGATAGCGTCAATCACGTCCGGCGTCGCCTCCTCGAACCCGGGCAGATTGGTCATTTTGTCAAGACCCAGCAGATCATTTAGGACGAATTTGAAGTCCTTTACAGGCGCATTGTAAACAGGCATTTCGGTACTCCTTAAAGGGGTCGAGACCCTAGTTTCTGAGCGGCTTCCCGGTCGTCAGCATATGCTCGATCCGGTCCAGCGTTGTGGGGTTATGGATCAGGGCCATGAAGCCCTCGCGCTCCAGTTGCAGCATTTTCTTTTCCGTCACCGGCTCAGTGATATCGGTATCGCCGCCGGTGAGAACGCGGGCAACCGCCCCGCTCACCACGCCGTCATAGGCGGTGGCCCTGCCCATGGAGACAAAGCCAGAGACCGCCATATCGAACGCGGCGGCAGCGGTTGGGCCGGGCAGATTGATCTCGACCGGCTCCGGCGCGGCATAGCCTTCAACCATCGAGAGCGCCTTTTTCTTGGCATCCGCGAGGACGCGTTTGCGGTTCATGGTGATGGCATCCCCGTCCCGAAGGATCAGCATATCGCGCGCCTCGGCGGCGCTGGTCGATACCTTTGCGGTTGAGATAGCCTCGAACACACCGGAAAGCGCGGGCATCGCGCCGCCCGGGCGTTTCTTGTTGACGATCGCCCGTGTCACCAGTTCCTTACAGCCGCCGAAGCCGGGGAGGACCCCGACGCCAACCTCGACAAGGCCCATATAGCTTTCGGCATGGGCCTGTACGGCCCCGGCGGCAAGAACAATCTCGCAGCCGCCGCCAAGCGCCATACCGGCGGGCGCGGCGACCACGGGGAACGACGCATATTTCAGCTTCATCAGGGCGGTTTGCCCCTCGGCTATCTGGTTCTCGATCACCGGCCACATGGCGGCATTGGCGGCAAACAACACGAGCCCGACATTGGCACCAACGGAGAAATTATCTGCATCCGTCCCGATGACCAGCGCCTTGAAGCCTTTCTTGTCGATCTTTGCGGCCTCGGTCAGCATGGTGACGACGTCCTGATCGATGGAGTTCATCTTGGTGTGAAGTTCAAGGCAGGCAACCCCGTCGCCCAAGTCCCAGATGCTGGCACCCTTGTTCGACAGGACAGGCTCGGCCCCGCGCTTGATATCGGCGAGCGTCCAGGCGCCATCGGCAATTGGCACAGCCGCATAATCGCCGTCCAGCGTCATGTAAAGTGCATCCCGGCCCTCTTCCTTGTAGAGCGGGCGGTCCCCTACTTTCTTGAGAAACGCCGGAACCGGCAGGCCCTCGGCGGCCAATCTGTCAATGAAATACTGGTTGCCAAGCTGGTCGAGCTGCTCGAACGGGCCGTATTTCCAGGCGTAACCGGTCTTCATGGCGCGATCGATGGCAATGATATCATCGGCGATTTCGCCGACAAGCGAGGCCGCGTAGGAGATTGTCTTGGAGAGAATTGCCCAGGCATATTCGCCGCCCTTGTCATCATATTCGACAAGTGCCCGCAGGCCTTTCCGCGCCGCCTTGACAGAGCCGAGATCAGGCTTTTCGGCCTTGGCGTATTCGCCGGTTTTGAGGTTGCGGGCTTCCTTGGTCTTCTTGCCCCCGTCCTTGTTCATACGGTAGAAGCCACCCTTGCCCTTACGACCGGTGTAGCCTTCCTCGATCATTTTAGCGACCGTCTGCACCATCGGGTGGTTTTCGTCATATTCCTGAACGAAGGTGTCGGATTTTGGCAATTCCACCAGCATCGAGGCGATGACTTTAGGGCCAAGGTCAATGCCAGTCAGATCGCCAAGGCCAAAAATCCCTGTGGAAGGAATGCCCATCGGCTTGCCACAGACCGCATCCGCCTCCTCGACGCTAAGGCCGAGGTCATAAGCGCTTTGCGTCGCGACGGAGGACCAGTAAATCCCGATCCGGTTGCCGATAAACCCGGGCGTATCGAAACAGTCAATCACTTCCTTGCCCAGGGCCACATCAGCGAAGACGCGTAAATCCTTGAGGGCATCTTTGCGTGTATGGACGCCGCCAACCAGTTCAAAAAGTCGCATATAGCGCGGCGGATTGAAGAAATGGGTGATGGCGAAATCCTTCTGGAAGTCTGCCGGTAGCCCCTCGGTGAGGGTTTTGAGCGGGATCGTCGAGGTATTGGAGGTGACGATCGAGCCTTTTTTGCGCACCGTATCGAGCCGCTTATAAAGGTCCTGCTTGAGCTTGGGGTTCTCAATAATCGCCTCGCAGATCCAGTCGCAATCGGCAACCAGATCAAGGCTGTCCTCAAGATTTCCGGTGGTGACAAGCCGGGCGTTCTTCTTGTGCATAAACGGCGCGGGCTTGGTTTTCAGCAGGGTCGCAACCGCGCCCTCCGCCAGCATATTGCGGTTCTCCGCGTCTTTCGGGACGATATCGAGCAGCACAACCGGGATGCCCGCATTGGCGACATGGGCGGCAATCGCCGCGCCCATGACACCGGCGCCGATAACGGCAACTTTCTCAATCGCCATGATCAGCAGGCCTCCAGGATTGTCGCAATGCCCTGCCCGCCGCCGATGCACTGGGTAGCGAGGCCGAGGGACTTACCCTCGCGCTGCAGCAGGCTGGCAACCTTGCCGGTGATGCGCGCGCCAGTCGCTCCCATCGGATGACCGAGCGCAATGGCGCCGCCATCAAGATTGGTGTTGTCGTAACTCATGCCCGCTTCCTTCAGAACCGCCAGCGACTGCGCGGCGAAGGCCTCGTTCAGCTCGATAATATCAATATCCTTCAGGGTCAATCCAGCACGCTCCAGCGCCTTGGCGGTCGCCTGCACCGGACCGATCCCCATGATCTCGGGGGCACAGCCGACAACGGCAATGGACTTGATCCGCGCGAGTTTCTTGAGTCCGTTCGCGTCGGCATATTCCTCAGAACAGATCAGCGTCGCCGACGCGCCATCGGTCAGCGGCGAGGAGGTTGCCGCTGTGACCGTACCATCCGCATCAAACGCCGGTTTAAGACCGGCCAGTGTTTCCAGTGACGTACCGGGACGGATACAGCCATCCTGCTCGACCCGGATATTGCCCTCGACAATCGGGATGATTTCGTCGGTGAACTTGCCCGCCTCGCGGGCCGCCGCTGCACGGGCATGGCTTTCGACGGCCATTTCCTCCTGCTCTTTACGGGAGATTTTGTATTTTTTGGCGAGATTCTCCGCCGTGATCCCCATGGAGACGTAAGCCTCAGGATATTCCTTGTAAAGGCGCGGATGCGGCGCCGGATTAAAGCCGCCCATGGGCACCCGGCTCATACTCTCGATACCGCCGCAGATAAAAGCCTCCCCGGCGCCCATCTGGATTGCACCTGCCGCCATATGAATGGCCTGCATGGAGGAGCCGCAGAAGCGGTTGACCGTGGTCGCCGCCGCCGTTTTCGGAAGACCGGCAAGGAAGCTGATAATGCGGGCGACGTTCAAGCCCTGCTCCGCCTCGGGAAAGGCGCAGCCGATGATCACATCCTCGATATCCTCGATATTGACACCGCTCTTGTCGATCAAACCGCGCACCACCTGTGCCGCCATTTCATCGGGGCGGATTTTAATCATCTCCCCTTTGTTCGCGAGGGTGAAGGGGGAACGAGCATAGCCAGCGATTACCACGTTCTTCATTATCACGGTTTCCTTTCAGATCTGTGTTCAGGCGACGGACCTTTAGCCTGTCGCTAATTTCAACTCTTCCCCGGAGGGGTTGATTACAAATGAGTGACCGCCACCCGATGACGGAAGCATTCTTACGCGATTGTCTTTTTGAACTTTTTACCGGTTTCCGCTCCCGATGCGAGATGATCCTGTAGCTGCTCTATTCCGTCTTCAAGCTCGGTAATGGCTTCGTCGATGTCGCGACGCTGCTCGACCAGTTTGGCCAACTGCTCCTGACATTTTTCCAGCGTAAAGGTGAGCTGCCCGGTGGCCTCGCCTTCCGGGGAATACAGATCCATCATTTTCTTGATATCCTGGAGGCTGAAGCCCAAACGCCGCCCGCGCAGAATTATCTTGAGCCGCGCCCGGTCACTCCGGGAATAAATGCGGACAGTGCCCTCCCGATCCGGATTTATCAGGCCCTTATCCTCATAAAAGCGAATAGTGCGGGAAGTGATGTTGAATTCCCCGGCAAGCTCGGTAATGGAGTAGCTGGCCCTGTTTTCCATGCTAATCTGTGAGTTTGTATTCATACCATACCCGTTTATTTTATCGTTGCGACAATTATACTTGACGTTTACGTAAACGTCAAGACAAAGCCAGCGCCCGCAGATAACTGGAAATCGGGTAGTTTTTTTAGTATACTACAGGGAAGATAGGACGGGAAGCCCACGTAAATGGCAAACAAAATACAAACATATGCAGAATTCTGGCCTTATTATCTTCGAGAACATTCAAGCCCGAAGGGCCGCCATTTGCATTATCTAGGCACGACGCTGGCGTTGTTCGCACTTATACTGGCGATCGTGTTGCAAATGCCGTCGCTCATCCTGCTTGCCCTTATCTGTGGCTATGGCCCGGCCTGGATTGCGCATTTCTACATCGAGAAAAACCGCCCCGCGACCTTCAGCTATCCCTTCTGGTCCCTGCTCAGCGATTTCAGGATGTATTTTACCTGGCTCAGTGGCAAATTGCCGCGAGAACTTGAAAAGGCCGGAATTTAATCCTCTCCCGCGTTTCTGTTTTTTCCCGTCGGCAATTGATCTGGATTCATTTTGGAGGCATTGCACAACTCACGGCCATCTTTCCCGGCTCAAGACAAGGCGGGAAGAACTGGGTATTCAGGGCTATTTCCCCCGAAAACAGCGGTCCAGGTGGCAAAAATACTCTATTTTCGGTGCGATGCACAACTTTTGCTGCGCTGCCCTTTCCTTCTTTAGGGATTTCATGTATAGCCAGAAAGTTCGGTGTGCCGACCGCTTCAAGATACAAAAATTTAAAAAAGGCCCAGCCCGTAGAATGACTGTTTATCTGCCCATTGCCGAGATTTCGGTCAATCTGTTTTTGATCTTGGGTATGGGCGGGGCGATTGGACTGCTGTCGGGAATGTTCGGGGTCGGCGGAGGCTTTCTAATGACGCCTTTGCTGATTTTTATAGGTATTCCCCCCGCAGTCGCGGTGGCCTCCGTCGCCAACCAGATTACCGCCGCCAGCGTGTCCGGCGTGCTGGCCCACTGGCGGCGCGGAAATGTCGATTTCAAAATGGGGATGGTCCTGCTCGTGGGCGGTATTGTCGGTTCAATGATCGGCACCTGGATTTTCACGATCCTGAAATCAATTGGCCAGGTCGATTTATTGATTTCCCTCTCTTACGTTATCTTTCTTGGCACCATCGGTGGCTTGATGTTTTTTGAAAGCATCAAATCCATGATAAGCAGCCACCGGGGGTCCACGCCCCGCAAAAAACTTCACCAGCATTACTGGATCCATGGCCTGCCGTTTAAAATGCGGTTTCGCAAGTCAAAGCTTTACATCAGCGCCCTGATGCCGCTCGGCATTGGAACATTTGTCGGTATCCTCTCGGGTATCATGGGGGTGGGTGGCGGATTTGTCATGGTTCCCGCCATGATATACCTGCTTGGCATGCCGACTTCCGTGGTTATCGGTACATCTTTGTTCCAAATCATTTTCGTAACCGCCAACGTCACCCTGCTTCAATCAATTGCGACGCAGACCGTTGATGTCATGCTGGCCATATTGCTGATGAGCAGCTCGGTTGTCGGCGCACAAATCGGCACCCGGTTTGGAACCCGGCTACGCGGTGAACAACTGCGCGCCATGTTATCCTTTCTGGTCATTCTCGTCTGTGCCAAGCTTGCCTTCGACCTCGTCGTTACTCCTGACGATCTGTATTCACTCAGCACCGTAGGCGCGAACTAGATGGGACAGATTAGCAGAACAGTTGGAAATGTAGCCCTATTTGCGGCATTTTTGAGTTTTGTCAATCTGCATCTGGCGCGGGTTGCAACGGCGGATTCAACTCTCGTTACCGATATCTCCTCACGTCTGATATCTGTGAATTCCGATTTCACCGGTGCCGAATTACTTCTGTTCGGCTCGATAAAATCCGATAGTAATCTTGATAGTTTCGGGCATGACGACCTGATAATTGTTGTCCGCGGACCGCACAAGAACATCGTCGTTCGCCGTAAAGACCGGATCGCCGGTATCTGGATGAATACAACATCCGTCGAATTCACCGAGGTTCCGAGCTTCTATGCCATTGTCAGCAACCGGCCAGTCACAGAAATTGCTTCCGCGGGCACGCTCAAGCGCTTGCGCATTGGCCCCGAGCGGCTTAATTTTCACTCCGGCGCCGCTGTCGATGCCAGCCTGCCGTTTCAGGAGGCGGTAATCCGGCAAAAATCCGAAACCAACCTCTATTCGGATCAGGAAGGGGCTATCTATTTTCTCGGCGACACCCTGTTCAGGACAACCATCGAATTGCCCGCCAATGTTCCGGTCGGAGATTATGTCGCGGAGTTTTACCTGTTCCGGGACAATGACCTCGTCAGCGCCCAGTCGTCGCCACTATTTATCAAGAAATCAGGACTAGGCCGGGCAATTTTCGAGTTTGCCCATAACTATGCTATCCTTTACGGGATTGCGGCCAACATTGTTGCACTGCTTGCGGGATGGCTGGCCTCTATCATCTTCCGAAAAGAATAGGCCACGACATTATCAATGCGTAAAAATATCTGCTAGCCTTAGGAAAATTGGGTCCCCCTGCCCAGAAGAAACAACGAGAACGGAGCGGGATTCTTGACTGAGTCGAAATCGACAGAATTTGCGCCTATTGCCATAGGCGTCCTCGCCGTCTGCTTTCTGGCCGGCATGTCGGGACGTTTCGCGTTCGAGAATTTCCCCAATCTGGTCTCCCCGCTCAGTGAAGAGTTTCATTTCACTCGGGGAACGGTAGCATCGATATACTCCGTTGGCGGCATTGTAACCGGGTTATCGGGGCCGTTCGTCGGGGCATTGTTCGACCGGCTGGGGCCACGCAATGTTTATGGACTTGGCATGATTTCCGGCGGGCTCGGCCTGATATTAGCTGGCATGTCAGACACTCTGTGGCAGTTTTATCTCAGCATCAGTGTCCTGATCGGCTTTGCCGCGGCCGCCTGCGGCAATGTGACGAACTCAGCGCTTGCCAGTCGCTGGTTTCGTAAAAAGCTTCCGTTGGCGTTGGCCATCATCTATTCGTCCTTGGGGGCGGGAACCTTTCTAGGCCTCTCTTTTTCACAGATCTTCATCGAAAATTTCGGCTGGCGGCACGCGGAATTCCTGCTCGGCCTCTGTGTTCTGTCGACGCTTCTGATCCTTGTCTTCCTTCCCTGGCGCCGCATCGCCGTCGGACGGATTGAAACTGACCTGACGCGCCAACTCGATACCACTCTGCCGGAGATCGAATGGACGCTCCGAAAAGCAATGCGGACGCTGCCGTTCTGGGCGCTGGGTTCCATTTTCTTCTTCACCGGCAATGCCATGTATGCCCTCGTCATCCAGACGGTAACCTATCTTATAGAGGTCGGTTTTACCCCCATCGAAGCCTCGGTCAATTTTGGCCTGACGGGAATGCTCGTCCCGGTCGGGATGCTCGGTGCGGGGTTTCTCGCACTCCGCATCGGACTGGTACTGACTGCAATGCTGAGCTATGTCCTGACGATCACGGCGGTCCTGTGCCTATGGTCGCTCGACCGATCCGATCATCTGCTCCCTCTATACGGCTTTATCGTATGTTTCGGGTTGACGATGGGCTCGCGCGGGCCAATGATTGGCACAATCGCCTCACGGCTGTTTCGCGGCCGCAGCTTTGGTGTGATTTACGGTGCCGTCTTCGTCGGCGGCGGTCTCGGTATGGCCTCTGGCTCATTCGTTTCCGGCCTGCTCTATGACCTGACAGGGGCCTATGACGCCGTTTTCATCTATGCCTGCATTTGCCTTCTCATCGGATCGTCGCTATTTATCCTTGTCAAAGAGATCCGAAACCAGCCAAAATAGGCAGAAGATATTTTAACGGGAAACAAGAAACAACATGTCCCCTTCTGAGCCATTTGTGAAAATCGATGAACTGGCGACTGCGGTACCCGATGGCACCAAGCTGGCCATCCCCGCCGATTATGCCGGGGTGTCGATGGCGGCAACGCGCGCCCTGATCCGACGGCGCGTGCGAAACCTGCATCTTGTTGGCGTTCCTACCAGCGGGCTGCAGGCGGAACTGCTGATCGGTGCGGGATGCGTCTCGACGCTTGAAAGCTCCGCTCTCACGCTCGGCGAATACGGTCCGGCCCCGCGTTTCACCAGGGCCGTCCGCAACGGGACTATCCATCTCGTCGATGCCACCTGTCCCGCTATTCACGCCGCGCTGCAGGCTTCCCAAAAAGGCATCCCCTTCATGCCGCTCCGGGGGATTCTCGGCAGCGATCTTCTTACCCACCATCCCGCCTGGATGGTTATGCAAAATCCTTTTTCGAACGAGGATGACCCAATCGTCGCCATTCCGGCAATCCAGCCCGATATTGCCCTGTTTCACGCCCCGCTCGCGGATCGGGACGGGAATGTCTGGCTCGGTCGCAAGCGCGAGCTGGTCAATATGGCGCAAGCCTCCAAGACAAGTTTCGTGACTGTCAGCCGGATCACTGACCGTAACCTCTTTGACAGCGAGGAAATGGCCGCCGGGGTCCTGCCCGCGCTCTATGTCGGCAAGATCTGCCAGTTTGAAAACGGCAGCTGGCCGCTTTCCTTCTGGGAGGGCGCGGCGGCGGATGATGCCCATCTGAAACTCTATGTGAACGCGGCAAAAACCGATGACGGCTTTGCCGCGTATCTCGACCAATATGTCTTTGGCGAAAGCCTGCCCGCATGACCGTTGCTGATAACCAGAAAGCCCTGATCTGCCTGATTGCCGGACTGCTTAAAGGATGCAATCATGTGGCGGTTGGGGCCGCCTCTCCCATTCCCGGCGCGGCCGCACTGCTGGCAAATGCCGCCTGGGGCAGCCCCCGGCATGTAAATATTCTGGGATCGGTCGCCAATAACTTCTTCACCGGCGGCGGCGGAGAGTTGTTTGACTGCGCGGCGCAAGGGCGAATTGACGCGTTCTTTCTTGGCGGTGGACAGATCGACGGCGAGGCCAACATTAATCTGATGGGGCTTGGTGATTATCCTCGTTCCCAGCCCCGCTGGCCGGGCACGTTTGGCTCCGCCTATCTCTATTACCTGATCCCGAAAGTCATTCTCTTTCGCGAGGAGCATTCACGGCGGACGCTGGTTGAAAAGGTTGATTTCATTAGTGCGCCCGGCACGTCCGCAGATAATATTTACCGCAAGGGCGGCCCGTTCGGTCTGGTGACCGGCAAGGGCTTCTTCCGGTTCGACCGGGACCGGAAACGCTTTCAACTCGTTTCCGTCCATCCGACAAGCTCGCTTGAGGATATCCTCGACAATACGGGGTTCAGATTTGACTATACCCCGGATGTTCCGCTGACAGCCACGCCCGATCCTGCGCTGCTTGAATTGCTGAATGAGACTGTTAAACTCAAGCTGGCCGAAGTCTATCCAAATTTTGCCGAAACCATATTTACAGTGACATCGGCAAACAGGTCGATAAAATAAACACCCGCATAACCATAATAAAACGAAGGACAGACATGTCGAGTAAAGGTGCATTATCCGGATTAAAAGTTATCGATCTTTCCCGCGTTCTGGGCGGTCCCTTCTGCACGCAGATCCTCTCCGATCACGGGGCGGAAGTGATCAAGGTCGAGCCCCCCCAGGGGGATGAGACCCGGGGCTGGGGCCCGCCCTATAATGACGATGGAATATCCGCCTATTTTTCCGGCACCAACCGGAACAAACAGTCCATTTCCCTCGATATCCGCCATGAAAAGGGACGGAAAATCCTGCTTGAGC
>NZ_JBDNHC010000075.1:0-3310 GCF_041689005.1 Sneathiella sp.
AAACTTTGGGCAGATGCACTTGAACATCTTTTCATGGCTCCGGATCGGATTGAAAATTTGGGTGTCGTCGGTCGTGCACGAGTCTCAGGTACGTTTACGCTTGAACGTGAGGTTGACGATTATATCTCTTTATATCGTCGTATGCTTGAATCCTCTCCAATATCACAGGCACCGTTAGCTGTAGGTGTTTGATCGAAATGAAATAGTAATATATAATATGAAACGATTAGATCCAATGTTTAGTATTGCAATTCCGGTTCGAAACGGAGCCCATTATCTTCGGGCGGCATTGGATAGTGCGTTGCAGCAATCATATGATGATTTTGAAATCTGTATTTCTGAAAATGCTTCTTCGGACGAGACACTTTCTATTTTGAATGAGTATGTTCAGAAAGACAAACGAGTCCGATTTAGTAGAACGGAGAAACTGATCCCCATGGGAGACAATTGGAACCGAGTTTGCAGAATGGCCCATGGACGATGGATTAAGATGCTGGCGCATGATGACTTGCTCCGCGGGGACTGCCTGGAAAAGATCGTCATGGAATTGGGGGCGTTAACCGAGAGTGAGCGGAAACAGGTTGGTCTTATCGGAACCGGTGAGGACAAGCTTTTCGGAAACGTAGAGCGAAGGGGGCTTAGCCTTAAGAATGGAGATTCTGTATTGCTCTTAAGAAAGAGGTATATCGTTGCGCTTATTAGGGGTGAAAGCAAAATACCATTGCCGGGTATTGTGACTGCTACATTGAGTAACCGCGTGTTTCAAGAAGGGCATGCGTATGATAATCGCTTTGGCCATCTTGATATTTTCTTATATATGAAATTGTGCTGCCATTATGACTACCTTTACATTCCTGCTAATTTGTGTGTGAATCGTGTACAAAATGACTCAGTAACGGCAACGCAGCTTAAGGGTAGCAAGTCGGTTTATGAGTGGCGGATATTTGGCCGTGAGTTTCTGGCTACAGAGGGACGTATACTAAATTTGGGCTGGTGGGGGGAATTGCGACTTCAGCTCAAGACAGTTGGTGACGCGGCAGCAAAGGTGGCGACCTATGGCCTGATTTGTGCTGATATTAAACCAGCGTGGGGAGCGATTACGGCTGTTCCTCTTTGGCAGATGCCGCTTTTACCCGTTCTTATCTTCCGCTCTTGGGTGCGGGCGAGGCGTTTGGTGAAAACGTTGCAACTTCCTGGAAAAATAATATTTCCATAGACTGAAAATAAAATAAACACATGAAATCCTTTGAATCTGATAGTACGGAATCATACATTGATTGCTGTAGTAACCTAGATGGTTCTGCGTCCCCGTCGAGAACGTGATACTATAGGATACCTTTCTTTTGCGGACCGACAACATTGCTTTTGCTTAATATTCGAACTAGCTGGCTGAAGCACCTCCGGATCGTGTCGATTGCAGGTGGTAGAGTTTCGATAGAACAGGATCGGAGAAGACGGCGAGACATCCTTAGCGCATTAACAGATCTGCCCATGCGAATCGCCCTTTTGTCGTCGCTGTTCGTATCGTGTTCTTGACGCACAGAATATAGTCAGGTCAGAAGTTCTAGTTTGTTTGAAACCTTCGACCCAATTTCTCCGTGAATCCCAATACGATGTCCTCTTTGTTATTGATACCAGTGCAAGTTCCCGAAAGGGAGCGTTACCTCGTGGTTGTTGCCGGCTCCCGAGACCATTATCAGGTTGCCTTGGCGCTACAGGAAACGGGTCGTCTGCATAGGCTGATCAATGAGCTCTATTTGCCGGCGATGCCAGTATGGATGCAAAGGCTCGCCGCCCTAATTGCCGGGAGGGAGCGTAGCAGTAGCCGGGTGCATGCCGAGCTACCTGCTTACCGGGTGCAGATTTCGTGGCTTGCGCTGATGGCCAGCCTCCTGAACCGGGCGCTCCCCTCCACTCGATTTGTGCGTTGGAAGGATGCGGCACTCGGTCGGGCTTGCGGTCGGATGGCTACAGGGCACCACCTACCGGTTGTAGCCTACAGTTACTATGCTTCCTATGTTTTTGAGCAGATGCCGGCGAACCTGCAGAAGATTATCTTCCAGGTTCATCCGCATCCGGCGGCAGTTAGAAGGATTCTGCTGGAGGAGCTCCAACATTGTCCTGCTTCTGAAGGATCTTTGTCCCTTGAAAATGAACTCAATTTCCCTGCAGTCACGTTAGAACGCCTGTCTAGAGAGGCACTCTGTGCCAACCATGTGATCACGCCGAGTTCGTTTGCGAAACAGACGTTAGTTGAAGCCGGGGTTAACTCGGATCGTATTGTTGTGGTCCCCTACGGGATTGATTCGGGATCGTTTTACCCGAAAAGCTTTGATAACCAGAATACAAGCTATTCACTGCGGCTAATATTTGTCGGCTCAATTGTGCAAAGAAAAGGATTGAGCTATCTGCTCGAGGCCGTCCGGCAGTTGCGTGGAAAACAGGTGGAATTGGTTTTGGTTGGGCGGGGCGCGCGCGACGATGTGCTGCTCGACACCTTTTCCGATGTCCCTTTCCGTTTGGTTTGGAATGCGTCGCGTGAGGAATTGGTGCAGGAATTGCAGGAGGCTGACGTTTTTATCTTTCCGTCGTTGGTAGAGTCATTCGCTCATGTGATCCTTGAAGCAATGTCAGTTGGATTACCGGTCATCACCACAACAAATACGGCAGGCCCGGATTTGCTGGAGGAAGGGCGGACCGGATTTGTCGGGCCAATACGCGATGTGGATTTCTTGGTCCGAAAGATCCGCTGGTTTTTGGCTAATCCCTCCGAAGTTTCAGCGATGGGACGGGCGTGTCAGAAGGAAGCCGCAAAGAGGACGTGGTCCCGGTTTCGTAGCGAAATAAGAGAGGCGCTGGATAATTTCAGACTCAAATAGGATTTTGAACTATCGAGAATTAAAAGATCTTAACCTTGCAGGTCCGAGCGGAATTATTTAATGAATTTTTGATATACAGAGTCGCACGGTCTCGGTGATTGTGACGAATTATCTTTGTCGAAAACGTCGGAAATCGATTAGATCAGCATACTCAAAATGTCAGATACTCGTATCATAGCTCAGTTTAGAGCACTTAAAGCTATATCAAGCTTACAGACAACGATGGTCAGATTTGATCTTTCGGAAGGTATCGTGTGCATGATTCCACGTGTCGCTCAGCAGCTGGAGTTCCTCTTCTATTCAGTCCATGCATTGCGAGTGATTTCGGACTTCTTGATTAGTGCGGTAGCGCAAACCTTTAAGTCTGTTGGAAAATATCCCCTTGGTGATCGATGAGTAGTCTGGAAACGAAGCGTGTGTCGGCTATCGAT
>NZ_JBDNHC010000076.1:0-5968 GCF_041689005.1 Sneathiella sp.
AGGGTTCAGCCCGGATTTCTTGAGCGCCATCTGCATGGCGCGGAACCCGCCGTCACCATCGCTGGCCGGAGCCGTAATATGATAGGCATCGCCGGAGAGGCCATAGCCGACGACTTCGGCATAGATCTTGGCGCCGCGCTTTTTCGCATGTTCATATTCTTCAAGAACGACAATGCCCGCCCCCTCGCCCATGACGAAGCCGTCGCGGCCCTTGTCATAGGGACGCGAGGCCGTTTCCGGCGCGTCGTGGTAACCCTTGGACAGCGCCTTGGCGGCGGCGAACCCGGAGATGCCGAGACGGCAGATCGCTGCTTCCGCGCCGCCCGCGACCATCACGTCAGCATCGTCATCGGCGATCATCCGCGCCGCATCGCCGATAGCATGGGCGCCGGAGGAACAGGCGGTGACCACCGCATGGTTCGGTCCTTTGAATCCGTGGCGGATAGAGACCTGGCCGGAGCAAAGATTGATCAGCGCGCCCGGAATAAAGAACGGGCTGACCCGGCGCGGGCCCCGCTCATGCAGGATGATGGCATATTCCTCGATCGACGGGAGGCCACCGATGCCGGAGCCGATAGTGACCCCGGTGCGGCAGGCCTCTTCCTCGGTTTGTGGCACCCAGCCGCTGTCCTTGACTGCCTCATCCGCCGCGGCAATACCGAAAAGGATGAAGTCATCGACTTTGCGCTGTTCCTTGGGCTCCAGGTAATTATCGGCGATGAAGGCGTTCGGATGATCCGGGTTGATCGGCACTTCACAGCCGTAACGGACCGGCAGGTCGTCGGTGTTGATTTTGGTCAACAGGCCCGCCCCGGATTCGCCGTTTATCAGCTTCTTCCAGGTCGGGGCAACACCATTTGCCAAGGGGGTTACCAAGCCCAGTCCGGTAACAACCACACGTCGCATGCTAAAACCTATCGAAAGTGTTCAGGAGAAATCTGAGGCCTATCGCCGTTCCTTATCGATCACGCAGCTTCGATATGCGTGATCGCGTCTTTCACTGTCAGGATCTTTTCTGCGGCATCATCGGGAATCTCGATACCGAATTCTTCCTCGAATGCCATAACGAGCTCAACCGTATCCAGGCTGTCCGCGCCCAGATCATCGATGAAACTTGCTTCGTCCGTAACTTTTCCCTCGTCTACCCCGAGATGTTCAACAACAATTTTCTTAACGCGTTCTGCGGTATCACTCATAGCTGTATCCTTAGACAATCCGACAGTTAAATTTGTATAACTCATTCCTTACCCCCACGGTCCCGAAAATTCAAGCACCAACGGAGGTCAAATTGGTGCGGTTTCCTAACATACTTTAATCCGGTTGCAAAGGAAACCTCGTAGCGAAGTGAATTTATCCATCACTATGGCCGGCAAGCGGCCGTCATATCATCGCCATGCCGCCGTTCACATGCAGCGTCTGCCCGGTCACATAGGCCGCCTCGTCAGAGGCAAGATAGACAACCGCCGCCGAGATATCCGCCGGACGCCCGAGCTTGCCAATCGGCACCCCCGTCAGCAGCGCCTCCTTCTGGGCGTCGGGCAGCGCATCCGTCATCGCGGTCTCGATAAAGCCGGGGGCGATGCAATTGACCGTGATGCCGCGGCTTGCCACTTCCTGCGCCAGCGATTTAGACATGCCGATCATGCCCGCCTTCGACGCGGCGTAATTCATCTGGCCCGGATTGCCGGTGACGCCAACGATGGAGGTGATGCCGATAATCCGGCCAAAGCGCCGCTTCATCATGCCGCGCAGTACATTACGCGACAGCTGGAACGCCGCCTTCAGGTTGACATCCATGACCAGGTCCCAGTCCTCGTCCTTCATGCGCATGGCAAGGCCGTCACGGGTCAGTCCGGCGTTATTGACGAGAATATCCACCTGCCCCATGGCCGCCTCGGCCTGCTTGATCAGTTCAGCCACCGCCGCCGGATCGGAGAGATTACAGGGCAGGACATGGACCCGATCACCGAGCTCGGCGGCGACCTCTTTCAGGGCATCCTCACGGGTGCCGGAGAGGGCGACGGTGGCGCCGCGCCCGTGCAAATCGCGGGCAATGGCCGCCCCCAGCCCGCCCGAGGCGCCAGTGACCAGTGCGAATTTACCAGTTAGATCAAACATGTTATCCCTCATTTGTTATCCTGTTTATCAAGTCATTCCCGCGCGCCTACAAGCTGGCGAGAAAGGCCTCGATATCCTGTGAGCCCTGAACGGCGGAGCCGGTCATCTCGCGATTGATCCGCCGCACCATGCCGGTGAGAATCTTGCCGGTGCCCAGCTCAACCAGCTCGGTGACCCCTTGCTCCCCCATATAGAGAACGCATTCACGCCAGCGCACCCGCCCGGTTACCTGCTCGACCAGCAGGCGGCGGATGCTATCGGGATCGCTCACCTCCGATGCCGTGACATTAGCGACCAGCGGCACGCGCGGCGGGGCTATCACAACCTCGGTCAACTTCTCCGCCATGACATCGGCGGCGGGCTGCATGAGCGGGCAATGGAACGGGGCGCTGACCGGCAGCAGCATCGCCTTTTTCACGCCTTTCTCCTTGGCAACCTCGATGGCCGCCTCGACCGCCTCCTTGTGACCACTCAGAACCACCTGGCCATCAGCATTGTCGTTGGCAACAACGCAGATCCCGCCATCGACGGATTTTGCCTGTGCCTCAGCGACCAGTTCCTCGACCGGGCCGATATCGAGCCCGAGAAGCGCTGCCATCGCGCCAATGCCAACCGGTACCGCCTCCTGCATGGCAAGGCCGCGCGCCTTCAGAAGTCGCGCCGCATCGGCGAGATCCAGCGCTCCCGCCGCCGTCAGCGCCGAATATTCACCGAGCGAATGGCCGGCGACAAAGCGGGCGGTCTTGGCAAAATCCATGTTGCCGTCCTTTTCAAGAACGCGGACCACGGCCAGGCTCGCCGCCATAAGGGCGGGTTGCGCATTTTCGGTGAGGGTTAGTTCCTCAATCGGGCCTTCAAACATCAGGCGGCTGAGATTCTGGCCGAGCGCATCGTCCACTTCCTGAAAAACCTCGCGGGCGACGGAATGGCTTTTCGCCAGCTCCTGCCCCATGCCGACAGCCTGGCTGCCCTGTCCTGGAAAAATGAATGCACGTGTCATTAATTGGGTCCGATCCTTGTTATGGTCACGCCATGGGTATATTGCAGCAAAAATTCCTGTCAAGCCCACTTGCATAAGGCCGTAAAATCTGTATAGTCCGCCGCCTCAATACTCCTTGCCGACGGAGGTCGGCTAAGCCTGGTTGGTTACATAGGGTAACTCCAAGCATCCAAGAGCCATAAGGAGCTTTATATATGCCTCTTTACGAGACAGTTATTATTGCACGTCAGGACATCTCCACCCAGCAGGTGGAAACCCTGACCGAGCATATGTCCGGTTTTATCACTAGCGGCGGCGGCGAAGTCGCCAAGGTTGAAAACTGGGGCCTTCGCAATCTTGCCTATAAAATCAAGAAAAACCGCAAGGGTCATTACGTCCTGTTGAATATCGATGCTCCGGCACCGGCCGTCAAGGAAATGGAACGCAATCTCAGCCTGCATGAAGACATCCTGCGTCACATGACGATCAAGGTTGAAGAGCTTGACCCGAATGATTCCGTCATGCTGCAGAGCCGCAGCGCCCGTCCCGGCGGTCGCCGTGACCGCGATGACGACAGCGATGACAAGCCTGCTACGGCAGACACCGAGACCAAGACTGCCGACGAAAAAAGCACCGATGAACCCGCTACCGCTGAAAAAGCGACCGCAGAAGGAGACGCATAATGGCTGATGCACAACGTCGCCCGTTTTTCCGTCGCCGCAAGACCTGTCCGTTTACAGGCGAAGGCGCCCCGAAAATCGATTACAAGGATGTCAAACTCCTGCAGCGCTATGTCTCGGAGCGGGGCAAGATCATGCCAAGCCGCATTACCGCGGTCTCGGCGAAGAAGCAGCGGGAACTGGCAAAAGCAATCAAACGCGCAAGAAACCTGGCGTTACTGCCGTTCCTCGTACGATAGAAAGTCCGGGCAGCGGCTGTTTCGCCGCCCGGTAGTAGACTGACCATGGCCAAGGAACTACTCGTTGCCGTTGCGCTTGGCATCTTAAGCACGCTGCTGCTGTCGATTTCCGTCGTTGGAAATTCCGGGATGGCAACGTACGGCATGGCGTTTCAGTCTCTCGCCTTATGGACATTGTCTCTGGTCCCGCTGTTTGTGTCGGGCCTTGGGTTCGGTGTCCGGAGTGCCGCGATATCGGTGGTGAGCGGGGCTGTGGTCGCAGCCGTGCTCCTTGATCCGGTGTTCGGGTTGACCTATGCCGGAATTTCCGGCGTCCCGGTCGTCATTCTCGTCCGTCAGGCGTTGCTGAAGCGGGAAGCGGACGGGCAGATATTCTGGTATCCAACCGAATATCTGATGATGTGGTGGGCCGGTATATGTATTGCCCTGACGGTCGCCGCGATGGTGATGCTGAACTGGGATGAGGGGTTGCGACAGGCGCTGGTCTCGGCTTTTGACCAGATGATGGTGCAACTGAAAGAAATAAGGGGTGTCAACTCCGCACTGACCGGGAGCGATTTCGTGGCGATGATGCCGCAGTTTCTCGGTCCGATGTGGGGCCTGTTTATCCTGTTGAGCGGCAGCCTTGCGCAAGGGGTGCTGGTCCGCTTCAACCGGAATATAAGGCCGACACCCGAATTGACGAAGATGGAGCTGCCGGTATGGCTGGCTCTTGCCTTCACGGCGGCGGTGGTCCTGAGTATTATACTCGACGGTCACTGGCCCGTAGTGGGGGCGATAGTGATCACGCTGGAAACCGTGTTCTTCCTGCAAGGGATGGCGGTTATTCATGTGGTCAGTCGCAGATGGAACGGCCGCCCCTTCATATTGGGGGCGATTTACGCAGTATTAATTGTAACGTTATGGCTGGTTGTGGTGATAACGATACTGGGATTGATGGAAAACTGGGTCGGGTTCAGGCGTCGCTTTGCCCCCCCCACCCGCGAGGAGGATGACTGATGGAAGTAGTTTTACTGGAACGAATTGAGAGACTCGGGCAGATGGGCGATGTCGTCTCTGTCAAAAACGGGTACGCCCGCAACTACCTGTTGCCGCAGAACAAGGCCCTGCGCGCCAGCAAGGAAAACCTGGGACTGTTCGAAGCCCAGCGCGCCCAGCTTGAGGCGGAAAACCTCAAGCGCCGCGACGAAGCCGCGAAAGTCGGCGAGAAGCTCGATGGCGTCACCGTCATCCTGATCCGCGCCGCCAGCGATTCCCAGCAGCTTTACGGCTCGGTCAGCACTCAGGATATCGCGAAAGCGGTCACCGAGGCAGGCTTTACCGTCAGCCGCAAACAGATCATTCTCGACAAGGTTCTCAAAACTCTTGGCCTGCACGACGTGAAGGCGCGCCTCCACCCGGAAGTAACGGTTGATGTTGTTGTCAATATCGCCCGCTCCAAGGAAGAAGCCGAGATTCAGGCCCGCGGCGAGTCCGTCGAGGAGGCCGCCGAAGCCGCCCTTAACGAACGTGACGAATCCGTGGTCAATGTCTTTGAATCGACCGCCGAAGTTGATATGGACGAGTTGCGGCCAGCCACGGAAGGCCGTTCGGACGACAGCGAAGATACCGATAAAGACCACGCGTAAATCCCACGCGCTTTATCCTTCTCCCATAAAGGCGGTGCCGGTTCTCCGGCGCCGCTTTTTTATATGCCTGGCTAATGTTATCCCCGAAGTTCACAGGCTGTGCACGGATTTTATCCCCAAATAAATTCTGCCCGATAATCTTTATCGTTCGCCACGCTATTTATCCTCCGCCAAACTATGCTACGATCACGCCATGGAAACCGTAAAGCTCAATGAAGGCCGCTCCGGCGACGAGGGCGACACCCCCGCCTATCGCACCGCCCCCCATAATATCGAGGCGGAGCAGGACCTTATCGGTGCCATTCTTGTCAATAACGAAGCCGG
>NZ_JBDNHC010000077.1:0-3846 GCF_041689005.1 Sneathiella sp.
ACGATGATGTCGGCGCCCGAGGCCAGGGATCCGACTGCAAACCGGATGTCGTGCCCGTCTATCAGACGGCTGACCTCGGCGGCGACCTCGGTCTCCCTGCTGGGAGGGAAGCGGGCGCCGGGTTCCTCGGGCGAAAGCCGGTGGCCGCAGAAATGCGCGACGGCGGGCGGCTCCAGAGGCTTGAGGATGCGCTGGCTTGCATCTTCGTTGGCCAGAAGCATGCGTAGCTGGCGCCGTGTCGTCGCCTTGGCGTCCAGGCTCGCACCGTCCCGGGCGACGGCTTCCTGCAGGTGTTGCCTTGCTGCCGGCAGGTCGCCGAGCAGAATCGCGGCCTCGGCCATGGTCGCGCGCCCGTAGTAGCTGACCTCGCCCGCGGCCAGACGTGAGGCCTCGTCCGCCCATCTGCCGGCGGCCATGTGATCGCCGGCAAGATGGCTGAGACTGGCCACGTTGATGGCGGAGAAGTAGCCGCCTGAGGCTTCGAATGCCCGGCGGTAGGCCGCCGCCGCGGCATGGAGGCCGCGGCGCCGTTCCTCGCCATCAAGCTGCAGGGCCTCGTCCTTGAGCAGTCGGCCTTTCAGCGCCAGGACATCTTCATCGTCGGTGACTGAGTCGAGGCCCCATTCGGCATACATCCGGCGTGCCTGCTCGATGGCGCCCATGCGCGCCAGGGCAAGGACCCCGCCATGGCGGAGTGGCAGGCTCTGGGGGTCGCGTGCCACGCCGGAGCGGGCAAGATCGAATGCCTTGATGCATTCGGATCGGCGAAGAAGCTCCCGCAGCGCCGAAACCGGATTGTCCAATGCGTCAGCCATGGCCGGAGGCTAACACAGGCAAAGGGTTGGTCCTCCCGGACTTCGTTCCGGGTCATCGCATGCGGAATTGGGGTTCTGCATGCCGTTGCTGGCTGCGTGCCGTGCCGGCTGTCCGGTTCATGCTGTCGCCGCTACTGGGCATGTTTCGAAGCGTCGCCGAGCATGGCAGGCGGGCGCCACGGCCATGGTGCGGCCGACCGAAGCGATCGCAGTCAGTGCGCTCCGTAGCCGGTCGCCAGGGTGCGCACGGTTTTGCAGGCGATCAGCAGATCCAGCCACAGCGAGAAATTCTTGATGTAGAAGAAATCGTACTGGAGCTTCTCGCTGACCTGATCGACGTCGATCGTCTGGCCTTGATTCACCTGCGCCCAGCCGGTGATGCCGGGCCGTACGATATGGTGGTAGGCATAGAACGGAATCTCGCGCTCATACAACCGGGCCAGTTCGACGGCTTCCGGGCGGGGGCCGATCCAACTCATTTCACCGCGCAGGACGTTCATCACCTGAGGCAGCTCATCAAGACGATAGCGCCGCAGGAAGACACCTGCCCTGGTGATCCTCTCGTCGTTCGGTGAGGTGTAATGTGCGCCGTTGTGACCAACCCGCATGGTCCGGAATTTGACCATGCGGAACTTCTTTCCGCGAAAACCGATGCGGTCCTGAATAAAAAGTGCGGGACCCGAGCTGTCGAGTTTCACGCAGCAAACGATCACGAGCAACAACGGAACCACGATGGGAGCAGTCAAGACGATGGCTGCTATGTCACTGGTGCGTTTGAGCACTTCGAACAAACGGGGGAGATGGAGCGAACCAAACTGGTTCTCCCAGAGATGCTCGATATGAACCCGGCCGGTCAGCCACTCCGCGACGTATTTGACGTGGAACACCGGAACACTCTGAAGGGCGCATTGCGCGAGAAACCGCTCCCACTGCGGGGGCATGTCCGCTCTCAGGTCGGCAACGATGGCGTCGTACTCGCCAGGTTCTATATGCGGTGCGTCAAGTTTGACCGGCTCCAGTGCCGGCATGGGTGTCAGCCAGGTCGTGTTTCCAAAGGGAACGAGGGCAAGGCGAAGCCGCCTCGTTCTGCTGAAGCAGTAAACAAAGAAAAAACCCCACGCGATCGAGAAAATAAAACTGCATATTAACTGATATCTCGAATAATCAATGCGAACAAAGAAAAATAGTATAACCATAAATCCAAAAGTTATAATAAAAACAGGAACTATATAGACAAAACCTTGGGTGTACGGAAACAAAACAAACTGACGAACGATAACAAGGCCGACCGTGAAACTTAACGCGCTGCCGGGAATGGACGCGTCAAAAACCTGCTCTGCCAATCTCACTACGGCTTCGTCGGGCCATCTCAGAACGGCCGGCAGCAGCGCAACAACCACTGTTCCCACGACGAACTGAAACAAACCGCTGCTCAGGAGCTGATAGACCCGGTGGCCTGCGGCACTCGAAAGAGCCCTCATGCTGTCGCTTCCTTAAGCCCGGGGATTGCGCCCCGTCCTGATCCCCTCAAGTTCCTATGCCGCAAAAAGCGTGGGGTTGTCGAGATGTTCGCCCGGTTTACCCCTGGACGTTCGGATCCGCCTCTTTGGGTACGGCGGCTGTCGGGTGCCGTATGAAGCCGTCGGAAGGGCCATGTCCCGGTCGTGGCGGTGGGGCTGTGCCTCCGGGGCCGGACCCTCGGAATTCCGCGGCAGGCGGAGCACGAACGATGCTTGGTGCGACGTGCAGCCGGCGCCATCGACGTCTCCTGGCGTGCCGCTTGCCTCACCTCTGGGATCGCTGTGCGACGCGCCTGACCGCCGCGACCAAAGTCCGGCATGATCAATGAAGCAGAATCATGCCGATCCCGTTTATGTCGCGGCTCTCGGTTGCTATCTGTGGTCGCCGATGTCTATATGACGTTCAGAAAATAACTATTACGCAGGAGAGAGAGATGCGCCCATTGCTGCCTATCGCATTCTCGAGATTGATTGTGCTCATGCTGGCGGTTTTTCTGGTCGCTCCGGACGACGCAAAGGCCGAGTTGACGGCTGCCGAACAGTCGGCGATGTCGGCTGCGGGCACGGATGGTGCCACGCTTGCTGCAACGGCTGCCCGTCTTGCGGCCCTCAATCCTGCGGCTGCGGTCGACCTTATGAACGCGGCTGCCGCCGCCAATCCGGGGGCGGCTGCAGAGATCGCCGCATCACTTGCTGCCACCGTACCGGCCAGTGCTGTCGATATCGCGGCTGCGGCAGCCGAAGTGGCGTCTGAAGACGAGGCAGCGGCCATCGCAGCGGCCGTATCCGAAGTTGCGCCATCGCAGGCGTCCGACATTGCGACGGCGGTGGCGAGGAAGAAGCCGGGCGCGAGCGCCTCGATTGTAGCGGCAGTGGCAACGACCGTCGGGGCGGCCACTGCGACCGTGGCGGACCTTGCTGCTGCGGTCGCGGCGGCGACGAACGCGGATGCGACAACGCTCGAATCCGCGGCCAATCAGGTAAACGTCACAACAATTGTCGCGCGGGCAAAAACCGCCGGGGCGACGGCTCGAATCAATGCGGCTGCAGCAAACACCTTTGCCGAAAATCAGAACAACAACAACGGCACGGATGGTAACGCGGATGACGAGCTTGACGATAACGTCAGCGAAAACTGAAGAATTCTCTGCGATCTAAAGCCCTAAAGTAAAGCCCTGGGCGAAATCTGGATTTACGCATAAGTGCGCGCGACGAAGACTTTCCTGATATAGGGAAGTGGTGCCATCGGCACGACCGGATCAGGCGCCTCCGGATCGGGTCCGTGAGGCAGTCGCGATCCTGAATACCGGCCTGGTTTACCTCAAGGCCTGGGCAACAGGCGTGTCGCGTCGACCAGAGCGTAGCGCCTGATGCGCTTCTTTTAGTCCGCCCTGAAACGATCAGATGCCCGATACTACGTGCACCTCTTCCGGTCACCAGCGTCGTTCACAACTAGCTTTGATAGTATTCCTTGTAGCGATTGTAATACACGCCGTAGCCCCCATAGCCGT
>NZ_JBDNHC010000078.1:0-82225 GCF_041689005.1 Sneathiella sp.
AAAGCGGACGCAATGCGGATTGCCCATGCCAACGGCCACTGGATCGCCCGTCAAGGGCAAGTGCAGGGTTTCCACTTCCCGCGCCAAGGGAACCTCGCGCCAGTCCAGTTGCGGCGGGCCCATGTTGACCCAGACTTTGCCATCATCCAGCCGTCTGGCCAAAAGAATGCCCCGGGCGGTGGTCAGGCTGACCTGATCCAGCCCCAAGTCACGCATCATATGGTCAGCCACGCAACGGGTGGCATTGCCGCAGGCTTCGGCCTGACTGCCGTCGCTGTTCCAGAACACCAGACCAAAGTCGGTATCCAAGCTATCCGTAATCTCGGCCAACTGGTCAAAGCCGACGCCACGGTTCCGGTCGCCCAGCGCCCGCGCGAGCCAGGCCGTGATCATCGCCCCGCGCCCACGCCGGTCGATCACCACAAAGTCGTTGCCCGCGCCATGCATTTTCATGAACGGCAGGCCGGATGCATCTGCGTTATCCTTCATTCCCCGGCGTATACGCCCAGCGGCCCGGTTTTGCCAGAGCCGCACGTTTTTGCCCTTGACCCTACGGGCGGGCTTGCCTAATCACGCGGCTCGTGGGGCCGGTAGCTCAGTTGGTAGAGCAGCTGACTTTTAATCAGCGGGTCACAGGTTCGAATCCTGTCGGGCTCACCATTTGCATCCAGAGTACTGGATTATTTTCTATATTTTCTCGGAAATCTGCATGCTTTGGTGAGGAGGCGCGCTGACGGCTGACGTAAAGTCAGCATTATCTCGCCCGATATAATAAATTGCCGCTGACCTACTGTAGTTCGAAATCCCGGGCGAGATTTTCCGCTTTCTCGGCATCCGCAACAGACATCTGGCTGCGCAGAAACAGTTCTTTTTCGGAAGAGGCCTCGACGCCTTCGCGCTTGGCGAGGATCGCCCATTTCAGCCCCTCAATATTATCTTTCGGAACCCCCTGCCCTGTGGCATAGCGAATGGCCATTTTATCCTGCGCCTCGCCATAGCCGAGCATGGCAGAGGATTTAAACCATTTTGTCGCTGCCATTTCATCCCGCTTCACGCCGTAACCGTCCCGGTAATATTTGCCAAGACTGTACTGTGCGCGGGCGAAGCCTGCAGTTGCGGCCATCTCGATGCAATGAAAGGCCTTCCCGGGATCTTCGGGCACACCGATCCCATATTCATATATTTTTCCGAGTGTGTGCCAGGACGCGGGGAAGTTTTTTGCGCCCACTTGTTGCAGAAGCTGGCGCGCCTTTGCCCCGTCTCCATTCTCCAGCAGACGTAGCGCCTGATTATGCAGGGCCGGCGGATAGCCGGAATTGAGCGCGCGGTCGTTCCAGTATTTTGCCCGCGTTGCGTCCGGCGTCACACCACGTCCATCTGTATACATCACGGAAAGATTGAACGCCGCCTGGACATTTCCGTCCTGCGCCAATCTCTCCCATATCGCGAAAGCTTCGGTGAATTCGCCCTGCCGGTAACGGCTTGCCCCGTCTCCGGTTCCGCCTGCCTCGGCCGACAAGCGCTCCTGCCGGATCTTGAACAGGGTGATGAGCCGGTCAATGCCCTCATTCTGTAATATCTCGCGGAAATCCTGATGATGCGTCAGGGCGACACTCGTCCCGTTGATGATCAGGTCAATGATAAATGGCCTGTGCTCGAACTCGCGGACACGCCAAAGAATGGAGTCCGCTGGGCGGCCGCGCCGGAGCAGCCGACTGTGGACGAAGCTATCCAGACCGCCTTTTTCCGAGACGGAGACGATGATAAAGGTGTCGCCGGGATAGCCGCCGAATTCGGCGCCGTAGGAGCGGATGAAAAAATCCTTAAACAGGCCGGTAAATTCAGTCCGCTGCTTATCCGGCACTGTGCCCCACGTCGGGCCAACGACGAACTCAGTGATATAGCCAAAGTGGAAATTGTTGGCGATCAGGGAATATAGTTTTCTTTCCCGTACTTCCAGCGGCGTGGTCTCTTCGGACAAAATGCTATCGGCATGGTCGGCGACGGCATTAATCAGGGAACGGGCACGCGTGACCTGATCCGCCGCAATTCCGGGCGGGATGGTGAGACAGATAAGGACAAGACCGAGGCTCGCCCCGACCATTCGATAAAACAACAATTCCCAATCCTTAAAGACTAGTCCTATCTAAACATTGACAAAAAATAGCAAAAAGCAACATTTATTATGATTTTGGCATATCATCAGGCTATGAAAGGCTGATATTTAAGTGCGCATTAGGCGCGGTGCTGGCAGGTGACTTTCGGGCAAATAACCCCAAGATTACCGGCCCAACTGACCGTAAGCCGGCAATTCGAAAAAGAGGGCCTGTATTCGGCACCGATTGTAATATACATGGCTACTCGTAGCTGAACTAAATATTTGTTTTATATAAGTAACGTAGAATACGCTAAAATCACTATGAAGGATAATATGTCATCTGCTTCGTATGATTCAAGAGAGGCTGCAAGGTCGAACTGATGATCTGTAAAATGTTGAATCAAATTATATCAATAGGCAAGGCTTATGGTTGAGAACAGGTCAAAAGGTTTCTGTAAATGAGCCAAACAGTACGGGTCATCATTATGAGATTAAAGGGCGTAACACTTCTTGCCCTCTGGATGACGACCGTGGCGGGTACAAGGACCCTTTTACCTAGATTGGCACAGGGAGATCAATCATGAAGCTTTTTAATGCAGACAATCATACAAAAAGCGACAGGCACAAAAAAATCTATGCGTTCTACACGCTTGCCTACACAGTCGTTGACTTCTCGGCCGCACTTTTTTTCATTGTGGGAAGCCTCCTCTTTTTCCATGGGAGTACGACATATATCGCTACGTGGCTGTTCCTGATTGGATCGATTTTCTTTGGGCTACGCCCGACCACAACCTTGTTGCGCGAGCTAGCCTACATTCGCGCAGGCGATTATAAAGATGTTCAAACAAGTTGAACGTAAAAACATAATAAAATCAGTATATTACATAAAAAATTGGTGCCCGCACCCGGAATTGAACCGGGAAGCCCTTACGAGCGGCAGATTTTAAGTCTACTGTGTTTACCAATTTCACCATGCGGGCGGCCTCGGGCAACCTACTCAAACATCAGTTTTGAAACAAGGAGATAATGCCACTTGCCTGTCTTTTTTGCGCGGCACAAGACGGCATGGGCCGGGAGTGGCGACAGGCTACGGTATAGCTTCATCGATCTCAGCTGGTCTCGACAGCGGAGGCACCCATCTTTGTTAATTCCGTCATCAGGTGATCAAAGGCGGCGTTGAGTTGGTCGGCCTCAACAGAGCGCAGGACGAGGTTGGTCCCGACTTCTCCTTGCCTGAAATAGGGATAGGAGCCCATGGCGACGGTCGGATAGATTTTCTGCAGGATTCCGAGTTTTTCGGCGACGCGTCCCTCTGGCAGGCCCGCGCCAATCGTCCGGCTCAGCATCTTCGCGCCGCCAATCAGTCGCGGGATGATCTCCTCGAACATGGCCTGCATGATGACCGGCACCCCGGCCATGACGAAAACATTCTCGATCTGGAAACCGGGCGCCTTGCTGACCGGGTTGTTAATGAGGCTCGCACCGTCCGGGATGCGCGCCATGCGCTTGCGGGCGGTATTAAACTCGATCCCGCTGGTCTGGTAATGACGGGTCAGCAGCTTCATTGCCTCGGGGTGATAATCGATGTGGACGCCGAAGGCCGCGGCGATTGAATCGGCGGTGATATCATCATGGGTCGGGCCGATGCCGCCGGTCGTGAAGACATAATCAAACTTTGACCGGAGCTGGTTAACGGCGGCGACGATTTCCGCCTCGATATCCGGAATGATCCGCGCCTCGCGAAGCTGCACGCCAATTTCCGTCAATCGTTCCGCCAGATGGGCCATATTTTTATCCTGGGTGCGGCCTGATAAAATCTCGTCGCCGATAACAAGAATGGCGGCGGTAACGATCTTGGGGTGCGGATTTTGGGTATCAGACATCAGGAATTTCCGTTTTTCTGGACTAATGGTTGCCTCTGCCGTTGTCTTCACGATAAACAGATTACAGCTAGTATTAAGACATTTTCGGCGATGGGTCGATTTTTTTCAACGGGTTCAATATGCAATTCCCCTTTCCCCTGATCAAGGGTCGGCTGATACGCCGCTACAAACGGTTCCTGTGTGATATTGAACTGGCAACCGGCGAGACCGTGACGGCGCATGTCGCCAATCCGGGCTCGATGCTGGGGCTGAAGGATCCGGGAATGACGGTCTGGCTCTCTCCGGCCAATAACCCCAAGCGCAAGCTGCAATATAGCTGGGAACTGGTGGATGTTTGTGGTGATCTCGTCGGCATCAATACCGCGCTCCCCAATGCTATTGTCACCGAGGCCATTGAAACCGGTAAAATTCCCGAGCTTGATGGGTATGACACCCTTCGTCGCGAGGTGAAATACGGCGCCAATTCGCGCATCGATATTTTACTTGGGGAAGACGGTCGCCCCGATTGCTATGTCGAGGTTAAAAATGTGACTTTGAAACGTGGTGGAACGTTGGCCGAATTTCCTGATTCGGTCACTCTGCGGGGGACCAAGCATCTGGAAGAACTGGCGAATATGGTGCGGGGTGGACACCGTGCCGTCATGTTTTTCCTCATCCAGCGGGGCGATTGTGACAGTTTTTCGGTTGCCGCGGATATCGATCCGGCCTATGCAGACGCGTTCCGCGCCGCCATCGATGCTGAAGTTGAAATTTTATGCTACGACTGCCACATAACGACCAGTGAAATTAACATTGGAATGCCCCGAACAGTTATTCCTTAACTTGTTTTCGCCATAAAATGGGGTATAATTTACAAAACTGAAGAGCCATTATGAAATACGAAAACACCATTAACGCCGCCGATCGCAACACGGGGGTCATAAAACTTCATGGTCCGGAAGGGTTTGAGGGCATGCGCACCGCAGGCCGTCTCGCCGCCGAAACCCTTGACATGATTGCCGAACATGTGGTGCCGGGCGTCACGACGGATGAATTGAATACGCTCTGCCATGATTTCGTGGCCGAGCGCGGCGGCATCTCTGCGCCGCTCAATTACCGGGGATTCCCGAAATCGATTTGCACCTCGATCAATCATGTGGTTTGTCACGGCATTCCGGGGCCGAAAAAGCTGCAAAAGGGCGATATTGTCAATATCGATGTCACGCCGATTGTGGATGGCTGGCACGGCGACACCAGCCGCATGTTCATCGCCGGCAAGCCGAGTGTCAAGGCCGCCCGCCTGATCGACATCACCTATGAAGCCATGATGCGCGGGATCGATGTGGTCAAGCCGGGCGCAACCACCGGCGATATCGGTTATGCCATCCAGAATTACGCTGAAGGCAAGCGCTGCTCAGTGGTCCGGGATTTCTGCGGCCATGGGGTCGGCCAGGTTTTTCACGATGTTCCGAATATCGTGCATTACGGCACGCCCGGGGAAGGCATTGAGCTTCGCGCCGGCATGATCTTCACCATTGAGCCGATGATTAATCTCGGCACTTGGCAGGTCAAGGTGCTGGAGGATGGCTGGACGGCGGTGACCAAGGACCGCTCCCTCACCGCCCAGTTCGAGCATTCCCTCGGCGTCACTGACACCGGCTACGAAATTTTCACCAAATCCCCCCGCGGCTTCGATTTTCCGCCCTATGCCGTCTGACCGGCAAAAGGGAAAGACCAGTTTGGCGTTCCGCGAGTTGGACGCGCCAAGCTTCATGCCCGGATTTGAGGAAAGGCCGCAGGATGTCCCGTCGGGCGCGGACAAGCTCGGCCACCGGGAGCGGATGCGCGAACGGGTCCTGATCGCCGGGCCCGGAGCCTTGCAGATTACGAGATTCTCGAAATGCTGCTGTTCGCGGCCTCACCACGTCGGGATACAAAACCGCTGGCGAAATTGTTGCTCAAGACATTCGGTAGCCTGTCACGGGTTCTGAAGGCCGAGCCCGAAGCCCTTAAAAAGATTGATAATGTTGGCGACGCCGTAATCGCAACCCTGAAGGTTGCCGAAACTCTGGGCGAGAAATTACTGCGCAGCGAAATCGAGAAACGCAACGTTCTCGGGTCCTGGCAGGCTCTGCTTGAATATTGTCAGGGCACCATGGGTGAGCGATCGATCGAGCATTTCCGTATCCTGTTTCTCAATCACAAGAACCACCTGATTTCCGATGAGGTCCAGCAGTCCGGAACTGTCAACCATACGGCGGTTTACCCCCGCGAGGTGGTGAAACGGGCGTTGGAACTGGGGGCGACGGCACTCATTCTGGTGCATAACCACCCTTCCGGCGATACCACCCCGTCCAAGGCCGATATCGACATGACCGCCGAAATCGCGAGCGCCGCCGCGGCGCTGAATATAACGATCCATGACCACCTGATTGTCGGCGGCACCGAGAGTACCAGTTTCAAGTCGCTTGGGTTGCTGTAACGGCCGTCCGGGCCTGTTCAGAATTATTTGAGCTTTCCCTTAATCTATGCTAGTCAGCCGACTTCATGACCCTTGATAACCGGAAAGGTGCTTTCCGCCTTCCCCAATCCAGAAAGCAAGATCCAACATGATCCCCCGTTATGCTCGCCCGGGAATGACCGCCCTTTGGGAACCAGAAAGCAAATTCCGTATCTGGTTTGAAATCGAAGCCCATGCCTGCGATGCGCAGGCCAAGCTGGGTGTCATCCCTGAAGCTGCAGCCAAGGCAGTCTGGGAACGCGGCCAGTTCGATATCGACCGGATTGATGAGATTGAGCGCGAAACCAAGCATGACGTGATCGCCTTTCTGACCAATCTTGCGGAATATGTCGGCGATGAGGCGCGCTTCGTTCATCAGGGGATGACCTCCTCTGACGTATTGGATACCTGCTTTTCGGTGCAACTGACCAAGGCCAGCGACATTCTGCTGGACGATATGGATGCCCTGCTTACTGCCCTGAAGGCTAAGGCGTTGGCCCATAAGGATGATGTCTGCGTCGGCCGGTCCCACGGCATCCATGCGGAGCCGGTGACTTTCGGTCTTAAAATGGCTCAGGCCTACGCGGAATTCGCCCGCAATCGCGAACGGCTGGTCAATGCCCGCAAAGACATTGCCACCTGCGCCATTTCCGGCGCCGTCGGCACCTTTGCCAATATCGACCCTTACGTCGAAGAGCATGTGGCGAAAGCCCTTGGCCTCACGCCGGAGCCTGTCTCAACGCAGGTCATCCCGCGCGACCGTCACGCGATGTTCTTTGCGACCCTTGGCGTGATTGCCAGCTCGATTGAGCGACTGGCGACTGAAATCCGGCATTTACAGCGCACCGAGGTGCTCGAAGTCGAGGAGTATTTCGCGCCTGGCCAGAAAGGCTCCTCCGCCATGCCGCATAAGCGTAATCCGGTGCTGACGGAAAATCTGACTGGTCTCGCCCGGCTGGTGCGCATGGCGACGATCCCAGCGATGGAAAATGTCGCGCTCTGGCATGAACGCGATATCTCCCATTCCTCCGTTGAACGCGGCATTGGCCCGGATGCGACCATCACCCTCGATTTTGCCCTCGCCCGCCTGACCACGGTCATCGACAAGCTGGTAGTCTATCCCGATAATATGATGGCCAACATGAACAAGCTGGGTGGCCTGATCCATTCACAGCGGGTGCTGCTCGCGCTGACGCAGGCGGGTGTCAGCCGGGAGGATTCCTATCGTCTTGTCCAGCGTAACGCCATGCGGGTCTGGCGCGAGGGTGCCGACTTCATGGCGCTTCTTAAGGCAGATGATGAAGTAACAAAGGCTTTGTCAGACAAACAGATAGAGAGTGTATTTGATCTTGAGTATCATACAAAACATGTTGATACGATCTTCCGCCGGGTGTTTGGTGACTAGGAGGTTACACCACGGGTCGCCTCAGGCCATTGCCGCCTGCACACGGTCGGTGGAGTCCCATTTTCCAGCCATTTCCAGTATGCGGTCCGGGTTGATGAACTGTTCGCGCAGGATTTTTTCATAGAGCGCCCCTTCCGCGGCCCGGTCTATGTAACCGGACTTGCCGGTCAGCTTTTGCAGCGCCCCGCCAAGGGCATCGACGGTGCCGGAGCCTTCATCGAACTGGGCTTTCTTGCGCCAGACCAGTTCGGCGGGGAGCAGGTCGGCGCAGGCCTTGCGCAGGATCCATTTTTCCGTGGTGCTTCCCGTCGCCTCAATGATGGCAGGGTCCGTGCGACGCAGTTTCAGCGCTGCTGGCACTGACTGCGCATAATTGATCAGGTCGCGGTCGAGAAAAGGCGTCCGCGCCTCAAGGCTTTCCGCCATTGTCACCCGGTCCACCCGCTGCAGGTTGATATTATGCATGGTGCCGAGGGAACGGGTCAGTTCATCGGCGAGAGCACGTGGGTCATCAACATAGTCGTGATGATAAGTATAGCCAGCGAACAGCTCGTCCGCCCCCTCCCCGGTCAGCACCGCCTTGACATGCGCGCGCGCAAGGCGGGCCGCGAATAACGTCGGAATGGCGCTCCGGACGAGGTCAACATCGGCGCTTTCAAGGTGATAGATGACATGGGCGAGATTGGCCGCGAGATCGTCGGCGGTGAAGGCATATTCATGATGGTCAGAGCCGATATGATCTGCGACTTTGCGCGCCGCCAAAAGGTCGGGAGAGCCGGCCACGCCGACGGAGAAGGTTTTAAGCGGCGGCTTTCCGGTCTCAAGACAGATTTTCTGGGCGATGGCCGAGATGATGGAACTGTCGAGCCCGCCGGAGAGAAAACATCCAACCTCGACATCGGCGACCATCCATTTGGCGACAGCCTCTTCAAGAACGAGACGCAGTTCGCGGGCGGTGTGATCGATATTCAATGTCGGCTCTGCTGCTCCGGCGCCATGGGGCGTGCGATACCATTGCCGCCAGCCGTCGACGCTGTCATACAGCATTCCCGGCGGAATGGCGTCGATTTTGTCAACCTCGATCCCGTCAAAGGCTTTCAGTTCGGAGGCAAAGGCATGTCCGTCACCGATCTGGGCGATATAAAGCGGCTTGATGCCGAGCGGGTCGCGCGCAGCAATAATACGGTCGCGGGTCGCCAGCACAAAGACGAACATACCGTCAAGCTTGCTGATCCAGCGGCTTTGTCCGGTTCGGAACAGATGCAGGATCGTTTCACTGTCTGAGGCGGACTTGAAGATGCTCGGGCCGAGAATGGCGCGAAGTTCGGCGTGGTTATAGATCTCGCCATTGACGACCAGCAGGTCATCGATCTGGTGAATGGGCTGGTCCCCGTCCTCGGTTCCGATGATGGAAAGGCGGCAATGGGCCATAATGACCGGGGCGCCAGAAAGGCGGGTGACATTCACCGCATCGGGTCCGCGATGGGCGATCTTCGAGATCATCCGGCTCGCCAAGGTTTCGTCCCCGACATTCCAAAGACAGACAAAACCACACATCACAGACCTCCCAGTTGTATCAGTCAGTCCGGGAATATCTGACGATTATTGCCCGCTCGTGATCTGTTCGCGGGCCTTGCCCAACAGTTCTTCCATTTCGCGGCGAATCCGGTGGTCGGACATTTCAACATTCCCGGCATCAAGGTCTTTTCGGATTTTCCGAAAAACATCTTCATCGCCTTTTTCCTCCATATCCGCCACGATGACTTCCTTCGCATAGGCCTCGGCGTCGGGGCCCGATTTTCCCAGCAATTCCGCCGCCCAGATCCCAAGCAGTTTATTCCGCCGAACCGCGATTTTAAATTCTTGGCCCTGATCATGAACGAATTTGCTCTCTTGACCCTTTTTACGATCGTCGAATGATGCCATTTTTCTAGGTTCCCGGTCTCGTTGATACAAAGTAAAGTAATTAATTCAACTTGTTATCTCATCTTATACCTGAGATGGAGAGTGTCGCCTAGTCCTGCAAGTAATTTTGTATAAATTATACGACGTTTGCGTGACAGGAAATGTTGTGTTTGCCGGATTTCTGCATTATGTTCCGGCTTGCCTCGGCCGGACGCCGATGGCGACATCACAGACAGGGCTGTGTCCCTTATACGCAACCCCTGTTTATAATATTCACCCTTGGCGGTTTATCGCCTTTTCGACTAGCTGGAGTTATCATCCATGACCCGACGTAGACGCGTCTACGAAGGCAAGGCAAAAGTTCTTTTTGAAGGGCCGGAACCGGGCACCCTCGTTCAGTATTTCAAGGATGACGCCACCGCTTTCAACGGCGAGAAAAAATCAACTGTAACCGGAAAGGGCGTGTTGAATAACCGCATTTCCGAGCATTTGATGATCAAGCTCTCGGAAATCGGTATCCATAACCATTTTATCCGCCGTCTCAATATGCGCGAGCAGTTGATCAAGGAAGTCGAGATTATCCCGATCGAGGTCATCGTCCGGAATGTCGCCGCCGGCTCCATTTGCAAGCGGCTCGGGATTGCTGAAGGCACGCCCCTGCCCCGGACGATCATTGAATATTGCTTCAAATCCGACGAACTGAACGATCCGATCGTGTCAGAGGAGCATATCACCGCGTTTGGCTGGGCCAACCCGCTGGAACTTGATGACATCATGAGCCAGTCGCTCCGCGTGAATGATTTCCTGCTCGGCTTGTTCGCAGCTATCGGCATCCGGTTGATCGACTTCAAGCTTGAATTCGGCCGGTTATTCGATGGCGACGAGATGCAGATCATTCTCGCAGATGAAATCAGCCCCGACAACTGCCGCCTGTGGGATGCCGTGACCAGCAAGAAGCTGGACAAGGATCGCTTCCGCCGGGATCTTGGCGGTGTCGAGGATGCCTATCAGGAAGTCGCTCGGCGGCTCGGAATTCTGCCCGAAGGCGGTCCCGGTGACCTGCAGGGCACGACGTCAATTCAGTAGAGGCGCAGTAAATGCGCCTTTTTCTATCCAGATGAGGACGAGATGAAAGCACGTGTCTATATTTCCCTGAAAAACGGGGTTCTTGATCCGCAGGGAAAAGCCATTTCCAATTCTCTTCATGGGCTCGGGTTCACCGCCGTGGGCGAGGTTCGCCAGGGGAAAACCATTGAGCTGGACTTAGCCGATATGGCGAAGGATAAGGCCGAGGAGGAAGTCGAGCGGATGTGCCAGCAGCTTCTCGCCAATACGGTTATCGAGAACTATACCATCGAACTGCTTGATTGAGTCCGAAGGAGAGCATCATGAAGGCTGCTGTTATCGTATTTCCAGGATCGAACTGTGACCGCGACCTGAAAGTCGCTCTTGCCCAGTCCATGGGCCGTGACCCGGACATGGTCTGGCACGGTGATAGCGAGTTGCCGGATACCGACCTGATCGCCATTCCCGGCGGCTTTTCCTATGGCGACTATCTTCGCTGCGGGGCGATGGCGGCAAACTCACCGATCATGCGCGAAGTGGTACGCAAGGCCGAGGCCGGAACGCCCGTGGTTGCCATCTGCAACGGGTTCCAAATCGCTATGGAGGCCGGGATCCTCCCGGGCGCCCTATTGCGCAATGCCAACCAGAAATTTGTCTGCCATGATGTCGATCTGCTGGTCACGGCCGAAAATGAACGCTTTGTCGGCGGCTATGAGCAGAGTCAGGTAGTCCGCTTTGCCGTCGCCCATCATGACGGGAATTTCTACGCCGACGCAGAAACCCTCAAGGAACTGGAAGGCGAAGGCCAGGTTGCCTTTAAATATGCTACCGCCTCCGGCGAGGTGACGGCGGAGGCCAATCCCAACGGGTCCATGAATAATATTGCCGGGATCTATAACAAGGCGGGAAATGTCCTCGGCCTGATGCCGCATCCGGAGCGCATGATCAGCGAGATGTTGACTGGCACCGACGGCAAGACTTTTTTCGACCATCTCGTCCATTCGATTGTCTGAGTATTCATATGTCTGAAATTAGCAAAGAAATCGTTGCCGAGCATGGCCTGACCGAGGGTGAGTATGGCGAGGTTCTGACAATCCTCGGGCGAGCGCCTAACCTGACCGAGCTCGGCATCTTCTCGGTGATGTGGAGCGAGCATTGTTCCTATAAATCATCAAAAAAATGGCTCAAGACCCTACCGACCGAGGCCCCCTGGGTGATCTGCGGTCCTGGCGAGAATGCCGGGGTCATCGATATCGGCGACGGTCAGGCGGCCATCTTCAAGATGGAAAGCCATAACCATCCGTCCTTCATTGAGCCCTATCAGGGCGCCGCGACCGGCGTCGGCGGCATCATGCGCGATGTGTTCACCATGGGCGCGCGCCCGATTGCCAACATGAACGCACTCCGCTTCGGCCGCCCCGATCATCCTAAAACCGGGCATTTGCTTGCCGGTGTGGTCTCCGGGATTGGTGGCTACGGCAACTGCATGGGCGTCCCGACGGTCGGCGGGGAGACAAATTTCCACGCCTCCTATGATGGCAATATCCTTGTCAATGCGATGACGGTCGGCCTTGCCGAGGCGGATAACATCTTCTATTCCGCCGCTGCCGGGATCGGTAATCCGGTTGTCTATGTCGGCTCCAAGACTGGGCGCGACGGTATTCATGGCGCCACCATGGCCTCCGCCCAGTTTGACGATGACAGCGAAGAAAAGCGCCCAACTGTACAGGTTGGTGATCCGTTCACGGAGAAGCTTCTGCTGGAGGCTTGTCTTGAGCTGATGGCGACCGATGCCATTGTCGCTATTCAGGATATGGGCGCGGCTGGCCTGACCTCGTCATCGTTCGAGATGGCGGACAAGGGCGGCGTCGGGATTGAGCTTAACCTCGATCTGGTGCCGATGCGCGAAGAAGGCATGACACCTTATGAAATTATGTTGTCCGAGAGCCAGGAGCGAATGCTGATGGTCCTGAAACCGGGCCGCGAGGAAGAAGCGCGCCGGATTTTCACGAAATGGGAGCTCGATTTTTCGGTTATCGGCAAGGTCACCGACAGCGGCCGTATGGTGCTGACGATGCATGGCAAGACCGTCGCTGACCTGCCCGTCGCCCCGCTGGCCGACGCGGCGCCTGAATATGACCGGCCGTGGCAGAAAACACGGCTGTCACCGGTCATCCGGGCAGAGGACGTTGCGGCGCCCGCCGATCTTGGTGAGGTGCTGTTAAAGCTGATGGGCTCGTCGGAGATTGCCAGCCGCAAGTGGATCTGGGAACAATATGACCATATGGTCATGGGCGATACGATCCAGCGGCCGGGCGGCGATGCGGCGGTTGTCCGTATCCACGGCACCGGCAAGGCGCTGGCCATCACCACCGATTGCACACCGCGCTACTGCTATGCCGACCCGGAAACCGGGGGCGCACAGGCCGTGGCCGAAGCCTGGCGGAATATCACGGCAACCGGCGCCCAGCCACTCGCCATCACCGACTGCATGAATTTTGGCAACCCCGAGCGGCCGGAGATCATGGGCCAATTCGTTGGCTGTATCGACGGTATGCGCGATGCCTGCACTGTTCTTGATTTTCCAGTCGTTTCCGGGAATGTTTCGCTCTATAACGAGACCAACGGCACCGGCATTCATCCGACCCCGGCCATCGGCGGCGTCGGGCTGCTGTCGAACCTTGACCGGATGACGACCCTCGCCTTTAAAGAGGCGGGCGACATTGTCCTGCTGATCGGCACGCTCACCGGTGAGATGGGCCAGTCAATTTACCTGCGTGAGATCGAGGGCCGCGAAGAGGGGGCACCGCCACGCGTTGACCTCGCGGCGGAACGCTTGCATGGCGATTATTTACGCGAAATGATCGGCAAGGGCCTGATTACGGCCGCCCATGACCTCTCCGATGGCGGGCTTGGGGTCGCGCTTGCCGAAATGGCGATTGCCGGGAATATCGGCGCGGATATCAAGCTGGAAACAGAACTGCCGCTTCACGCAGCCTTGTTTGCCGAGGACCAGGGCTGTTATCTTGCCACCATCCGACCGGAGAATATTGAGATGGTCAGGGGATTTGCGCTCGCCGATGATATTCCCCTACACATTATTGGAACGATCGGTCATACTGAATTGAAAATTACGGGTGCCCTCACCATATCAGTAGACAGCCTGCGACAGGTACATGCGGGCTGGTTGCCCCGGTTAATGACGCGCCCCGGTAACGAATAGGAGTTTTATCCATGGCAATGGATGCAAGTGAAATTGAACGTCTGATCCGGGAAGGTATTCCGGATGCGAAGGTGGAAATCACCGATTTGCGCGGGGATGGCGATCATTATGCGGCGATGGTGGAATCAAAAAGCTTTGCCGGGTTGCCACGGGTCCGCCAGCATCAGATGGTGTATGAGGCGCTGAAAGGGAATATGGGCGATGCCCTCCATGCCCTCGCCCTGCAAACCTCGGTGCCCGAAAGCTGATTTTATTTTTTACATGAAGAAGGATCGATAAATGCTTGATCAGGTAACAAAAGACCGTATTTCCCAAGAAGTTTCCGGGAGTGACGTGGTACTGTTTATGAAGGGCTCCGCCGTTTTTCCGCAATGCGGATTTTCGGCAACGGTGGTCCAGATTCTCTCGCATATGGGGATCAAGTTCAAAAGCGTTGACGTGTTGAGCGATCCCGGCATTCGCGAAGGCATCAAGGAATATAGCCAATGGCCGACTATTCCGCAGCTTTATGTGAAGGGCGAATTTGTCGGCGGCTGTGATATCATCCGCGAGATGTTCGAAACTGGCGAGTTGCAAGAAGTGTTCGACGACAAACAGGTCGCCCGCGCTACTGCCTGACCGGTTCTGGCATCCGGTGGCTGCGGGAAGCGCCGATCAGGCAGCTTCCTCCCCACCGATTTTCTGCGCCAGAGCAGCGGCGAGATAATCGTCTAGATCCCCATCGAGAACGCCTTGAGCGTTGCCTTTTTCCACCCCGGTTCGGGTATCCTTGACCATCTGGTAGGGATGCAGGACATAGGAGCGGATCTGGTGGCCCCAGCCGATATCCGTTTGACCATCACGGGTTTCCTGCGCCTCGGCCTCACGGATTTTCAATTCCCGCTCATACAGCCGTGATTTCAGCATCTTCATTGCCTCAGCCCGGTTTTTATGCTGGGAGCGGTCATTCTGGCACTGAACAACGACATTAGTCGGGATATGGGTGATCCGGATCGCGGATTCCGTGCGGTTGACATGCTGTCCGCCCGCGCCTGAGGCACGATAGGTGTCAATGCGCAGGTCCTTCTCCTCTATTTCCACCTCGATATCATCATCGATCACCGGATAGACGCCGACAGAGGAAAAGCTGGTATGACGGCGGGCATTGGAATCGAACGGCGATATCCGCACCAGCCGGTGCACGCCGCTTTCGGTTTTCAGCCAGCCATAGGCGTTCGTGCCGGAAATCTCGATAGTGACGGACTTGATCCCCGCCTCTTCCCCGGCGCTTTCCTCCAGCACCTTAACTTTATGGCCATGCTGGTCGGCCCAGCGCATATACATGCGCAGCAGCATCTGGGTCCAGTCCTGTGATTCCGTGCCGCCGGCACCGGAATGGATTTCCAGATAACAGTCATTGGCATCAACCTCACCGGAAAGCATGCTTTCAAGCCGCCGCCGGTTAACATCGGCAAGCAGGATACCAAGCGCTTTTTCGGCCTCCTGCATCGTCTCCTCATCGTCTTCGTCCTCGGCCATGCCGATCAGCTCGATATTATCTTTGAGCTCTTGATCGATCCGGTTATAGCCGTTGAGGGCATTTTCAAGCGTTGTCCGCTCGCGCATTAAATTCTGCGCCTTGGCTGCGTCATTCCACAGATCCGGATCCTCGACGAGGGCGTTTAATTCCTCAAGCCGCCGGGTTGCATTTTCCCAGTCAAAGATACCTCCTCAGCAAGGCCATACCCTGCTGGATTTCATCGACCATCGACTGTTGTTCTGCACGCATGTAACACTCCACTCATCATAAAATTACTGGCGGAAAATAGTCTGGTTTTGCGGATCAGTAAAGACCGCCAGTGCCGGATCGGATCGCCTTTTGCGGGCTGTCCGTGGGTATGGTGGAAAAACCCTCGTCGGACCCGTCAAGCACATCTCTTTGAGATAATCGGTCAGTGGAGGTTTTGAAGGCCTCCAGTATGACGTTCCTGTCGCCGCGCTGGGCAGGCTCGCCGGTCTGGCCGTTGATTCGCACCAGTCGAATGCCTTCGGGTACACGGAACGGGGTTGCTGGCTTGTCCTTCAGGGCCACGGCCATGAAATCGCGGAAGATCGGCGCCGCGGCGGAGGCGCCTTGCTCATGCTTTCCCATGCTGCGCGGAGTGTCAAAGCCGACATAGACCCCGACGGCAAGATCAGGCGAGAAGCCAAGAAACCAAGTATCCTGGCTGTCATTTGTCGTACCGGTCTTCCCGCCAAGCGGCTTATTGATGACACTGACCGAGCGGCCGGTGCCGCGCTCAACCACGCCTTCCAGCATCGAGACCACCTGGTAGGCGGTCGTGGCCGGCAGGATCTGCTTGCGCGTATCGGGAAGCTCGGGCTCCGCCTGTTCCTCCCACTCCGCCACGTTACAGTCCGGGCAGGATCGTTCATCATGGCGGTAGATGGTTTTCCCACGCCTATCCTGAACACGATCGATCAACGTCGGCGTTACTTGCTTACCGCCATTGACCAGTTCCGCATAGGCGGTGGTCAGCTTAAGCAATGTCGTCTCCCCGGCACCGAGAGCCATGGACAATGTCTGCATCAGGTTGTTATTGATACCGAAGCGCTTGGCGTAATCAGCAACCGCCGCCATGCCGATGGCACGGGCAAGCCGAACCGTCATCAGGTTGCGGGATTTCTCGATCCCGAGACGCAAGGTGCTCGGCCCGTAAAAGCGGTTCGAATAGTTTGATGGTTTCCAGCGATCACCGTTGGCCTGGGTTAGCACGAATGGGCCGTCCATGATCTTGTCCGCCGGGGTGAAACCGTGATCAAGTGCGGCGGCATAAACGAAGGGCTTGAAGGCCGATCCGGGCTGTCGGTAGGCCTGAACCGCACGGTTGAATTCCGAGGCTTCGGCGCTCCAGCCGCCGACGAGAGCCAAAATCCGCCCGGTATGCGGGTCCATGGCGACAAGCCCGCCGGATATTTCCGGAATCTGTTCCAGACTGTAGCTGTTCTTGGGGGCATCATCCTTATCACGCGGCGCAACGGCGACAATATCTCCCACGGTCAGCACATCGGCAGGCTTTTCGATCTTTGGCCCCTTATCATCGACATCTATCAGTTTGCGCGCCCAGCTAAGTTCTGCAAGGGGGATCTCCCCGGTCGTGGTGTCGGAAAACCCGACGTCGGCTGTGTTCTTATCCAGCTTGAGCACGATGGCAAGTCTCCAGTCGCCAAGGCCTTTGGGCCGTGGGAACTGGGCGAGCTTGACGGTCCAGTCTTCGCCGACCTCGATGTTTGAGAACGCGCCGCGCCAGCCATGCCGGCGATCATAGTCGCGCAATCCGGCCCGCAGCATTTTCTCACCAAGTTTTTGCAGCGAGGTCTGCATCGTCATCCGGACCGAGAGGCCACCATCATAGAGCGCGGTTTCCCCATACAGGTCGTAGAGCTCGCGGCGGACCTGTTCGACGAACCATTCCGCGTTGATCACCTGGGCATCCCCGCCTTCTTCGGCCAGCAGCGGCGACAAGGTCGCCTGTTCCGCCTGCTCCGGCGTAATATACCCCTCTTCCAGCATGCGACCAATCACCCAGTTCCGACGGCCGACGGCCCGGTCAGGATGGGTAAAGGGATTATAGTTGTTGGGAGCCTTGGGTAGCGCACCGAGATAGGCCGCCTCGGCAATCGTCAGGCGGTTGAGCGGCTTATCGAAATAATACAGCGCCGCGGCAGCGACCCCGTAAGCCCGGTGACCGAGGTAGATTTCATTAAGATACAGCTCCAGCACCTGGTCCTTTGTGAGCGCCCGGTTGATCCGAAGCGCGAGCAAGGCCTCCTTCGCTTTGCGTTCGTAGGATACCTCATTGGTCAGCAGCATGTTTTTCGCGACCTGCTGGGTGATTGTCGAGGCGCCGACAAGCCGTCGTCCCTGCCCGAGATTTTTCAGGTTGGTCGCCGCCGCACGGATAATGCCCTGGAAATCGATCCCTGGATGACTGTAGTAATTCTGGTCCTCTGCGGCAATAAAGGCCTCACGAACAATCGGCGGGATGGCGTCGATCGGCACGAACAGGCGCCGCTGCCGCGCATATTCGGCAATCAGACTGCCATCCGCCGCGTGAACACGCGTCATCACCGGCGGCTCATAGCTGGCAAGCTGCTCGTATTTCGGCAAGCCCTTGCCGAAATGATAAAAGCCGTATCCGATTGCGCCGGCGGCAAGAAGGCCAAAAAACGCCAACAGGGCGACGGAGAACAGCAGAAATTTCAAAAAGCGACTCATACAGGCAAAATTCTCAGGAAAAAATTATCAGTTACAGAATATAGCGCGACAATACAACTTTTCTGCCGAAAATACGATGGCACCCAGCGAAAACGAAAATTTTATACCGTCTTCACGGATCGACGGCATCGAAATAGCCGGCAATGGCGTTGGCTATGGCTTGGGCAAGCCGGGTCTGGCCGTTCTGTGATTTCAGGATTTTCTCGTCCTCCCGGTTGGACAGATATCCAAGCTCGACGAGGACCGAGGGAACATCGGGCGCCTTCAGAACCCGGAAACCGGCAAAGCGATGGGATCGACCGCGTGTTTTCATGCCCGACTTTGCAATTTCGGGAATGATCATCTCGGCAACCTTGACCGAGAAATTCATCGTCTCGCGCTGGGCAAGGTCAATGAGGATGCCCTGGACCGTATCATCCTGAGCACTCAAATCGACGCCACCGATCAGGTCCGAACGGTTGGCGGTATGGGCAATTTCGGCGGCCTCATCGTCGGACGCGGTTTCGGATAGGGTATAGACGGTCGCCCCCCTGAAATCCGGACGACTGATCGAATCGGCATGGATGGAGATAAACAAGTCCGCTCCGGCCCCGCGCGCAACGGCAACCCGCTCACGCAGGCTGAGAAAGGTGTCGTCATTGCGGGTCATGATCGGGTGATAGGCGGGATTTTTGGCGAGAATACCGTTCAGCTTCTGCGCAACGCCGAGCGTTATGATTTTTTCAAACACGCCGCTCTGGCCAATCGCCCCGGGATCAATGCCCCCGTGCCCGGCGTCGATAATAACGATATGCTTTTTACCGGAAGGGGTCTGTACCGGGGGCTGCGGGGCCATCGCGACTTCTTTGGCGAGGGCTTCCTTGCGCCGTTCCCGCACCGCCGTCATGAAGCTCGCCTGGTCGGTTCGCTGAATGTCGATGAAGAAGCGATACGGCTTGCCCGCCGCCGGTGGTAGAATAACGCTGCGCAGGATCCGAACAGGACCGTCAACGTCCAGCACCACCCGCGAGGTATGCTTCTTAAACAGCCCATACCGGTAATTCTGGATAACTCCTTTTTGCCGCGGGGCGCTGTCGTCCGCCTGCCAGTTCAGTTCCGGCAGGTCGATGACAATCCGGTACGGCTCCGCCAGCAGAAAAACACTGACGTCCGGCTTCTCGCTCATTTCCAGCACGAAGCGCGTTTTGTCCTTATGCAGGCCAAGGCGGACAGACGTAACATCAATGACCGGCGATTTTGCCGCGAAACCGGGGGCAATGGAAACCATGCACAACAGCGTTGTCAATAAAACACATCGGAAAAAGCGATTAAACATATCCATATCCGGCTTTACGAAAATTTAAAGTCGTACTTCCCTGCTCGGCTACCGGGAGCTTATCCGGCCCAAACTAACGGTTTAGGGCCGCGTAATCAATCCGCGACCGGGCTTGTTGCCAATATTTTTTACTCTGCCGTCATTATTCGTTTGGTATGTGCCCCTTAAAGAAGCTATTATTATGGTGTGAGTTTCTGTGGTCAGCCCCTAAATTTCCAGTATGGAGACCGGGCGGCGCCGTTTCCGACAGCTTTTGCAGGCATTGAACCAAAATTCAATCCCCGGAGCGTCAGGCAGCAGCGCTTAAGACAATGCAGGGAAAGAATTTGAAACAGAGACCGTTCCTATCGTCAATGTTGATGACGGGTTCCGGCAGCTAGAAAACCATACCGATAAAATTTGGTCATGGTATGTCTTTTTTTTAAAGATTGTGAGGCGCCGACGGTTTCCATAGAAACAGGCTGATATTTTCTTACTCATAAGGGAGAGTATCCAGTCACGGAGCTAATATATGGCTACGCGTATGCTGATCGACGCGTCTCATGATGAAGAGACACGCGTCGTAATAGTGAAAGGTACCCGTCTCGAAGAGTTTGATTACGAGACGGCCTCAAGAAAACAGCTTAAGGGCAATATCTATTTAGCGAAAGTTACCCGGGTTGAGCCGTCCTTACAGGCGGCTTTCGTCGAATATGGCGGTAACCGGCACGGCTTTCTGCCCTTTAGCGAAATCCATCCCGACTATTATCAGGTTCCGGTTTCCGACCGCGAAGTCCTGCTTGAGCAGGAGGCGGCCGCCGAGCGCGCCGCCCATGCCGAGGAAGAAGCCGAGGATGACGCCAAATCCGCACAAGGCACAAATGGCAAGGAAGCGGAACAACCAGACACAGCCGAGGCCATGTCGGACAGGTCCCCGGAAGACGCTCATGACGATGATGACCGCCTCATTGACGATGAGGACGACGTCCCCGGCGGTCTCGAAGTGGTCGGCCAAGACGACGATAACGATTATGTCGAGAATCTCGGCGGTGAGGATGATGTCGAGCCCCGCCGTCAGGCCCCTACCCGCCGCAACTATAAAATTCAGGAAGTCATCAATCGCCGCCAGATCCTTCTGATCCAGGTGGTGAAGGAAGAACGCGGCAACAAGGGCGCCGCGCTGACAACCTATATTTCGCTTCCAGGACGTTATAGCGTTCTGATGCCGAACACCGGTCGTGGCGGCGGGATCAGCCGCAAGATCAGCAACCCGGCTGACCGCAAGCGACTCAAGAAAATCGCAACCGAGTTGGATGTGCCGGACGGAATTGGCGTCATCATTCGCACCGCCGGTCTCAGCCGGACCAAGGTCGAGATCAAGCGCGATTATGAATTCCTGATGCGGGTCTGGGACGACATCCGCGAACTCACCCTGAAATCTATCGCCCCCTTCTGCGTATATGAAGAGGCGAACCTGATCAAACGCTGTATCCGCGATCTCTATACCAAGGATGTCAGCGAGATTTTGATCGAGGGCGATGAGGGCTATCGCGTGGCCAAGGAATTCATGCGCAAGCTGATGCCGAGCCATGCCAAGAAGGTACAGCCCTATAAGGACAAGATCCCGCTTTTCCACCGGTTCCAGGTCGAGCAGCAGTTCGCCTCCATGTATCATCCGGAAGTGCATTTGAAATCCGGCGGCTATATAGTTATCAACCCGACGGAGGCGCTTGTTTCCATCGACGTGAACTCGGGCAAGGCAACGCGCGAGCGCAACATCGAGGATACGGCGACCAAGACCAATCTTGAGGCAGCGGAGGAAATCGCCCGGCAATTGCGCCTGCGGGATCTTGCCGGCCTGATCGTCATCGACTTTATCGACATGGACGACAACCGCAATAATAAGGCGGTTGAGCGGCGGGTGAAGGATTGCCTTAAATCCGATCGCGCCCGTATCCAGGTGGGCCGCATCAGCCCCTTCGGCCTGATGGAGATGTCGCGGCAGCGTCTGCGGCCGAGCTTCCTTGAGACCAGCACCAATGTCTGCCATACCTGCGGCGGCTCCGGTTTTGTTCGTTCGATTGAATCGACCGCCCTTCTCATCATCCGCACCCTGGAAGAGGAAGGCGTCCGCGAACGTAGCGCCAAGATTACCGCAACCGTGCATACGGACGTGGCGATCTATCTGCTCAACCAGAAACGCGCGGTTATCCAGGAACTGGAAAATCTCTACGGCATGACGATCCTGATCCTTGCCGATCCAACAACCAATCTCAATGATCACGAGATCGAGCGTGAAAAAGGTAAACCCGGCGACCTCACCCCGGTGGTGCGCGATACAACATCGACACCCTACGAGATGAATGACGCCGATGAGGCCATAGACGTCGACACGGACGACGACGAAGAAGAGACCACAACCAACGACAGCAACGAGGACGATAGCGGTGCCCCGAAACGGCGGCGGCGGCGGCGGCGGCGCAAGCCACGTGATGAAAATGCAGTTGCGGCGGCGCAAACCGGTGGCGAAGAACAGGTGGCGGAAGCGACCTCCTCCTCCAGCAGCGACGACGAGGATGAAAATGGTGAGCCCCGGCGGCGACGGCGCGGTAAACGCGGCGGACGGCGGCGGTCTCGTCCGGCCTCCTCAGAGGAGACGGGCACAGATAGTGCAACAGAAACTGCGACAGACTCTGCAGATACCCCCGCTCCCGCAGTATCGGAGCCTTCTGAGACGGTAGAGATTCCGATCACCACATCGGCAGAAGTAGCCGTGGACGCGGAGGCCCCGACAGCACCAGAAGAAGAGGCCGAAAAGAAACCGGCTCGTCGCCCACGGCGGAAAAAGGCGGTTGCGACAGATACATCCGAGGCGGCGGTCCCGGAAACAGCAGCAACTGAAACGGCAGAGGATGCACCTGCCGCACCGGAGGCCGCGGTTGCGGCCGACCGGACCGATGCAGACGATACCAAAAAGGTGCGTCCCCGACGTCGTAGAGCCGCGCCTAAGAAAACTGACACGGATTCTGACGGGACTGATACGCCCCCGGCACCTATAACAACTGAGCCGACGGCAATCGTTGCGGAGCAACAGGTTGAAATGCCAGTACAGGCCTCAACGACGGATGAAAAAGAAGATCCGGCGCCAGCCGCAGACGAAAAGCCCAAACCGAAGCGTAGCGGCTGGTGGCGACGCGGCTGATCAGGCTCTATAAGATGACACCGAAAAAGGGAGCTATTCAGCTCCCTTTTTTAATCCCGGCCATGTCTTCAGGGCGGTAATCGCTTGTGTGATGCTGGTCGTCGATCCGGCGAAGGAAAACCGGACATAGCCATGGCCCCGATGGGGATCGAAATCCACGCCCGGCGTTGCCGCCACGCCTGTTTCGGCAAGCATTTTTTTGCAAAATGCCACTGAATCATTAGTGAATTCGTGGACATCCGCATAGATATAGAAGGCCCCGTCAGCGGCGGCGAGCTTTGTCAGCCCGAGCTTTGGAAATTCCCGCAGCAGGATATCGCGATTGCGCGCGTAATCCTCGACATAGCCCTCAAGTTCCGCCATGCCATCGAAGGCGGCGACGGCCGCATACTGGCTGAGTGCGGGCGGCGAGATAAACAGATTCTGGGCAAGTTTCTCGATCACGGCGACCTGACGCTCAGGCACGATCATCCAGCCAAGCCGCCAGCCGGTCATTGAAAAGAATTTTGAGAAGGAATTGATGATGATCGCATCGTCGGTCAGCTCAAGCGCCGATGTCGCAGGCTCGCCGTAGCAGATACCGTGATAGATCTCGTCAGAGATGAACGTCATCTTTCTCACGCGGCAATACTCGACAAGAGCGGCGAGTTCCGTTCGGGTAAGCATGGTTCCTGTCGGATTGGACGGGCTGGCAACCAGCAAGCCGTGCAGCGGCCCGTCAAGGGCGTCTAACAGCGCTGGTGTCGGCTGAAAATTTGTCTCATCATGACAAGGCAGCCCAACCGGTTCAAGATCAAGCGAGGTCAGGATATTACGATAGGCCGGATAGCCGGGCTCGGCGAGGACGACCCGGTCACCCTTTTCGAAGGCGCTGAGGAAGGAGAGCAGGAACCCGCCAGAGGACCCGGTGGTCACGATCACGCGCGCGGGCGAGATATCAACACCATAAAACCGGGCGTAATGAGCGGCAATGGCAACCCGGAGCGGCGCTATCCCAAGAGCGTCCGTGTAGCCGATCTGCTGATCCTTCAGTGCCTGCATCGCCGCCGCGATCACTTTTGGCGGCGCCGAGGTTGCCGGTTGCCCGACTTCCATATGATAAACGGCCCCGCCCGCCTGCTCCCGAAGATTGGCGGCCTTTAGCACTTCCATGGCGATAAAGGGGCTTATTTCGCGCCCGGGCGACCTGCTCATAGGTGAATTCCTGCTTTTGTAGGCGTTAGTTCTCAATCATCGACAGGCCATAGCCGCGCGGGTCATGGCGGGAAATGCAATTTTCCGACTTTCCGTTGCGACAATGAATGGCGTTGACCACCGCGAGGCGATCGACTTCTACCAGGATCGGGTAGCTCTCGCTGAGCCTGGCGACATCGTCCCCCGGCATGGCCGATTCATACAGGAGCGGCAAAAACCGGCCCATGGTGAACAGCCGCGGCGCCTCGATCGCGGTGTCAAGGGGGGCGTCGCGGGCGAAGACATTCAGGGCGGTGGTGATCGAGGCGGGCGTTGCCGCCGCCCCGCCGGTGGCGGCGCTGCCGTAATAGAAGTTCTTGTTAGGCAGGTTGACGACCAGCATCGGCGACGTCAGGAACTCACCCTGCTGTTGGGGGATGTTCGGGGCCATGATGATACCCGTGATATTCCCGATCTTTCCCGCGCCAAAAGCCTTCTTAAGCCCGACGACACAGGCCACGGCATTGCCGCGGCTGTCTGCGGTCACAAAGGAGGTCGTACCGCGGCTGATAAACGGGGAAATGGTACTGAAATTTTTAAACACATCCGCCGTTGCGTTGGCAATGTCAATCTGTGGGATGGTGACATCCCTGCCTAAAAATCCCTTGCCTTCAAACAGGCTTTTCCAGAGCTTTGCGTAGGTATCGCCGTCGGCATCCACAGACACACCCACCATATTGGTGTCGACCCGGAAGGTCTGGGCCTCGTGCCAGACTGGCTTATAGTTGATCAGGTCAAGCAGCGAGATGTTACCGCCCGCATTGCCGCTATCCTCAATGAAGGTGCGGGCCCAGTTGCCGCTATAGAAGGAGGCGCCGCCTTCAGAGCGCAGCGAGGTGAGCAGGCTGGCAAGGCGCACCTGGCGGATTTTTGTCCCTTCCGCCACAAAATTACCGTCATTATCCTTGAACATGTTGTTCAAGGCATAGTCGAGCGAGAGCTTGTCCTCGTTGAGCGCCATTGCCATATATTGCGCACGCGACAGCGGCTCGCCGAAGCGGGCGATGTTTTCTGCCGGGGCGAGAACGGACGACCAGTCCAGCAGGCCGTAGCGGGCCTGGAGTGCCGCCATACCACGAATATTGCCCGGAATGGCGATATCACCGCCGCCCTCCGGTGCCATATTGGGGAACTGGAGGTTCTCGAGCTTGTTGGTCTTGTTGTCGTAGACAACGCATTCCCCGCCGCCGCCCAGCGATGCTGCCACCGGGTAGGTCGCAGCGAGCGTGAAATAAAGGGCAACAGCCGCGTCGGCCGCCGTTCCGCCAGCGGACAGGATATCCTCCGCGACCAGGGTGGCCCGCGGCTCATCCGAGGCGACACCACCAAGGGCCCCCTCGATATTGCCAACCTTGCCGAGCGGAATTGAGGGTCCACCACAGGCCGACAGTAAGAATGATGGAATAACTAAAAGCGTGACCAGTCGAACCACCCATTGACGCGCGATAGAACTGTTCCTACTTTGGGGGGAGGGTGATGAAAGGATGTTTTTTTTGATAAAACGCATAGTAACGCCGGTTTCCATATTCCTTGTCCTATTTTTTTCCACGTACGGAGCCTATGCAAAACAGACGGGCCCGTCCTTCATACGTGACGCCGAAATTGAACACACCCTTCGTTCATACGCAAGTCCTCTGTTCAATGCGGCCGGACTGAACGGCGACGCTGTCACCATTTATATCATCAATAGCCGTGATTTGAATGCTTTTGTCGCCGGCGGGCAACGATTGTTCCTGTTTACCGGCCTGCTGGAACGGGTTGAGACACCCGGTCAGTTGAAAGGCGTGATCGCCCATGAAACCGGTCATATTGCCGGTGGCCATCTGGCGCGGGCACAGGATGCGCTGAAAAATGCCAATATCAAATCAATCCTTGGTCTGCTTCTCGGGGCGGCGGCTGCGGCGGCCGGCGGCGGCAACGCCGGGGCGGCGGTTATGATGGGTTCAGGCGATGCGGCGACCAAATCCTATCTGGAGTATAGCCGGACGCAGGAATCCTCGGCGGATCAGGCGGCAATAACCTATCTCGACCGGACCCACCAGTCGGGCCGGGGCATGGTTGAATTCCTTAATATCGTCGGCGCCGGGGAGTATACGCCCTATAGCACGATTTCCTCGTATTACCGCAGTCATCCCGTCTCCAGTGACCGGGTTGCGGCCCTGCAGCAGCGGGTCGATGCCTCTCCCTATAAGGATACCCCCCCCTCGCCCAAGGATATGGATGAGCTGAAACGTATGCAGGCGAAGCTCTATGGCTTTACCAACCCACTGGCGAAAACGTTGCGCGAATACCCGCTCACCGACAAGAGCCTCTACGCGCGCTATGCCCGGGCCATCGGGTATTTCCGCTTTCCTGATCTTGACAAGGCGCTTGCCGAGATCAACAGCCTGATCGCCGAAGAACCGACGGACCCGTATTTCTATGAGCTGAAAGGTCAGGCGCTGTATGAGAACGGCAATATCTCAGATGCCGTGAAACCACTTGAAACGGCGGTCAAGCTCGCGCCGGATGAACCGCTTATCCTGACGCTTTATGGAACGGTCCTCAATGCCACCGGACAACCGGCGGATACGGAAATGGCGATTGCCGTCCTCAATGACAGCCTTTCCTATGATCCCGATAATGGCAGCACCTGGGATCAACTGGCTACGGCCTATGGCCGCAAGGGGGATACGGGTATGTTATCCCTTGCCAGCGCGGAACGCTCCTTACTGGAGGGGAATATGCAAAAGGCGATTTTTCACGCCAAGCGCGCACAGGATTTCTTTAAGCCCGGGACCCCTGCCAATCTGCGGGCGGAGGATATCATCACCCTCGCCGGACAGGAGTCCCGGAAAAACTAGGGTTTATGTTATTTGGTCTTCAGCAAGTCCCGGATTTCCTCAAGCAGAACTTCGTTGTAAGGCAGCGGAACGGGTTCCGCCGGAACAACTTCCTCCTCCTTTTTCTGGCTGAGCCGGTTGATCTGCTTGATCAGCAGGAAGACTGCAAAGGCAACGATGATAAAGCTGAACACCGTGTTGATAAAGACACCATAGTTCAGTGTCACGGCGCCTGCCGCCTTGGCCGCCTCCAGCGTCTCATAACTGCCGGCGGACAGGGTCAGGAAAAAGTCCGAAAAATCGACGCCACCTAATAGCATACCGATGGGCGGCATGATGATATCTGAGACAAGTGATTTGACGATGGTCCCGAATGCCGCGCCGATGATGATACCGACCGCCATGTCGACAACATTGCCGCGCATTGCAAATTCTTTGAATTCCTTAAACATCTACTCCCCCTTTTACCAACTCTATTTGTAAAACTGAAATACTTGCCCGGTATTTTTAGCAGTTGAGCGCTAGGTACGCCAGTATAGGTGGCTTCCGTAAATCCGGCAATCACCATTATTGCCCACCAGAAAAGGGGAGTTAAGCGCAAGTTCACACGATTGTTCCTTGGATTCTGCACCGTCTTTGGCCATAATCACTGACTGAAATTTCAACGAAAGCCTTAATGTATGTCCGAATCCCGAAAACTCAGCCGTTTGAGCATTATCTCGCTTTGTGTCCTTGTTGGCCTCCTGCTCTTTGGCGGCTATCAGGTCGTCACTGCAAAGCAGCAAATCGGCGATGATGAATTCGGCAGCCGGGTGCGGGCCTATCTGATGTCTAACCCGCAAGTCCTGCGCGAGGTGATCAATGAACTTAGCGCGCAGGAGAAAATGGCAGCTGCGGCGGATCAGAAGTCCCTACTCACCGTGCACGCCAAGGCGCTGAAGCACGACCCGGCAAGCTACGTCGCTGGCAACCCTGACGGCGATATCACTATTGTCGAGTTCTTTGATTACCGCTGCGGCTATTGCAAGAAGAGCTATCCCGATGTAATGAAAACCGTCGCCGACGATGGCAATATCCGCCTGGTATTGAAAGAGTTCCCTATTCTGGGAGAGCAATCCATCCTTGCGACACAGGCGGCCATTGCCTCTATTGAGCAGGGAAAATATATCGAATTTCATGATGCCCTGATGGCGGCGCGCGGGAGTTTCTCGAAAGAGGTCATTCTCGGCATTGCCAGCGACGTCGGCCTGGATATCGATAAATTACAGGAAGACATGCAGAAAGACAGCGTGCGAAAGATTGTCGAGGATAATTATGCCCTTGCCAAGCAACTCGGCATCAATGGCACCCCCGCCTTTATTATCGGCGAACATTTTGTGCCCGGTGTCCTTTCCATCGAGCAGATGAAGCAGCTGATTGCCTCGGCCCGGGAAAGTGCCGCCGCCGCTGACAGCAACGCCGACAACGACAGTAAATCCTGAGTCTAGATCACCGACTATGGGGAGGCGATGCCGGTTTAGAGGACGCCGCGGCGTATCTGGTCCTGCTCGATCGATTCAAACAGGGCCTGGAAATTACCCTCGCCAAAGCCTTCATTGCCCTTACGCTGGATAATCTCGAAGAAGATTGGGCCGATGACGTTCTGCGTGAAAATCTGAAGCAGCAGGCCCTGCCCCTCGGTCGGGGCGCCGTCGACAAGGATTTGCAGATCCTTTAGCCGGGCAACATCCTCCCCATGGTCCCTGACCCGCGCATCGACCGCTTCATAATAGGTATCGGGCGTTTCCTGAAAGAGTGTGCCGACCGCGCGCATGGCCGCGACCGTCGTATAAATATCACTGGTTCCAAGGGCGATATGCTGAATGCCTTCACCGTGATAGGCATTGAGATATTCCTGGATCTGCGACTTGTCGTCAGAGCTTTCATTGATGGGGATTCGGATTTTGCCGCAGGGGCTGGTCATTGCCTTACTTTTCAGGCCGGTCAGCTTGCCTTCGATGTCGAAATAGCGAATTTCCCGGAAGTTGAACAGGCGCTCGTAAAAATCGGCCCATTCGCCCATGCGGCCGCGATGGACGTTATGGGTCAGATGATCAATATAGGTGAGGCCGGTGCCCACAGGGTCGCGCTCTTCCCCCTCGATCGGCTGAAAATCAACGTCATAGATCGATCCCTTTTCGCCGTAGCGGTCGACGAAGTAAATCAGCGAATCACCGATGCCCTTGATGGCCGGAATGTTCAGTTCCATTGGCCCGGCCTGGGATGGTACTACCCAGGCGCCATTCTTCTCGGCCAGACGAATAGCGGCGGCGGCGTCCTTGACCCGAAAGGCCATGGCGCAGGCGCAAGGGCCATGAATGCGCGCAAAAGACTGGGCGAAGCTGTCCGGCTCGGCATTGACGATAAAATTGACATCGCCCTGCCGGTACAGTGTCACGTCCTTGGCGCGGTGGCGGGCGACGGGGCGAAACCCCATGGAAATGAAAAGCTTACCGAGAGCCTCCGGATCGGGAGCGGCATATTCGACAAATTCAAAGCCGTCGGTTGCCATCGGGTTTTCCCATATATCAGCCATTTCCACTCTCCCGAAAATTGGTTACATCTGTAACTTATCTGATTAAAATGGGCCCGGATCCAGCGAAAGTCAAGCGAGTGGAAAAAGGCATATTTTTGTACAACCGCTTTACTTTCGCCGCCTTCACATTCCCGGTTTCAGAAGATCGGTATCCGGCCGAAACCCGGCAACTTCAGCGCCACGTCATCAAAATCAAAGCCGATGGTTAGCCCGAGCAAATGCAGCTCTGCCCCCTCGACCGGGCTGAGTGTGAAGCCGCCGTAACCGCCGAGGGAGAGCTGGAACCCTCGTCCGCTAACTGCGTGGGCGGTGACGATACCGCTGCCGATATAATCCTTGCCGATCGCTGTCGGCGGCAGATCGAGGGCCAGCTCCGGCACCTCGCGACCGATATGGGCGATGAAACTGTTGGAGTTGGGGCCGGGCCACAGGCGATAGTCATATTTATGCGGATAGGCCTCGATGACGCCTTCGATTTTGGTGATTAGGTGCTCCGCAGCTTCGCCTTTCACCTCCGCCAGCAGCTCGGGGAGGTTTCCAAACCAGTAATTATCCGGCGATCCGCGGCGATGAGTAAGCGCTTCCCCGCCCCGGTACGCCCGCCAGCCAATGACCTCGTACCGGTGATAGTCATAGGCCCCGGATTTCTTCATCGAAATCCAGGTATGAATGGCAAAATTGCCGCGCCAACTCCAGGTCCGGGCGCCGAACACCTGAATGACCGCACCGGGATAGTCTTCGGGAGCTGGCGATAATTTTGCCGTATCCCGCCGCGCGGAGGACCAGTCGGCCGCGCCCGTGCCGGGTCCGGCAGCGTAGGAGAGCATTTGCGGCACAACGAAAGGTGTCAGGACGCAAAGGATCAGGATCAGAATATTACGAACGGACTTTAACATGGCCTCCGGATTTCAAAGGTAAACGACGAATATGGCTTAGGGACGAGATGCTCATCTTAATCTAGCGCCGATGCGGCGGGATGACGAGTCCGGTTCACGCGGGATTTACCGGGCACTGCATAGTTTAATCGACTTAATGCCAGTACTGCTTTAAACTCCCGGCAAACTTCAGTATAAGAAACGCAGTTTGGGCCGGTGGCCCGGAAAAAGCGGGATTGAGTATGGGTAAGTCTGTCATTGTTATTAATGGTCCGAACCTGAACCTTCTGGGGACACGTGAGCCGGAGATTTATGGCGCCGTGACCCTTGCCGATATCGAAGCGCTTTGCGCTGGCCACGGTAACAAACTCGGCATCGAGATTGCATTTTCCCAGAGCAACCAGGAAGGCGACCTGGTGGACGCCATCCAGAACGCCGCCGGGAGCCATGACGGGATCATTCTCAATGCGGCCGCCTATACCCATACCTCCATTGCACTGATGGACGCCATCAAGGCGAGCGGGCTACCGACGATCGAGGTGCATTTATCAAACGTGTTTGCGCGGGAACCGTTCCGCCATCATAGCTATATCTCTCCTGCCGCGGCAGGTGTTATATGTGGATTTGGCGCAAAAGGATATGTGCTGGCCATTGACGCCCTTGCCGACATTTTTGAAAAGTAAACAAGAGAACCGAGACATTATGAATAAATTGAGCATAGACAAGAAGGCGATCCGGGACCTGGCCGAGATCATGAACGAGACCGGGCTTGGGGAAATTGAAATTGAAACCGGCGAGCATCGCCTTCGGGTCTCGCGCGGCGTGGCGCAGAATGCAATGGCCGGCGGCATGATGCAGTCGGTTATCGAGGCACCAGCCCCGACCGCAGCTGCAACCGTCGCGTCGGCGGCGGCCGAGGCGCATGCCCATCCCGGCGCTGTCAAGTCGCCGATGGTTGGAACGGTTTACCTGTCGCCCGAACCCACCGCCCCGCCGTTCATCAATGTCGGCGACAATGTAACAGAAGGTCAGACCCTGCTGATTGTTGAGGCGATGAAAACAATGAATCCGATTGCCGCACCACGGGCCGGCAAGGTCGTGAGCGTTCTCGTCTCCAATCAGGAGCCGATAGAATACGGCCAGCCCCTTGTAATAGTAGAATGAGCGGCAGGCACATAAATGTTTGAAAAAATCCTGATTGCGAATCGCGGCGAAATTGCGCTCCGCATTCATCGCGCCTGCCGTGAAATGGGCATCAAGACGGTAGCGGTTCATTCGTCCGCCGATGCCGATGCCATGCATGTCCGCCTTGCCGATGAAAGCGTCTGTATCGGGCCGCCCAGTTCGACGGACAGCTATCTCAATATCCCCTCGATTATCGCAGCGGCCGAGATCACCAACGCCGATGCCATTCATCCGGGCTACGGCTTTCTGTCGGAAAATGCGAAATTTGTCGATATCGTCACCGCTCATGGCATCAAGTTCATCGGGCCGTCGGCGGATCATATCCGCCTGATGGGCGACAAGATCACCGCCAAGGAGACCATGCGCAAGCTGGGCGTTCCTTGTGTGCCGGGATCGGCAGGCGAAGTCATGACCCTTGCCGAGGCGGCCCAGTCGGCCGCGGAAATCGGCTATCCGGTCATCATCAAGGCCTCTGCCGGCGGTGGCGGCCGCGGCATGAAGGTGGCGGCGACGGCGGACGACCTATCGGAAGCCTTTTCCTCCGCCCGTTCTGAATCCAAGCTCGCTGTAGGTAATGATGCTGTCTATATGGAGGAGTACCTCAGCACCCCGCGCCATATCGAAATTCAGATCCTCGCGGACGGACAGGGCAATGTGGTGCATCTGGGCGAGCGTGACTGTTCGCTGCAACGGCGCCACCAGAAGGTGCTCGAGGAATCACCGTCGCCTGCAATGACCGATCAGCTTCGCACCCGTATCGGCAAAACCGTCGCCGATGCCATTCGCGACATGAATTATGATGGTGTCGGCACGATCGAGTTCCTGTTCGAGAATGACGAATTCTATTTCATTGAGATGAACACCCGGCTTCAGGTTGAACATCCGGTCACGGAAATGGTTACCGGCATCGATCTGGTGCAGGCGCAGATCAACGTGGCGGCGGGCTACCCGCTCACACTCCGTCAGGAGGATATCAAGTTTTCCGGCCACGCCATCGAATGCCGGGTAACGGCGGAAGATGCAGTGACCTTCGCCGCGAGCCCGGGACCGGTGACCGAGTTTCATGTGCCGGGCGGACTTGGGGTGCGTGTCGATTCCGCGCTCTATACCGGCTATAATATACCGCCCTATTATGACAGTTTGATTGCCAAACTGATCGTCCATAGCAACAGCCGCGAGGAATGCCTTCTGCGCCTGAACCGGGCGCTTGAGGAGTTTGTCGTCAGCGGGATCAAGACCACCCTGCCCCTGCATCAGGAGATAGTGCATAATGCGGAATTCCGCGCCGGTTCCTATAATATCCACTGGCTGGAAAAATACCTCGCCGAACGATAAATTCCTGCTGAGATGACCGGGCTTACCGCTGAAATGATCCTCAACGCCTATATGCGGGGCGTTTTTCCCATGTCGGAGGCGCGCGACGACCCGGATTTATTCTGGGTCGATCCGGAACTGCGCGGTATTTTCCCGCTTGATGATTTCCATGTGCCGAAGCGGCTGGCGAAAACTATTCGGAAAATGCCGTTTGAGGTGACCATTGACACCGCATTCAGGCGGGTCATGCGCGAATGCGCCGCGGATCAGGAAAACCGTCACACCACCTGGATCAACCAGCCGATCCTGGATCTATACGGCGAGTTGCATGACAGGGGGTTCGCCCATTCCGTTGAATGCTGGCAGGACGGCGAGCTGGCAGGCGGGCTTTACGGGGTTTCCTTCGCCAGCGTCTTTTGCGGCGAGAGCATGTTCACCCGGGTCACAGACGCAAGCAAGGTCGCGCTGGTCTATCTTGTTGCCCGGCTGATTCACGGCGGCTTCACTCTGCTGGATGCGCAGTTCATCACCGACCATCTGGCGCGGTTCGGGGCCTTGGAGATCGCCCGCGCGGACTATCATGCCCGCCTGAAACTGGCCTTGACGGTACAGGGGGATTTTTATTCCTTGCCGCCGGACTTGGGAGGTTTGGAAATTTTGCAGTCAATCACCCACACATCATAAACCGGGTGCTCAAGGGCATTGATCGCCGGGCTTGAGGCGAACATCCAGCCCGTAAATAGGCGGACTGGCTCCTTCCCCTCATGTTCCTCAGTGATTTCAAGGAAGGTCGCCGTTTCCGGCGTTTCCTCAGGCGGCTGTTTCAGACATTTCCGCGGCCGGATCACGAGGCTGCCGAAACGCGCGGTCTCATCGATTGGCACGAACAGGTCTTTAGTCCGCGCGGTCACCTTGTCGAGGGCGCGCAGCACCACGATATCGCCGTCGATTGCCTCCGACGCCGTTACCGGCGAGGGCATTAATATTCCGATCACGGCCATAAGTAAAAAACCAGCGAGCCAGACGCCTTTCCAGACAGCTATCAATTGTAGTTTCTCTTTACGCACGACGGAAAAAGCGGACAAGGGGCAAATATTCCTGTTTATTTCTTCGAATTACCGCTGCTGAAAATGGCCTGACCGATCAGGTCCTGAATATTCACCGCGCCCTGCGTGTAGGTAATCTTGTCTCCGTCTTTCAGCATGTCATCAGACCCGCCCGCAGACAGTGCGAGATAATTGTCGCCCAACAGGCTGCTGGAGGTGATCTTGGCGGAACTGTCCTCGGGCAACTGGATATCTTCATTAAGGTTGATGCTGACAATCGCGCGGAAGGTTTTCGGGTCGAGCCGCTGGGCCGTGATGGCCCCAACCTTGATGCCGCTCATGCGGACGTCGCCGCCCACACTAAGGCCATCGACATTGTCAAAGGCCGCTGTTAGCACGATGCCACCGCTTGACGTATTCACATCGGCCGTACGGTATGCGAAAACCAGAAAAATGGCGGCAAAGGCAAGCACAACAGCGCCAATGACCGTTTCCACAATATTACTGCTCATCTCATGTTCCCCCATCCGCGCGCTGTCGGCGCAGGATTGAATTGTGTCGTTACGGCTTCCACGCTTGATAATCCCCGGTGCCTTTTTGACGCGTGGCGTCACTGTTGATAGCGCCACCCGGACGATAGGCAAATTCGGTTCCTGTCAGATTGGGAAGATGCTCTTCCTCCCAACTTTTACGGTCAACATCCTGCTGATCAGGCAGCTTGTCGGTGGTATAGTGAAGCCAGATATGCCAGGCGGAAGGAACTTTCGAGGCCTCAGGCTCACCCTTGTACAGAACCCAACGCCGTTCGCGTCCGACAGGGCCGGTTGGTTTGCCTTTTTCCCGGTAGTAGCGGTTACCGAACTGGTCTTCTCCGACCGGTTCGCCCCGCCACCACGTAAACAATCGTGTGCCAATCGTTGCCATTATCACTCATCTCACGGAATATCACTATTAATGCCCGGAATATGGCATTCCGGCAGGGTTTCGTCCAGTCTAACTTTTCCAAAGGCGATCCTCCAGCTCGCCGTATGGAAAGCCTTCTGATTCTGATGGATCCGTTGTCACGCCTCTCTCCACTATATCCAGTGTTGCGTTTGTGCAACCAAAACAGATTTTTATTAACCATATTATCTTATGCCTTTGTCACAAATCCTCCACATTCTGCCAGATATGGAGATATGCATAAAATTAGCACTATATCTTGTGCATATAAGACCTTGACTTCAAAATTATCGGCGGACATCATCCGGGCGTTCAGGGGGACTTTCCTACTACATGTAGTAGGCGTCGGGAGCGGGGAAAGCGGGGCTGACCCTGCGTTCCGGCGTCGCAAAGGTCGCTTTTCCGAACAGATTGACAGTAATGACACACAAGGCGATTGGAAGGCACAAGATGCGTATTGAACGGCGTTTTACAGATGAGAAATCTTCCCCTTACGCAACGATTAAATTCCGGCAAACAACCAGCGAGATCCGTAATCCGGATGGATCGGTGGTGTTCAGGCTCGCGGATATCGATGTGCCGGCCGGCTGGTCCCAGGTTGCCTGTGATATCATCGCCCAGAAATATTTTCGCAAAGCCGGTGTCCCGGCCCGCCTGAAACCCGTTGCAGAAAAAGACGTGCCGGAATGGCTGTGGCGCCAGACAGCGGATACAGCCGCCCTTACAACGCTGCCTGAAAACGAGCGGATCATCGGCGAGACATCCTCAACCGAGGTGTTCGACCGGCTCGCCGGGACCTGGACCTACTGGGGCTGGAAAGGCGGTTATTTTGACGGCGAGGAAGATGCCCGCGCCTATTTCGATGAAATGCGCTACATGCTGGCCTGCCAGATGGGCGCGCCGAACTCCCCGCAATGGTTTAACACCGGTCTGCACTGGGCCTATGGCATTGAAGGGCCGGCGCAAGGCCATTCCTACGTCGATTTCAAGACCGGCAAGCTCAAACAGTCGGTTAACTCTTATGAGCATCCACAGCCCCATGCCTGCTTCATTCAGTCCGTCGATGACGACCTGGTCAATGAGGGCGGGATCATGGATCTCTGGGTACGTGAAGCGCGACTGTTCAAATATGGCTCTGGCACCGGCACCAATTTCTCGAACCTGCGCAGCGCCGGTGAGAGCCTGTCCGGCGGCGGCAGGTCTTCGGGATTGATGAGCTTCCTCAAAATCGGTGACCGGGCCGCGGGCGCCATCAAGTCAGGCGGCACCACGCGTCGCGCCGCCAAGATGGTAACACTGGATATCGACCATCCGGATATCGAGGAATATATCGGCTGGAAAGCTGTTGAGGAACAAAAGGTTGCCGCCCTCGTCTCAGGTTCGAAGCTATGCAATATCCATCTTAACAATGTCATCAAGGCCTGCTTCGAGATCGAGGGGGATGAAGCCTTTTTGCCCGCCGAGAATCCGGCGCTCCGCAAGGCTATTATCGGTGCACGCAAGGCCATGGTCCCCGAAAATTACGTGCAGCGTGTAATCCAGTTTGCACGGCAGGGCTATCGCGAGGTTGAGTTTCCGACCTATGATACAGACTGGGATTCAGATGCCTACCTGACGGTTTCGGGCCAGAATTCCAATAATTCCGTCCGCATCACCGATGATTTTATCGAGTCGGTTCTCAAAGACGGCGACTGGAACCTGATCCGGCGCACCGATGGCAAAATTGCGAAAACTGTCAAAGCCCGCGATTTGTGGGAACAGATCGGCGAAAGCGCCTGGCAATCTGCCGATCCGGGCCTGCAATATGATACCACTATCAACGATTGGCATACCTGTCCCGAAGATGGCCGTATCAACGCCTCCAACCCCTGCTCGGAATATATGTTCCTGGACAATACGGCCTGTAACCTCGCCTCCCTGAACCTGATGACTTTCCGCCGGTCCGACCGCCATTTCGATGTCGCCGCGTTCGAGCATGCGGTGCGGCTCTGGACGGTGACGCTGGAAATTTCCGTGCTGATGGCGCAGTTCCCCTCTGATGAAATTGCCCGCCTCAGCTACAAGTTCCGCACCCTCGGTCTCGGTTTCGCCAATATTGGCGGCCTGCTAATGGCGCAGGGCCTGTCCTATGACAGTGACGAAGGGCGTGCCCTTTGCGGGGCGATCTCGGCCGTGATGACCGGTGTTGCCTACAAGACCAGCGCCGAAATGGCGGGCGAGCTTGGCGCCTTCCCGGGGTACAAGAAAAATGCTGACCCGATGCTGCGGGTGATCCGCAATCATCGTAACGCTGCCTACGGGCTTTCTGACGGTTATGAGGGTCTGGCGGTGACGCCGGTCCCGCTCGATGCCATCAACTGCCGCGAAACTGACCTTGCCGAGGCCGCGAAGACGGCCTGGGATGCGGCGCTTGATCTTGGCAAGAAGCATGGCTATCGCAATGCGCAAGTCTCGGTTGTCGCCCCGACCGGCACCATCGGGCTGGTTATGGATTGCGATACCACAGGAATTGAACCCGATTTTGCCATCGTCAAATTCAAGAAGCTGGCGGGCGGCGGCTATTTCAAGATTATCAACCGCACAGTGCCGGAGGCCCTCACCTATCTTGGCTACAGCAAGGCTGAGGTCAAGGGCATCATCGATTATGCGGTCGGCCACGGGACGTTAGAGGATGCCCCGGGGGTCAATCATGAGACCTTACGCGCCAAAGGCTTCACCGATGAGATCCTGATGAAGATCGAGGAGGGTCTTGCCACCAGTTTCGACATCAAGTTCGCCTTTAACAAGTTCACGATTGGCGAGGAGTTCTGTATTGAAGCCCTCGGGCTGAAGGCGGATGACTTCAACGACTATAATTTTGACATGCTGGCGGCCCTTGGCTTCTCCAAGAAGGATATCGAGGCGGCTAACACATATTGCTGCGGTGCCATGACGATGGAGGGTGCTCCTAACCTGAAAGATGAGCATTTGCCGGTCTTTGATTGCGCCAATCCTTGCGGTCGTATCGGCAAGCGCCTGCTGTCCGTGGAAAGCCATATCAAGATGATGGCCGCCTCGCAGCCCTTTATCTCCGGCGCCATCTCGAAAACCATTAACATGGCCAACAGCGCAACGGTGGAGGATTGCAAGGAAGCCTATCTGCTGTCCTGGAAGCTGGGGCTCAAGGCTAATGCGCTCTATCGCGACGGCTCGAAACTCAGCCAGCCGCTTAGTGCTCTTGCCTTTGACGAAGATGATCTTGACGAAATGAACGACGAAATCCAGACCTCCCCGGCGGCGGCGAGCAATGTCGTGGCTGAACGTATCGTCCAGCGCATTGTCTCGGAACGCAAGAAGCTCCCGACCCGCCGTAAAGGCTACACCCAGAAGGCAGTCGTCGGCGGTCACAAGGTGTATTTGCGCACTGGTGAGTATGACGATGGCGGCATCGGCGAGATTTTCATCGATATGCACAAGGAAGGCGCCGCCTTCCGCAGCCTAATGAACAATTTTGCTATCGCCATTTCCATCGGCCTGCAATATGGCGTGCCGCTTGAGGAGTTCGTCGAGGCCTATACCTTCACCCGGTTCGAGCCATCCGGCATTGTCGAGGGCAATGATGCCATCAAGATGTCAACCTCGATCCTCGACTACCTGTTCCGCGAGTTGGCGATCTCCTACCTTGGCCGCAACGATTTGGCCCATGTCGTCGTCGATGACCTGCGCACCGACGGGCTCGGGACTGGCGATGCCCAGGCAAAGATCACCGAGGATGAATATTCGGAAAACCAGCTTAACAATGTCATTAATCTCGCCTCAACCGGCTATGTCCGCTCCAATAATTTTGAAGTGCTGCAGGGCGGACTATCGGCGATGGCGATGAATCTCGGGCAGGCCCAAGCCGTGGCAGCAGGCGGCACCCGTGGTGCCTCTTCGGCGACTGTCAGCCCCAGCGCGCCCACCGGCGGCGGCGGAAAAACAGCGGCAGGATCAGAAAAGCTGAACCGGGTGCTTGAAGCGCGCATGAAGGGATATGAGGGAGATAGCTGCGGCGAATGCGGCAATTTCACCCTCGTCCGCAATGGCACCTGCATGAAATGCGACACCTGCGGATCGACGAGCGGGTGCTCATAACCAGTTCAGTTAGTCGCTTGTCGCGTAAATTTAATCGGCCGTATTAAGGAAGTTTTAGTAGCGTACCCAGTAGAGTAAAAGAGTAGCGTTTTCAGTAGCTTTGCGTAAAAAGTAACAGTTGTGTACCCAGTAGCTTACCTAAGTTTGTATCCGAGTAACGTAGCCTGTATTTTCAGTTCATGTAGCTATAGGCGGCGGGATCAGTAGAGTCTTATCCAAGTACTGTAACCTGTTGATACTCCCATAGAAAAGAGCATGTTTCCGGAGACATGCTCTTTTTATCCCCAGGTTTTTGCAAACCCCTTACGTTTCATGTTCATGGATATCGCCCGGTTTTTGCGACGTGTCTGGATGTCTGGCTGCGGTTTGCCGAAATACCATCCCTGCCCGTATGTCACCCCCATAACCGTGAGGACATGAAGCTGGTCCTTGGTTTCGACCATTTCGGCGATCGTGCCGATGTTCAATTCATGACAGAGCCGGGACATCGCCTTCATGATGGCCGCATCCTTTTTGTTGGTCAGGACATCCTTCATGTAGAGCCCGTCAATCTTGATATAGTCGACAGTCAGTGCGCGAATATACTGAAAGGACGCCGATCCCGATCCCATGTCGTCAAGACTGATCTCCATGCCGTTGGATCGGATGGTCTGAAGTATCCTTTCAGCCCGCTCAAGATCCTTGATGCAGGATGTCTCGGTGATCTCGAGGCTGACACTCTCGCGGACCTCCTCGTTATCGCTGTAAAGCGCCATAAGGCTGTCGACAAACCTGTCGGACTCAATAGAAAGGCCAGAAATATTGATGGCCAGTTTCGGCAAAACATCGCCGCGCGCCTGAAATTCAAGCAGCTTTTCCTTCACCTTCTTGGCGACCCCAAGATCAAGGTCATGGATGATGTCGGTTTCCTCGGCAAATGTAACTGTTTCATAGGGGGATTCGCCGTCCTTAAAACGGGACAGCACCTCATAATGATGCACATCCTTGTCAACGATATGGACAATCGGCTGGTACACTAACTTGAATTTGTAGTTCTGAAACACCGATTTCAGCGCCAGCATGCGGTTCATGGTGGTTTCTAGCCGGTTATTCATGCCATCCGCCAACGACGTGATTTTAAGGCTGTTATCCTCACTATCGACGAAGCGATTGATAACATACATAAGGGCCTGCGTGGCATTGCCCGCCGAAAGATCGTCTTTTTTAAGCGGGACCGAATTATGCTGAATCGTGATATTGCCTTTCGGATCGGCCTCTTTGGCGATTGCCGAAATTTTTTCCTCCAGAATCGCACCATCAACGGAAGCGCTATGGACGATACCAAATTTGTCGTCATCCAGCCGTCCGGCAGAATCGCCGCCAAGCGAGAAACGGCGCAGGGTATTGCCGATATTCTGCAAAAAGGATTCAAGTTCCGTCTCGCCGATCCGCTCTCCCATACCCTCCGTACCGGCAAGGTGCAATAGTGTGAGTTCCGTCTGCTGTCCTGTCTCCGCCCCGTAGGCCATCTGGTCATCGGCGAGTTTCAGGAAATCCTTGCGATCCAGCAGACCGGTATTGGAATCGCGATGATCGACCACGTTGCGCGCGGCGGGCAATCCCGACACATTCATGGAAAGAAAGATATGACCGTGGTTTCGTGGCAATTTACAGGCACCAATAACCGCGGTCACCTTGGTTTTGCCCATTTTGGCGGCCACCGGTGTAATGCGGTCGCCCTCCTTCATGTCATCGAGGACGTACCGAATGAGACCCTGGTCCTGGGCCGCGACTACCTCGACAAACGACTTGCCTTTCAGCTCCGCCGCGTCAAAACCGGTGAGCCCCTTGGCCGCACCGGAGATAAAGCAGATATTCCCTTTACCATCCAGTTCGATCAATAAATCCGCGGCGGCAAAGGAAAAGGCGACAAACCGTTCCTTTTCCGACCGTACCGCTTCCACTTTTACATCCTGTGTCACAAATCTTAAACCTCTGCATCATTCGATCAGAGATTAACCATTGATTTATTAACAAATCAGAAAGCTGGTAAAAAAAAGATGAAATTCCGCCTCTGGTGCGCTCCTATACCGCCCGTGCGCCATCCGGGGTCGCCTAATCCCCAGATTTCGGCGTCGGCATCACAGTTCGAACATGCAATTCGCGCAAATTCTTGAGCGGGACTTCGGCGGGCGCCTGCATCATCAGGTCCTGTGCCTGCTGGTTCATGGGAAACAGGATAACCTCGCGGATATTCGGCTCGTCCGCGAGCAGCATGACAATGCGATCTACCCCCGGGGCAATGCCGCCATGGGGCGGGGCGCCGAAGCGGAAGGCGTTCAACATGCCGCCAAACCGATCCTCGACGACAGCGGCGTCATAACCGGCAATCTCGAAGGCCTTGATCATGATATCCGGGCGATGGTTCCGGATGGCCCCGGACGAAAGCTCGATCCCGTTGCAGACGATATCATACTGATAGCCCTTGATGTCGAGCGGGTCCATGGTCTCCAATGCCTCAAGGCCGCCTTGCGGCATGGAGAACGGGTTATGGCTGAAATCGAGTTTCTTTTCCTTCTCGTCATATTCGAACATCGGGAAATCGATGACCCAGCAGAAGCGGAAGACATTCTTCTCGATGATGTCCAGTTCTTCGCCGATCCGCGTGCGGGCCTTTCCAGCGAGTTCCGCGGCTCCAGCCTGCTTGTCACAGGCAAAGAACACCGCATCGCCATCGCCAACGCCGGTCAGCTTCTGAATTTTGGCAATGCGTGCTTCATCAAGGTTCTTGGCAATCGGCCCCTTGGCCTCCCCGTCCTTGAAGATAATATAGCCGAGACCGCCCGCGCCTTCCTTGCGCGCCCAGTCGTTCATCTTGTCGAAGAAGCTGCGCGGCCGGTCACCAGCCCCCGGCGCCGGAATGGCACGAACAATCGAGCCAGCCTCAATCGCCTTGGCAAACAGGCCAAAGCCAGAGCCGGTGAAGGGTTCCGTCGTATCAACCAGAATAATCGGATTGCGCAGGTCCGGTTTGTCGGTCCCGTATTTCAACATCGCCTCGTCGAAGGGAATGCGTTCGAACGGGGTCACAACCTTGCGATCCCCGGCGAACTGCTGAAAGACCTTCGTCAACACCGGCTCGACGGCGGTGAAAACGTCGTCCTGGGTGACAAATGCCATTTCGATATCAAGCTGGTAAAACTCACCCGGACTACGGTCGGCGCGGGCATCCTCATCGCGGAAACAGGGCGCGATCTGGAAATAGCGGTCGAAGCCCGACATCATGATCAGCTGCTTGAACTGCTGCGGGGCCTGTGGCAGGGCGTAGAACTTGCCCGGATGCAGGCGGCTCGGCACCAGAAAGTCGCGCGCGCCTTCCGGCGAGGAGGCTGTCAGGATTGGCGTTTGGAACTCCATGAAGCCCTGCCCGCGCATCTGCTCGCGGAGGGAGCCGATAATCTCGGAGCGAAGGACAATATTCTGATGCAGCCGTTCCCGGCGGAGGTCAAGATAGCGATGGCGGAGACGGATATCCTCGGGATATTCCTGATCGCCAAAGACCGGCATTGGCAACTCGTCGGCGGCGGATTGCAGGGTGAATTCCTCGATATCGATCTCAACGGCACCGGTCGGTAAATTCGGGTTGGTCGTCTCGGCGCTCCGTGCCACAACCTTGCCCGTGATGGTGATGACGCTCTCCGCGCGCAGGCTCTCGACGGCGCTGAAATTGGCGACGTCATGCTCTATCACGCATTGGGTGATGCCGTAATGGTCGCGCAAATCGACAAACAACAGGTTGCCGTGATCCCGCTTGCGATGAACCCAGCCGGAGAGGCGGACGGTTTTTCCAACATCGCTGTCGCGCAACTGGGCGCAAGTATGGGTTCGGTAGCTATGCATTGATACTCTCTTATATTCGTCTCGACCCGCATTCGGAGCCAGTGGATATTGAAGCGCCTGTATTACATGGTTTTTTGCTGCGCGCCAACCTTCCTTTCTCCGGAAAACTCGGCTATTCTAGCGCTCTGATTAACAAAATATGTAACAAGTTGCGTTTAGGTGCCCCGAGACGCGGACTTTGTTGAGAAACGGCCCATAGAATTCATGCAAATTATCACGACGACTGCAGCCCTCGACGATCTGGTTTCGAGGCTTGAAACCCATGACTATATCACCATCGATACCGAGTTCCTGCGGGAAAGCACTTTCTGGCCGATCCTGTGTCTGGTTCAGGTCGCCTCCGACGATGAATCCGCCATCATCGACCCGATGGCCGACGGTATCGATCTCGCCCCGCTGTTTAAGCTAATGCAGAATGAGGCGGTGCTGAAGGTTTTTCATGCCGGACGACAGGATCTGGAAATTTTCCATCATCTAAACGGCGAGGTGCCAATCCCGATTTTCGACACGCAAGTCGCGGCCATGGTCTGCGGCTTCGGCGAGTCGGTCGGGTATGATACGCTGGCGGCAAAGATCACCGGCAAGTCAATTGATAAATCCTCACGTTTTACCGACTGGTCGCGTCGGCCACTTTCCGATCGCCAGCTCACCTATGCCGAGGCCGATGTCACCCATCTTCGCGATGTCTACAAGCATTTATCACAAATGCTGAAAGCACGCGGTCGTGGGGACTGGGTCACGTCCGAGATGGAAATCCTGCGCTCCGCCGAGACCTATTTCGTGCCGCCGGAAAACGCCTGGCAACGTATCAAGTCGCGCAATAACCACCCCCGCTTCCTCGGCATTCTTCAGGCCATCGCCGCCTGGCGCGAGGAGCAGGCACATAAACAGGACTTGCCGCGCAACCGCGTGCTGCGCGACGAGGCGCTGCTTGAGATCGCCTCGAACCCGCCGAAGAACGCGGAGGGCTTGTCCCATGTCCGCGGCCTTGGCAAGAATTTCGCGGGCGGGAAAATGGGCGCTGGCCTGCTGGAGGCAATCCAGAAAGGCGTCGCGCTGCCAACCGATGAATGCCCAAAGGTGGCACGTAAAGAACAGTTGCAAAAAGGTGCCGGTCCGTTAATGGACCTGCTGAAAGTGCTGTTGAAATTGCGCTGTGAGGAAAACGAGGTCGCGCAGAAACTCATCTGCAACACCTCTGATCTTGAAAAAATCGCTGTTGCCGACAATGCCGATGTCCTGGCGCTTAAAGGCTGGCGGCGAAAAGTCTTCGGCGACGATGCCCTGAGGCTCAAAAACGGGGAAATCGCCCTCTCGTCCGCGGACGGGAAAATCCGGATTATTTCCCTTTGATAATGCTGATTTCCGCTGTTTTTCCAAGGCTGCCGGCGAGCGTTTCAAACTGATTGACCACATGCACGCCGATCAGGGCGGACAATGACTGCGGCACCCGCAAGGTCACGGTGTTGGCGCTCAATTTAAGCTGTGTCCGGCTTAGAATGCCGATAGTGCCGCCGCTTAATGTATGAGACAGGCGAAGGGCGAGGCCGACACTGAGGGCGTCCTTTGCTTCCTGCTCCGTGAGCAGGCGCAAACTGTCGTCCGTGGCGGGGCCGGAAAAATCGCCTTTGTAGCGCGCATAGACCGCGAGCGCCACCATGGCCCGGCCGCGATGACCGATACCGCTGAAGGGCGCACGGAAAATCCGCCGAAAAGCCTGCGCCGCGCGGTAATCGGAATTTGCCCACCAGGCGATATCGCTCAACGTGGCCGCGGCGAGGGTTAACCGCCGCCCCCGTTCATCGGCGGCTAGAACCAGTCCCTTCAGCCAGCCGTAAATTTCCTCTCCATGCTCGGCGAAGCGGCCTTCACTTGCCGCCATGTCGCGGCAGGCCTCAAGCAGCGGATCGCGCCGCCGCACGGATTTCTTGAGCTCAGAAAACAGCATGCCCTCGCGCAGGCCGTTTCCTGAAAACACGATCTTCTTCGGGGTCGCCTTGTTCAGCAATTCCTGCAAGGTGATGGCGGCGGTCCGAATGATATCGACCCGGGATTTGGGGATACCGTTCGCCGCCAGCAACTGCTCCGGCGTCATGGCGAGAATTTCGTCGATCAGCGTGCCGATCTCCTCCGGGGTGAGACGGTAGTTATGGATGATCGTCAGCGGATGCCCGGTTTTGACGATATGGTAGCGGGCGAGAACGCGCCAGGCGCCGCCAACAGCATAGAAATTCCGACCCGCCACATCGGGCAGCCAGTCGGCCTTTTCAAATTTCTGGTTGATGAGCTTGCGAAGCTTGGGTTCCGCCATATTCATATGCGAGAGCCGCAGGGCGCCGAGCGGCAGTGTCGCCGTCTGGTCAATCCGCCCAGCCGCCACCTCGACAAGTTCCAGACTGCCGCCGCCAAGGTCGCCTACGAGGCCATCGGCCTCTGGAATGCTGGAAATGACTCCGAGGCCGGAATAGCGTGCCTCCTGCTTGCCGCTCAGAACCTGAACGTTGAGATCGCATTCCTGCTCGATTTCCGACACGAATTCCGATCCGTTGTCGGCTTCGCGTACCGCCGCCGTGGCGGCGACCATCACCCGCTCAATTCCCATGTGGTTGACAAGAGCCGCATAGCGCCGAAGGGCGTTCAGTGCCTCCGCCATCGGCTTTTCGCCGAGCAGACCGGTGGTGCCGAGATCCTGGCCCAGGCCGCAGAGGACTTTTTCGTTGAATTTTGGGAGGGGCACACGCTGCGGCCCGTCAAAGACGACCAGCCGGACGGAGTTGGACCCTATATCTATGACGGCGGTAGATCGATCCGAAACTTTAACGGCTGGATCAAGCTCTCTATCCCGTTCTTCCATTATTTCTCAATACCTGACACGTATACTGGACGGATTTAGTTCGGCGGTACAAGTTTTGGCACAGGGTCCTTTACAAGCAAAGCTTTCCCGCGTCCAGACAAAGACGGATTTGTCATGAAATAATTATGGGCGGAGAAGAGTTCGCCGGTGCCGGTGATTTTCTCATACTCGCCATTTTCCGTCAAACGCCAACTCTGCGCTGTGTCCTTCAGGCAGACCACCATGATCTGGTCAAGGACCTGGCGTTGAATTGTCTCGTTGGTCACCGGTACCAATGTCTCAATCCGGCGGTCGAAATTCCGCTGCATCCAGTCGGCAGATGAGATGAAGACCTTGGCCTTCGGGGATGGCATTTTTTCGCCCGCACCGAAGCAAATGATGCGTGAATGTTCCAGAAAGCGGCCGACGATGCTGGTCACCTGAATATTCTCCGACATGCCTTTGATCCCCGGCCTCAGGCAGCAAATTCCGCGAACAACCAGCCGAATATCGACACCGGCGTTGCTGGCCCGGTACAGGGCATCGATCATTGCCGGATCGACCAGGGCGTTCATCTTTGCCCAGATCGCCGCCGGCTTGCCGTTCCTGGCAAATTCACTTTCCGCATCGATCATCTCAATCAGGGAGCTGCGGAGGCTGTAGGGCGATAAAATCAGCTTTTGCAATCCCTTCGGCTTGGCATACCCGGTGATGTAATTGAACATCAGCGACACATCCTTGGCTAGCTGCGGATCGGTCGTGAACATCGACAGGTCGGAATAGACAAGGGCGTTGACCGGATGATAATTGCCGGTGCCGAAATGCATGTAGGTTTTAAGCGTCTCGCCCTCGCGGCGGACCACGACCGAGACCTTTGCGTGGGTCTTGAGATCGATAAATCCGTAGATCACCTGGGCCCCTGCCCTCTCCAGATCGCGTGCCCATTTGATGTTTGCCGCCTCGTCAAATCGGGCTTTCAGCTCGATCAGGGCGGTGACAGATTTCCCCGCTTCTGCCGCCTCTATCAGAGCATTGATTACCGGTGAGTTCGTTGAGGTTCGGTACAAGGTATGCTTGATGGCGACGACATTCGGGTCCGCCGCCGCCTGCCGCAGAAAATGAACAACAACGTCAAAACTCTCATAGGGATGATGGACAATGAAGTCCTTGTTGCTGATGGCGGTGAAGATATCCCCGGCGGTATCGCGCACCCGCTCCGGATAGCGCGGCGTATGTGGCAGGAAGCAAAGATCAGGTCGCTCAAGCGTGATGAGTTCATCGGTATTGGACAGGCCCAACAGACCGTCAACAGTCATGATCGCGCGCCGGTCCAGTTCCAGTTCGGCAACCAGATAATCGACAAAGGCCTGCGGCATGTCCTGGTTGACCTTCAGGCGGATGACACTGCCGCGGCGGCGGCGTTTCAGGGCCGTCTCGAACAGCCGGACAAGATCCTCTGCCTCCTCCTCAACCTCGATATCGCTGTCCCGGACAATCCGGAACAGCCCCTGCTGGGCCACGGTGTAGCCGGGGAAAAGATGATCGAGAAACATCGTCACCACATTCTCAAGAGCGATATAGCGGATGTTCGGGCCGGGCAGACGGATAAAACGGTTGAGTGTCTGCGGCAGCAACAGCAAGGCCTTCAATTTGCGTTCATTATTCTTGCGCACCAGCTCCATCAGCATACCGAACCCGAGATTCTGGATAAACGGGAATGGATGGGCGGGATCCAGCGCCATTGGCGTCAGGATCGGATAGATCTGTTCCTCGAAATGCTCCTTGAGCCACAAGCCTTCGTCAATGGTGATCTCGTCGGGCGTCAGGACCTCAATGCCGGTTTCACGGAGTTCAATCAGCAGCTTTTTCCACTGCCGCTGCTGCTCGTCAATGAGCAATTTTGCCTTGTGATCGACCTGCTCAAGCTGCTGGGCGGGCGTCATGCCGTCCTCGCTGACCGCCTTGATCTGCGCCTTGATTTGGCCCCACAGGCCGGCGACGCGCACCATGTAGAATTCATCAAGGTTAGCCGCAGAGATCGAGAGAAAACGGAGTCTTTCCAGCAACGGATGTCCGGAATTTGCTGATTCTTCCAGAACCCGCCAGTTAAAGGACAACCAGGAAAGTTCACGGTTTATAAAGCGCGCCGGACTTTCCATTAGGCTCGGTTCCGGTATTTCCTCCACGGATATTTTTGTCGGTTTTGTCACAGCGTTCCTTCGTCAGAAAATAATTCCCCGAGAATAATAGCGCGCTTTTGTCACCGGAATATGACAACCCTGACCAATTTTAACGGCTCGCTATTACACCTACAGGGAAAAGGTAAATATTCACTGTATTTTTGACCAGACCTTCGTTTTACAGAAAATCGCAATGCATCCCTTGACGTTCAGTTGATCCGGCTTTTCAAGAGACAGGCTGGCGTCATAGGTTTTTCCGTCTTCAGGGTTGTAGATTTTTCCGCCGTCCCATTCATTACTACCGGACGGCACAAAGGCAGTCAGCAGTTCCATGCCCAGGATAGGGCGGCTTTTAAGCGCATCATCGCTGTTGTTCTTGTCGATGACCGGCTTGCCGTCCGCACCGGTCGGCGTTTTCAGCCAGATCACCTTTCCACAGAGCTTTTCACCGCAAGGCTCTATTTTCACGTGGCTTTTATTGTCCACCGTCGACCAGGTGCCGGTGATATCGCTCGCCCTCGCCGGGCTGCCTGACAGCAACATGGCGGTGGTTACACCAACTATGCCCAAAAAACAGGTTCGCATTTTACCCCCTTTTCAGATGTCTTTATGCAGCATCCTTACAATGTGCCCGGAAAGGCACCGCCGTCCAGCAGGATATTCTGCCCGGTGATGAAGCCGGACTTGTCGCTGCAGAGGAAGGCGCAGGCCGCACCAAATTCCTCGGGCGTGCCAAACCGGCCCGCCGGATTGGAGGCGGCGCGTTGTTTGCGAATGTCTTCCACTGACGCGCCCGATGCCTTGGATACCGCCTCGAAATTCCCGCGCAGGCGGTCGGTATCGAACGGCCCCGGCAGCAGGGAGTTGATGGTGACATTATCAATGACGGTTTTGCGGGCAATACCGGCAACAAAACCGGTCAGCCCCGCCCGGGCGCCGTTGGACAGGCCGAGGATATCGATGGGCGCCTTGACGGCGCTCGATGTAATATTGATGATGCGCCCGAATTTACGCGCCCGCATCCCATCCACTGTCGCCTTGATCAGCTCGATCGGGGTCAGCATATTGGCGTTAAGGGCCTTCATCCAGTCCTCGATTGACCAGTCATGAAAATCGCCCGTCGGCGGTCCGCCGGCATTATTGATCAGGATATCCGGATCGGGACAAGCTGCCAAAACCTCTTTCCGCCCTCCAACCGTCGTGATGTCCCCGGCAATCGCCGTCACCTCGACCGGCCATTTATCGCGGATATACGCGGCGGTCTCGTTCAGGGTGGCAGCGGTTCTCGCCGTAATCACCAGATTGACGCCCTCGGCGGCAAGCGCCTCGGCACAGCCGCGACCGAGCCCCTTGCTGGAGGCGCAGACAATTGCCCGTTTACCTGAAATCCCGAGATCCATTTTCTATCCCTGCTCTTCCTTGAAAACATCCCGTATAAGGGGAAGGGTTATTTTTCGTTTGCCAGCAAGCGCCCTGTGATCAAGATGCGCAACGAACCGCCGCGCGGCCTCGAAGGAACGCTCAAGCCGATCGACAATATACTGAACGACATCCGGCGTCACAGCAAGCTGCCTGTCGGAAAAAAGCTTGATAACCAACGCCGCAAACAGGGCATCGTCCGGCTCATGTATGGTGGCGACCGGGATGGTGCCAAGGCGGGAAATAAGATCCGCCAGCTGCAAGTTCCAGTGCCGGGGTGTTTTCCGTGCAGTTATCAACAGGCCCGACTGCTTTTCTGCCATCAGGTTAAACAAATGGAATAGTGCCGTTTCGTCCATGCCGTGCCCGGCATTTTCAAGGATCAGTGGCCCCTCTGAAAGCTGTTCGAGCTTATCAATCGCCAGTGCCGCAATCTCGTCCGAGGATACCAACTGTGCGTTCGTCTGCGCCTGCCAGACATTGGCGAGATGAGTTTTGCCAGAGCCGGGCGGGCCGACAACAAGCAGGGATCTGCCGCGCCAGTCCGGCCATTTGTCGATCCAGGCAACAGCCTCCTCATTGGCCTCCGTCACCAGGAAATCCTCCCGGTTCGATGCGGGCCGGAAGGATAAAGTCATTGGTATTTGAATAGCTTGCATCTAAAGCCTCATATCTCACCTTCGCCGGGAACTTCTTCTTCAGTCTCGACATTCGAATCGTAAAGCGGGCTTTGTAGATATTGCATAATCGCGAAACGACTCAGGACGCCCACGACCGCCGCCAGCGGTACCGCCAGCAGGACCCCAAGAAAGCCGAACAGACTGCCACCTGCTAACAGGCCGAACATTACCCAGACGGGATGAAGCCCGACCCGCTCCCCAACCAGGTTGGGAACAAGCACATAGCCTTCGAGGATCTGGCCAACAACAAAAATACCGGCGACGACACCGATCATCGGAAAATCGGGCCAGAACTGCAAGAGCGCGACGCCGACTGAGGCAATAAAGCCAATAATGGCACCAACGAACGGAATAAAAGAGATCAGGCCTGTAACAATGCCGATCACCAGTCCGAATTCGAGCCCGGAGATCATCAACGTCAAACCGTAATAGGTTGCAAGGATGAGGCAGACCGTTGCCTGACCGCGCACAAACCCTGCCAAAACCTCGTCAATCTCGCGGGCGATATGCCGGATCCGGTGCGCATTTTTGCGCGGTAGCCAGGCATCGATCTTTTCAACCATGTCGTCCCAGTCGCGCAGCAGGTAAAAGGCGACGATCGGTGTGATCACCAGAAGCGTGACCATATTCACCACCGCGAGGCCGCCGCCGATGATATTTCCCGACACGGTTCCAAGGTTTGTCATCGCCTTGGTTGCAAAATCACCGACCGTTTTCTTGAATTCCTCGCTATCTTGCAACGCCGGAACATCAATGAAGCGGTCGATGAACGGCATGAAGAGGTCATGGAGGTTGGACAGGTAATCGGGCAGTCCGTTCAACAGGTTCATCGTCTGTTCAATGATGATCGGAACCAGTACGATCAGTCCGATAATCGAAATCAGTAGAAACAGACCGATGATCAACGAGGTGGCGGCGGTCCGGTTCAGCCCCGCCTCCTCCAGTCTGTCGGCGACCGGATCGAGAAAATAGGCAACCCCCATGCCGAGGACAAACGGCAGCAGGATGTTGCTCAGCAGCAAAAGACCGATGACGAAGATCACCAACACCCACGTCCAGAATTTCATATGTTGCTTTAGCGTCATGTTCTCATTTCCTAAAGGGCATAAATAAATGCCGGTCCCCCATTAGCTATTCTGCTGTGACCATTGCAGAATATAGCTTAGCCCCGATAATACCGTCGTCAACGCGACGATAAGGACGCAAAGGGTGATAAACCCCGTATTGCCGTAACCAAAACCCTTGTCGCCGAGCACGATAGCCGCGAGGCTGATCTGACAGAATGTATTCAGTTTACTGACTTTCGATGGCGCGATATTAACCGTCAATTCCATCAGAAAAGTCAGCAGGATACCGCCGACAATCAGGATATCCCGGCTGACGACAAGAATAACCAGCCAGCTTGGCAGATCCGTCTGAATGCCGAGCGTGACATAGATCGATACCAGCAACAGCTTGTCGGCGAGCGGGTCAAGATAAGTCCCGAGCGGAGTGACAAGATTAAACTGCTTGGCGATCATGCCATCCAGTGCATCGGATACCCCGGCAATAGCAAATACAATAAAGGCGGCATACATCTGCTCCGCAAGAATCAGCCAGACAATGACCGGAACCAGGATCATCCGCACCAACGTAATGCTATTTGGAATATTCAACACCTAAACCAAACCTGCTTTCCATAAAATCCGGGGGTTGTCGGCTATCGTGCCGGATCGAGTGTCCAATAGCCATCCTGCTCGGCAAGAACGAGGTCGTTCTGTGCGAGCGATGAGGTAAGCTGGTCGATTGTTCCCAGAAAGGTTATATACCAAAAGGCTTGGCCGACAGAAAGTTCCTTAACTTTCGTGGCACTGACGGCGGCGAGGGTTTTTACACGCTCCTCGATGGTTAACCAGTCCGGGAGGCTGGTCACTTTCGTTGTTACAGCGAGCGTGCTCTCGGAGCTGAAATCAAGCACATTCTGCCGCTTCCAGTTTTCCTGAATATTTCCCAGCAGATCGAATATGGCGCTGTGCATCAGCTGTTCGCCGTCGCTGTCGCCCCGATAGGTCTCAACAACTGGCTGGGACAATTGGCCGCTCCTCTGACGGGTTACCTCCAGCCGCGATGTGCCGTCATCCGCAATGCGAAGCCGGGCAGTGATAACCAGAACACCGGAGGTTCCGTAGATATCGCGGATGGCGTCAAGTGCGGCCTTATCGAGGCTGACAGCCTGTTCCGCCGTGATCGCCTTGATATCGGCAAGATCGCCGGAGGGAACAATGACCGGCTGCAACAGGTTCTGCGCCCAGTCGTCCCGCAACGCGGGCGGCGCTTGCGGGCGGACGCCGTAGCCGATGATATCGGTCCAGGCGCTCAGCCACGGATTGGGTTCATCCCACAGGTTCTGGCTGCCATCGGCGCTGAAGACCGGCAGCACCAGCAGCGGCTTGGCGACAGATTCGGAAAACGGCAGCGATTGCGCCCGCAAGATCCGCCGGACATCGTCGCGCTTGAATTCAAATGTGAAGTCTGCGAGATACCGCTGCGCCGAAGAGCGTTCATTGGCGACCTGAAAGGAGGCGACCAGCGGGGTAATCGTATCACTGTCAAGTTTCGGCAGTTCCTGATGATAGGGCGCGAGGACGAGGCGCCGCAACAGCGTATCGAACGCCCGCCGCTGCCCCGCCTGTATGGCCTTCGCACGCGCCGTCGCCGCCGTCGAGGCGGTTTCATCAACGGAAATTCCGCGAATGACATAAAGATTCGCCGTCGCCGCCGAGGCCGTATTAAGGACACTGGCCAAAACCAGGATCATGACCGCCGGGCCAAAAAAGCGCGAGAAGCCAGAAAACTGCGAGAAGATTGAATGTTGCATCGTTTCCGTCATTGCAAACCAGTGGAAAAAAAGTATGTTGGCCCGATCATAGTCCTAAAATCGAGTGCAGCATAACTCATGAAGACCGATAGCTCCAAAAAAAGTTACCGCTATAAGGACGCGGGTGTTGATATCGCGGCGGGAAACTCGCTGGTTGAGGCAATCAAGCCGCTGGCCGCCTCTACCCGGCGGGCAGGCGCAGACGCGGATCTTGGCGGTTTTGGCGCAATTTTCGACCCGAAAGCGGCCGGTTTTAAAGATCCGCTGCTGGTCTCGGCAACCGACGGCGTTGGCACCAAGCTGAAAATTGCCATCGACATGAACCGCCACGATACTGTTGGCATCGATCTCGTTGCCATGTGCGTCAATGACCTCGTGGTTCAGGGGGCGGAACCGCTCTTTTTCCTCGATTATTTCGCCACTGGCGGCCTTGATATCGCCGCCGCCCGTGACATTATCGCCGGGATTGCCGAGGGCTGCCGGCAGGCGGGCTGCGCGCTAATCGGCGGTGAAACGGCGGAAATGCCGGGAATGTACGCGAGCGGAGACTATGATCTGGCGGGCTTCACCGTCGGCGCGGTCGAGCGCGACCAGCTGCTGAAAGCGGACAACCTTGGCGCGGGGGATATCCTGCTCGGCCTCGCGTCTTCCGGGCTGCATTCCAACGGTTTCTCGCTGGTGCGCCGGTTGATGGCGGATTTCAAGTGCGATTATAATGCCCCGGCCCCGTTCGATTCGCAAAAAATGCTGGGCGATGTTCTGATCGAGCCCACGCGAATCTACGTGAACAGTTGCCTGCAAGGCATTCGCGCGGGGCATATCAAGGCGCTCTCGCATATCACCGGCGGCGGCCTGTTTGAGAATATTCCGCGCATCCTGCCATCGACGCTGGCGGCGGATCTTGACGCCAACGGCTGGCCGTTACCGCCGCTGTTCCGCTGGCTCGCCGAGCTTGGTAATATCGCCCCGCGCGAGCTTGCGACCACCTTTAACTGCGGCCTTGGCATGGTGGTTGCGGTAGCGCCGGAAAATGTCGAGGCGGCGATCACCCTGCTTGAAAAGGCAGGGGAAACAGTGTTCACGGTCGGCCGCCTTGTCCCGCGCGAGATGGATGCACCGCAGGTCATTATCAGGGAACTGGAAACGACGTGGCAAAACTGAAAGTCGCCGTACTGATCTCGGCGCGTGGAAGCAATATGCAATCGCTCGTCCATGCCTGTTCGGCCCCGGGCTTTCCGGCGGAGATCGTCTGCGTTCTGTCGAATAACCTTGAGGCGGCCGGCCTTAAGTTCGCTGCCGAGAATGCCATCCCGACACGGGTGATCGATCATCGCGACTTTGAAAACCGCGAGGCGTTTGACGCTAAACTCACCGAATTTCTCGCCAGCATTGATGTCGATCTTATCTGTCTTGCCGGATTTATGCGTCTGCTAACGCCTGAGTTTGTTAATCGCTGGCAGGACAAGATTCTCAATATTCACCCGTCCCTCCTGCCCGCCTTCAAGGGACTGCATGTCCATGAGCGGGCAATTGAGTCCGGCGCCCGCTTTACTGGCTGTACCGTGCATTTCGTCCGTCCGGAAATGGACGAAGGACCAATCATCACTCAGGCGGTGGTGCCGATCCATCAGACGGATACACCGGAAGCTCTCGCCGCCCGCATCCTTGAGCAGGAACATCTGATCTATCCGCTGGCGCTGAAACTGGTAGCGGAAAACCGCGTGAAGATACATGGCGCCGTTGTCCTGATCGAGGCGGCAGACGAGCAGCACCATGCCCTGCTCAATCCAAAGGTTGAAGGTTTTTGACAGAAAACCTATCCTTTTTCTGGAATGTTAAGGACGGTTTTCGGAGGACAAGAAGATAATACCGGAAGAGCGGCGAAATATAGATACCTTCAAGCTTGCGGTGCATCGTACGGAACTTGCTAATCGGCGCACCCTGATGGCCTATATCAAAGTAACGATCACCCTTATTGCGGCCGCTATTGGACTGATAAAATTCGTTGACGATCCGTGGCTTAGCCATGCCGGCTGGGTTCTTCTGCCGTTTGCGGTGATTTGCCTGCTTATCGGGATATACGACTATCAGCGCGTGAAGAAATCCATCGATGGGGAAAAGCGCGACGGCGGCCTGTAACGGCCCTATTTACGCATAAAAAAAGCCGGAGGCAGTAACGCACTCCGGCTGTTTTGTGTCTACGCGCTGTTTAGCGGGAGTAGAATTCGACGATCAGGTTAGGTTCCATGACGACCGGATAAGGCACGTCGGACAAACCGGGGATCGTGTTGAAGGTACCCTTCATGGCCTTATGGTCCACGTCGAGATATTCCGGAACTTCGCGTTCGGGGCTATCAGCGGCCTCCAGAACAAGGGCCATCTGCTTAGATTTCTGGCGCACTTCGATAACGTCACCCGGCTTCACCTGATAAGAGGCGATATTGACCTTGTTACCATTGACGGTGACATGGCCATGGTTGACGAACTGGCGGGCGGCGAAAACGGTCGGCACGAACTTCATGCGGTAGACAACCGCATCAAGACGCCGTTCCAGCAGGCCGATAAGATTTTCGGATGTATCGCCTTTAAGCCGGACTGCTTCTGCATACAAACGGCGGAAGCTTTTTTCCGTGATGCTGCCGTAATAGCCTTTCAGCTTCTGCTTGGCGCGCAGATGGATCCCGAAGTCGGAGATCTTGCTGCGGCGACCCTGGCCATGCTGGCCCGGTCCATATTCACGGCGGTTTACGGGGCTTTTCGGGCGACCCCAGATGTTTTCACCCATCCGGCGGTCAATTTTATATTTTGCTTGAATACGCTTGGTCATTCACTAGTTCCAGTTTTTCAAAGTCAGGAAAAAGGCACACCGACGAGGCCTGCACAAGCAGCGCATCATAGGAAGTAAGTTCCGCTTGTCAATGCTTTTCCGGCCTGTTTCTGCGATCGAGCGCGTTCAGGAATAGGGTAATCTCTGTCGAGGCCGTTTCCGGGGCTTCATGGGTTACCCAATGGCTGACACCCGGCAGGCGGATGATTGTCAAATCCTCGACCAACGCATCAAGTCCCACGAGGTTTTCGGCGATCAGCGCATGGTCCGCCTCGCCCCAGATCACCAGTGTCGGCACCCGCACCCGGAACTTCTCCGGATCCAGGCCAAACCCCTGCCCCTTCGTCTCCTCGGTCGCCGGTTGCAACGGCGAGGCGCGGTAGTAGTTGAGCATGGCCGTGAGCGCGCCCGGACGGCACCAGGCCTCGCGATAGGCGGCCTCATCCGCCATTGACATCTGGCCGCTTTTCCGCAAGCGCCGAAAGGTCCAGTTCCAGAGCCAGGCGGCATCATTTTTCAGCATCTCCTCCTCAACGCCGATCTCCTGAAACTTGGCGATATACTGGCTATGGGCAATCTGCGTCTCGTTCTTGGCCAGCAGTTCGGAAAAGATATAGGGATGTGGACCGTTGAGGATGACCAGCCCCTTGACCCGGTCGGGATAGCCGATGGCCACCGCCCAGGCAATGGCCGCACCCCAGTCATGGGCGACGAGATAGAATTGTTCCTGCCCGAAATGATCGGCAAGGCCGATGACATCGCCGATCAGTTTCCCGATCGTGTAGGCCTTCACCCCCTCCGGCTTGTCGGAGAGGTTATAGCCACGCATGTCCGGCGCCACCGCATGGTAGCTTTCGCCGATAACCGGAAGCTGGTCCTTCCAGCAATACCAGAATTCCGGAAAGCCGTGCAGCATCAGCACCAGCGTCTCATTTTTAGCGCCGGTCTCGGCGTAGTGAAGGGTAAGGTCGCCGACTTTGGCGGTATTATGAACGATCTCCGTCATTGTTCTTTTCCTTCAGCTTCATGGAAAGGCCCTTGACGATCCCCTGAAAGGCCCGTACATCCGATTCCATCAGCCCGAGCCGCTGGAACATGTTGCGCATATTGCGAAGAATAACATGTTTTCGGGACATAATCGGGTCAAAATAGCCGCGCGCGTCCAGCTCTGTCTCGATCCGGGCAAACAGGTGGGAAAGCTCGTCCTTGTTGGCCGGGCGTTCCTCGTTCAGGACCTGGGTTCCGGGTGTATTATCGCCCGACTGGAACCACTCATAGCCGACCAGCAAGACGGCCTGCGCGAGATTAATGGAAGAAAAATCCGGGTTGAGCGGCACCGAGATAATGGCATCGGCGAGCGTCACGTCATCACGCGACAGGCCAACGCTTTCCTTGCCAAACAGGATGCCGGTGGCGGCCCCCTCTCCGGCAAACGCGCGGAGTTCGCCCGCCGCGGCGCGGGGCGTCGCGATTTTCTTGATGACATCGCGGGTCCGTGCCGTGGTGGCGAAGACATGGTGCAGATCGGCAATCGCCGCCGCCGTTGTAGGGTAAACGCGGGTATTTTCCAGCACCACATCGGCGCGCGAGGCCATGGCAACGGCGCGATCATTGGGCCAGCCGTCGCGCGGCTTGACAAGACGGAGGTCGGTGAGGCCGAAATTCAGCATCGCCCGCGCCGCGGCGCCGATATTCTCGCCCATCTGCGGCTCGACCAGAATAATCGCGGGCATCACGTCGCTGGACTTGCTCATAGCGCCGCCTATTTTCCGCTGGCCGGCGCGTTTTCGCGGAGGAGCTTGTAGGTAATGCTGTCGATCAGCGCAGCAAAAGAGGCATCGACGATATTTGGCGACACCCCGACAGTGAACCAGCGCGCATTCGTGTTGTCCGTGGTCTCGATCAGGACCCGCGTCACCGCCTCGGTGCCCGAGGTGAGGATGCGGACCTTGAAGTCAACCAGCCGAAGATCGTCGATATAGTTGGAATATTTGCCAAGGTCTTTGCGAAGGGCGCTGTCGAGGGCATTGACCGGGCCGTTGCCCTCGCCGACGGACAGGTAGCGCTCGCCATCAACGATCACCTTGACGACGGCATCGGAGACGCTGAGCAGTTCACCGCGCGCATTATGCCGCCGCTCGACCTGCACGCGAAAGCTCTCGACATCAAAATATTTCGGTACCTGCCCCAGACGCCGCCGCGCCATCAGCTCAAAACTCGCAAGCGCCCCATCGTAGGAGAAACCGGCGAACTCGCGCTCCTTCACTTCCTCCAGCAGGCGGTTGATTTTCGGATCTTTCGGATCGAAATCAAGACCGAAATCGCGGAGCTGGGCGACGATGTTGGAGCGCCCGGCCTGATTGGAGACCGGCAGGTGACGCTGATTACCGACGACTTCCGGCGGCACATGTTCGTAGGTACGGGGATCCTTCTCCACCGCCGAGACATGCAGGCCACCCTTATGGGCGAAGGCGGACGCGCCGACATAGGCCTGATGGCGGTTGGGAGACCGGTTGAGGATTTCATCAAGCAGGCGAGAGACCGGCGTCACCGCCTTCAGACCTGCCTCCGTGATGCCCGTATCGACAAGCGACTTGAACGGCTCCTTCAGGACCAATGACGGGATCAGCGAGATGATATTGGCGTTACCACAGCGCTCGCCGAGGCCATTTAGGGTGCCCTGCACCTGGCGCACGCCCGCCTTTACTGCCATCAGCGTATTGGCGACGGCGTTTTCGGTGTCGTTATGGGTATGAATGCCGAGGTGACTGCCGGGGATATGCTCAGTCATTTCCCCCACGATCCGTTCCACCTCATCGGGAAGCGTGCCGCCGTTGGTATCGCAGAGAACGACCCAGCGGGCGCCAGCGTCATAGGCAGCCATGAGACATTTGAGCGTGAATTCCGGGTTGGATTTATAGCCGTCGAAGAAATGCTCCGCGTCATACATCGCCTCCCGCCCCTGCCGGACGACCTCCTCGATACTGTCGGAGATCAGCGAGAGATTTTCTTCCTGGCTGATGCCAAGGGCGACATCGACATGGAAGTCCCAACTCTTGCCGACAAGGCAGACCGCAGGGGTCTTGGCATCCAGAATCTCGCTAAGGCCCGGATCGTTGGAAACGCTGCGACCCGGACGGCGGGTCATGCCGAAAGCGGTAAGCGTTGCGTTTTTCAATACCGGTGGATTGGCGAAAAAGGCAGTGTCGCCGGGATTGGCGCCGGGCCAGCCGCCCTCAATGTAATGAATGCCAAGCCGGTCGAGCGCCTTCGCAATATTCGTCTTATCCTCGACACTGAAATCCACCCCTTGCGTCTGCGCGCCGTCGCGCAGTGTTGTGTCGAAAAGATAAAGTCGTTCGCGTTTCATTACGTCCTCTTCCATGTCGTGCCGTCGGGCCCGTCTTCAAGTATGATTCCGTCGGCTTTAAGGTTATCGCGGATCTCGTCAGATCGCGCGTAGTTCTTCAGCTTTTTTGCTTCGTTTCGTTCAGCTATCAGTGATTCAATTGCTTTTTTTGAAATTGGTCCAATCTGAACGTCCATAACTTCGCCCGCGCCTCTTCCTTCTCCTGGTACAAAAGATATATTAACAGGACCGCCTTGAATGTATTCCTGCCATGTTTTTTCCAGTAGTCCCATAAGTCGGCCACTTGCAATAAATTGTCCTTTTAAACGAGATTGCACAGCCTTATTTTTTGTTCCACGTAACTTTTTCCCTAAATCCTGTAACTTTAATACAGCTAGATGAGTATTGAGATCGTTGCACAGGGCGGAGACAACTGCTGGAGATGGCTCAAGTGGTCCTAATGTGACTTCATCAAAATCTTTAAGAACATTATAAAGCTTTCTCATCTCCGTTTTGGACTGATCAACGCCATAAGCAGTCCAATCTAGAGGTTTGCGATAGTGAGTTTTGAGCATGTAGAGGCGCACGGCTTCTCCCGGCGCTTCTTCGAGTACGTCTTGAACCGTGCGGAAATTGCCAAGCGACTTCGACATCTTGTCACCCTCGACAGTGAGAAAGCCGTTATGCACCCAGTATTTGGCGAACGGCGCGCCGTCATGGGCGCAGCAGCTTTGCGCCACCTCATTCTCATGATGCGGGAAGATCAGGTCTCGCCCGCCGCCATGGATATCAAAGGTAATCCCGAGCGTGGCCTCGCTCATCACCGAGCATTCGATATGCCAGCCCGGACGCCCGCGCCCGAAGGGACTGTCCCAGCCCGGCATCGCGTCGGTGGAGGGTTTCCAGAGCACGAAATCGGCGGGATCCTTTTTATACGGAGCAACTTCCACCCGGGCGCCATCAATCATTTCTTCGCGGCTGCGGCCGGAAAGCTTGCCATAGTCGTCGCCCATGCTGCCGACATCGAAAAGAACGTGCCCCTCTGCCTCATAGGCATGGCCCTCGGCAATCAGCTTTTCGATCATCGCGATCATGCCGTCGATATGCTCGGTCGCACGCGGCTCAATCATCTTGAAACTACCGTTGCCAGGGCCTGGTACGCGCGTTTCCTTATTTCCTCTTAAGGCATTTAGTGCGTCCATATCTTCATGGAATGCCTTAATCGTGCGTTTGGTAAGTTTTTCAATGCTTTCCCCATTCGCCTTTGCAGCCTCGATGATCTTATCATCCACATCGGTTATATTGCGGACATAAGTAAGATCATAGCCCAAGTGGCGCAACAGCCGCGCCAGCACATCAAAAATCACCACAGGGCGCGCATTGCCGATATGGGCGCGGTCATAGACCGTCGGCCCGCAGACATACATGCCGACCTTGCCCGGCTCAATGGGCACAAATTCCTCTTTCTTGCGGTGGGCAGTATTGTATAGATGCAGGGTCACGATAACGTCCTCAAGTTCAGGCTGCGCGACCCGTCAGGCGCGCAAGGATTTTCTCCCGGCCGATCAGCGGCAGCAGGTTGCTCATTTCCGGACCATGGGCGCGGCCAGTGAGCGCGAGACGGAGCGGCATGAACAGGGCCTTACCCTTGGCCCCGGTCTTCTCCTTGACCGCCGTGGTCCATTGTTTCCAGCTCTCCGCATCGAGCGGGCCGTCCGGCAATTCTTCGGCGGCGGCGGCGAGGAAATCAGCCTCCTCGATCACCGGGGTTATCGGGCCGGTCACCACCTGCCACCAGTCTTTCGCCTCGGCAAGGGTCGAAATATTGCCCCGGATCGCCTGCCAGAAGGTCGCATCGGCACCGTCGCAGTCGAGGCGGTCGGCGACTTCGTTCCAGTCCATGCCATGCAACAGCTTGGCGTTGAGATTGGCCAGCTCCGCCGGATCAAACTTGGCGGCGGCGCGACTGGAATGATGGATATCGAAACCGGCGGCGATTTCATCAAGCTTGTGGCAAATCTCGACATTATCGGAGGTGCCCAGACGGGCCAGCAGGCTGTTGACTGCCATCGCCTCTATTCCGCTGTCCCGCAACTCACGCAGGCTCTGGCTGCCCTCGCGTTTCGAAAGCGGCCCGCCGTCCGGCCCCATCAGCAGCGGCAGATGGGCAAAGGTTGGCACCGCGGCGCCAAGGGCGGTGAATATCTGGATATGCAGCGCCGTGTTGCTGACATGGTCCTCGCCGCGCACCACATGCGTGATGGCAAAATCAATGTCATCAACGACCGAGGGCAAATGATAAAGCGGGCGTTCGTCGGAGCGGATGAGCACCGGGTCGGACATGCTGGCGCCATCGACCTCGACGGCCCCGCGCACCATATCGTCCCAGCGAATGACCTCCTGATCGAGCTTGAACCGCCAATGGGGCATGCGTCCTTCGGCTTCATAGGCGGTGATCTGTTCCGGCGTTATATGAAGCGCGGCACGATCATAGACAGGCGGCAATTTCCGGGCGAGCTGGCGCTTTCGCTTGTAGTCAAGCTCCTCCGCCGTCTCATAGCAGGGATACAGTCGCTTGGCGTTTTTCAGAGTCTCAGCGGCGCGGGTATACGCGGCGGCCCGCGCTGACTGCTTTTCAAGCGCCGACCAATCAAGGCCAAGCCAGTGCAAATCCTCCCGAATACCGGCCGCGAATTCCTCGGTCGAACGCTCCGCGTCGGTGTCGTCGAGCCTGAGGATCATCTCGCCGCCACTCGCTCGGGCGCAAAGCCAGTTGATCAGGGCGAGCCGGGCGTTACCGACATGAAGAAATCCCGTCGGGCTCGGGGCAAATCTATACTTGGTGGTCATCTTTTGTCCCTGAAGCCATTGGTTATCGGATAGCGCCGGTCCCGGCCGAAATTGCGGGTGGAGACCTTAACACCGGGCGGAGATTGCCGCCGTTTATATTCAGCGATATATAACAAGTTCTGGATCCGGCTGAGGGTCGCCGCCTCAAAACCCGCGTCGCGGAGCTCGGCGAAGGATTTCTCCTCCTCGACCAGCCCGCGCAGAATGGCATCGAGAACCTCATAGGGCGGCAGGCTGTCCTCGTCCTTCTGGTTGTCGCGCAATTCCGCCGTCGGTGGCTTGGAAATGACATTGGCGGGCATCACCGGGCCGTCCGGCCCTTTAAATAGCGGCGAGAAATGGCTGTTCCGCCATTCCGAGATTTTAAAGCAGGTGGTTTTATAGACATCCTTCAACACCGAGTAGCCACCGCACATATCGCCGTAGAGGGTGGCGTAGCCCGTCGACATTTCCGACTTGTTCCCGGTCGTCAGCACCATTTTTCCCAGCTTGTTGGAGAGCGCCATCAGCGTCATGCCGCGCAGGCGCGACTGGATATTCTCTTCCGTGATGTCCGGCTCAAGACCCTTGAAGCTATCGGCCAGCATAGTCTCGAACGCCGCGACACCCGGGGCAATGGAGATACTGTCAAGCTCGGTGCCGAGCATTTTCGCGCAGTCCGCTGCGTCCTCGAGGCTTTCCGCCGACGTGTATTTTGACGGCATCATGACGCAATGCACTCGCTCGGCTCCAAGCGCATCAACGGCGACGGCGGCGCTCAATGCACTGTCGAGCCCGCCGGACAGACCGAGAACGACGCCCGGAAACCGGTTTTTCTCGACATAATCCTTCAGGCCCAGAACCATCGCATGATAGATGCGCTCCAGTGCGGTGCCGGGATCGACAATCTCGCTCGTTGTGCAAGACCAGACTTCGCCGTCGCCGCGCTGCCAGTCGGTGACCAGCAGGCTTTCCTTCCAGCTTGCCATCTGCACGGGCAGCGAGCGGTCGGCATTGAGCACAAAGGACGCGCCGTCGAAAACCAGTTCATCCTGACCGCCGATCTGGTTGACATAGACCAGCGGCAGTCCAGTTTCACTGACCCGCTGAACCGCTAGGTTAAGCCGCTCGTCCGATTTACGGTGGTCATAGGGGCTGCCATTGGGGATCACAAGGATTTCGGCGCCGGTCTCGGCGAGGCATTCGGCGACATCCGGGTACCACATATCCTCACAAATCAGTACCCCGAGGCGCACACCTTTAAACGATATCGGCCCCGGCAAGGGGCCGGACTTGAAAATGCGGAATTCATCGAAAACGCCGTAATTGGGAAGCTCGTGCTTGAACTGACGGGCGGTGATTTTTCCGCCTTCCAGCAGGCAAACGGCATTATAGAGCATCCCGTCCTCGACCAAAGGGGCCGACATCAGCATCGCCGGGCCGCCATCCAGTGTCAGTTCGGCAAGCTCGTCCATGGCCTCGGCGGCGGCGCGCTGAAACGCGGGCTTGAGCACCAGGTCTTCAGGCGGGTAGCCGGTCAGGAACAGTTCGGGAAATACCACAAGGTCAGCCCCGAGCGCCTCGGCCTCCTCACGGAAGTCCCGGGCCAGCGCAATATTACCGGCGATATTGCCCAAGGTCGGATTGGCCTGTGCCAACGCAATTTTCAAATGATCGGTCATGAAGGATTTCTAACCCGCCTTGACGCGCGCAGCAATCGCTAGATGCGTAATTTGTCCCGAAAATTACGGAAATTGCTGAAATCAGGGATATTTTGACCCGAGCGCCGGACCGTCATCGCGTATGTCCGCTGGTTCTTCCTCCGGTTCCAGCTCCGGCTCTGCGGCATAGGCTGGGGGCTGATCGTCGATCCATTCCTCGGTTTCCGGGTTCATGGGGGCGACAGAGCCGCCCGCCCGCACAGGCATGGCGACAAAGCTGCCTTGTTCCTCAAGCGGCATGGCCGTCGTCATGTACATCCGGTAAATGGCGAACAGGCCAATGGCGATATGGCCGAAGGCAATCCAGCCGAAGAAAAAATAACTCCCGCTTGTCGACATCAACTGGCCGACAATAACCGGCCCGAAAATCGCCCCGCAGCCGTTGACCAGCATTAGGCCGCTGCTGGCGGCGACCATCTTTGTCGGTTCCAGATGGTCGTTGGTATGGGCGATACAGAGGGAATAGAGCGGCACGGAGAAGCCCCCGAACAGGCCGGCACTCACCAGGAAAGTAAGATAATCACCGCGTTCACCGGCAAACATCGCCATGATCGCGAAGGCGCCGCTCAACATCGTAGTGACCAGCAGGACCTGACGTCGGTCGAACCGGTCCGACAGCTTGCCGACCGGCCATTGCAGGATCACACCGCCAAAAATCACAATACTGATAAAAGTCGAAAGCTGGGCCACGGAAAGACCGATCTTGTCACCGTAAACAGCGGCCATACCGTAAAAGGCACCGCCGGTAATCCCTTGCGCGAACATCCCGACAATCCCGAGCGGGGAAATCTTGTAGAGCTTTTTGAGGCTCAGCCGGGTGCTGGCAAGGAAATTAGGGGCCGGGTTCGCCGTCAGCGTCATCGGGATCAGCGCGAGGGAAATCAGCACCGAAATAAAGATGAACAGCGTATAACCGCCCGGATCGGCGACATTGAGGAACAACTGGCCGACGGCCATGCCACCCATGACGATGATCATATAGACCGACAGCAACTGCCCACGGGTCTCATTGGTCGCCGCATCATTGAGCCAGCTTTCACAAACGATATAGAGACCCGCATAGGCAAAGCCGGTAATCAGCCGCATCAATCCCCAGACGATCGGATCGACAAAAACCACGTACAGCAGCGCCGCCGAGGAAGCGAGCGAGGCCAGTGCCGCAAACACGCGGACATGGCCGACATTGGCGAGAATCTTGGGGGTAATGATCGAGCCGAACAGGAAGCCCGCATAATATCCGGACATTACAAAGCCGATGACAACCGCCGGGAAGCCCTCAAGCGAGGCGCGGATGCCGACAAGACTCACCTGCAGGCCGTTGCCGAGCATGAGCAGGCCCAGCCCCAAGAGGAGCGGCCAGGAATTGATTACAGCAGCATACATGACGTCTTAAATTCCGGATAATAACGTGGTACTGATCCCGACCCGCTTGTGGGGCCGATCATCGTGCAATGCTAATCAAAATACGACTGAATTTATCTGATTATGGCAGTCTTTTTTCTTTTTTTAGCAGGAACTCGCGGCCAAGTTTCACACCGGCGACATTATCATAGGCGATGATATCGGCAGTGGCATAGGATTCGTGCCAGATTTCCGGCAGGAAAGATCCGGTGCCGACCATGTCGATCGGCGCCTTGATATTGCCCATGATCCGGCATTTTTCACGGGAGAAGCCTGAGGACGCCACGATCTTGACATTCTCAAAGCCCGCCTCGTCCAGCTTTTCCCGTATCCAGTATATCCCCGCCGCCGAGACGCCGGTCCCGACCAGCCATTTCAGTTCCTGCTCCGACCGGTACTGGCGGATACCGCGCGGCACATGTCGTTCCAGAACCGCATAGGAAGATGCCGGATCGAGTCCCTCAATGAAGCGTCCACCATGAGTATCAAGCCGCACTGACACCCGCCCCTCAGCTGCCATCTCGGGAAAGCGGCGACAACAATCAATCGCGTCGGTCACTTCGCGGCCGTAATAATCGACAAGCACCGTCAGCGGATCCGCGGGAAAGCTTTCGTGAAACATTTCCGCTGCCCGCACCGTGCTCCCGGCATAGCCGATAAGGGCATGAGGCATGGTGCCGAGGCCTTTTTCATTACCGAAATAATGAGCGGTCGCATTGTTGGCATTGCCGATGAAACCTTGGGCGCCATGATCCTTCTGGGCAGCGCGACTGCCGACCGACGCCGCATAGGCCATCATGTCGGCCATTTCCGCGCCTGCGCAATGGCGAGCATCCATAGCGAGGAAGCGTGTCGTCGGCATATGCCAGCACATGGAATAGGCGTTGTAGGCGGCCACGCAGGCGGAGCCCAGCTTCTGTAAATACAGGGTTTCAAGATCGACGAGATCGTAGAAACTGCCGGTGATATAGACCAGTGGCTCCCCGGCGCCGACCCACTCACCCTCCTCAAAACAGGGCTCGACCTTGAAGCTTTTTTCACGCAAGACCGACATCTCGTTAAGCCAGTCAATCATTATACGCGGACAGAAGATCACCGGCCGTCTCATAAAGACAGCGTAAGTCACTATTTTATCGCCGAATTGACCAATTATCTGTTTGGTCTTGTTAAAATATTGGTCGGTATGGTCAGCAATCGCGCAATCAACTGCCTCCCGACCCGTAGCAGGGCTCTCATTGGTCATGGTTCGACGGGTCAGGACACAGCGGCAATCGCGGACCCGTTCCCCCTTTCCTTCTTGATCATTTCGGAAATCAGGAATGCAAGTTCCAGTGCCTGATTGGCATTGAGGCGCGGATCGCAGGCAGTATGATACCGGTCGCTCAGGCCTTCCTCGGTGACCTCGAAGGCACCACCGATGCATTCAGTGACATTCTGCCCGGTCATCTCGAAATGCACACCGCCGGCATAAGTTCCCTCCGCCTGATGAACATCGAAGAACTGATGGACTTCGCGAGTGATGCGGTCAACGGGCCGGGTTTTATAACCGGTCGAGGATTTGATGGTGTTGCCATGCATCGGATCGCATGACCAGACGACCTTGCGGCCCTCTTTCTCGACTTTACGGATCAGGGCCGGCAGGTGTTTTTCGACGTTATCGGCGCCAAAGCGGCAGATAATTGTCATCCGTCCCGCCTCGTCCTTCGGGTTGAGCGTATCCAGCAGCCGCAGCAGCGTGTCGGGATCCTGCGACGGGCCCGCTTTTACGGCAATCGGATTGGCGACGCCGCGCAGGAATTCCACATGCGCCTCGTCCGGGTCACGGGTGCGATCCCCGATCCACAGCATATGCGCCGAGGTATCGTAATAATCGCCCGAGGTGCTGTCGACACGGGTCAGGCATTGCTCATACGGCAGCAGCAACGCCTCATGGGAGGTATAGAAATCCGTCCGCCCCATCTCCGGCGTATTCGCCGACGTAACGCCGCAGGCCTCCATGAAGGCGAGAGCATCATAAATACGGTCAGCCATTTCCTGGTAGCGCTCACCTTGCGGGCCGCTGGCGACAAACCCCATGTTCCAGCTATGGACTTGATGCAGGTCGGCATAACCGCCTTGCGCGAAAGCGCGCAGCAAGTTAAGCGTCGAGGCGGCCTGCGAATAGGCTTTCAACAGCCGGGAGGGGTCCGGAACGCGGGCCTCCGGCGTGAACTCGAAGCCATTGATGATATCGCCGCGGTAGCTTGGCAGCTCGACGCCGTCAATGGTTTCGGTGTCGGAAGAGCGCGGCTTGGCGAACTGACCGGCGAGCCTGCCGACCTTGATGATCGGACAATTGGCGCCAAAGGTCAGCACCACCGCCATCTGCAGCAACACCTTGAAGGTATCACGGATATTGTTGGGATGAAATTCGGCGAAGCTTTCGGCGCAATCCCCGCCCTGCAGCAGGAAGGCACGACCAGCCGCGACCTCGGCAAGTTTTTTCTTAAGGCTTCTCGCCTCACCTGCAAATACCAGTGGCGGAAACGTCTTAAGGTCTTTCTCAACCGCGGCAAGCGCGTCCAGATCCTGGTATGTCGGTAGCTGACGAACCGGTTTGTCTCTCCAGCTCTCAGGGGTCCAGTTTTTCGACATGTCTTTGTTCCTTAAAGTGATAACGTCCGCTTGAGGCGACTATTATCTACAGCCTTTTATCATTTTCGCAATCCATAACCGGCTAATTTACGGGCGAATGACGAAAAAAACAGCCGAATTGCGTCATTTGCCGAAATTTTCAGGCGGATTTCAGGCCGCGACAAACTTTTCCCGCAGGGTGACAATTTCTTCGGCCAGGCTCGGATGGACCCCGATTGTGGCATCAAACTGCGCCTTGGTCGCCTTGCATTTGAGCGCAATTCCGACCGACTGGATAATCTCTGCCGCGTCGGCGCCGACGATATGCACGCCGACAACGATATCGGACTTGGCATCGACAATGAGCTTGACGAAGGCACGCTCCGTGCCTCCCGTCAGGGTCTGCTTCATCGGCCGGAAGTCGGATTTATAGATATCTACCTTCCCATATTTCTCCCGCGCATCGGCCTCCGACAGGCCAACGGTGCCAACCTGTGGCTGTGAAAAGACGGCCGAGGGGACATTTTCGTGATCGGCAGCACCGGGACGGTCGCCAAAAACCGTTTCGGCAAAGGCCATACCTTCATGAATGGCGACGGGAGTGAGCGCAATCCGGTCCGTCACATCGCCCACCGCATAAATATTATCAACCGTGGACTGGGATTGCGGGGTCACCTTGACGGCACCGTTTTCTTTTAACTCAACGCCGATGGCCTCAAGCCCGAGCCCCTTGGTATTGGGCCTGCGACCGGTGGCGAACAGGATCGCATCTGTCTCCAGCACATCACCGTCATCAAGCGTCACTTTGAGGCAGGAGTTTGTTTTCTCGATCGAGGCTGCATTGGCGTGAGTATGCAGGTCGATCCCTTTTTTCTGGATTTCGGCGGCGAGAAAATGCTGAACGTCAGAATCAAACCCGCGCAGGATCTGGGTGCCGCGGTACAGCTGTGTTACCTCGGCCCCGAGACCATTGAAAATCCCAGCGAACTCGACGGCGATATAGCCGCCGCCGACAACGATCACCCGCTTCGGCATCTCGTCGAGATGAAACGCCTCGTTCGAGGAAATGGCATGCTCGATCCCCGGCAGCTCCGGCATCACCGGCGTGCCGCCGGTGGCGATGAGAATATATTTTGCCGTATATTCCTTATCGCCGACCTTGACCGTGTTGCGATCCACCACCGTCGCCCGTCCCCGGAACAGCTCGACGTTGTTGTTATCAAGGATCGAATGATAGATGTTGTTTAGCCGGTCAATTTCCTTGTCCTTGTTGGCAATCAGGGTTTTCCATGAATGCGTGGCCTTGGGCACCGTCCAGCCATAGGCGGCGGCATCCTCGAAATCCTCGGAAAAATGGCTCGCGTAGACGAGCAGCTTCTTGGGCACGCAGCCGCGAATCACACAGGTGCCGCCGACACGGAATTCCTCGGCCATCGCCACTTTCGCCCCGAGGCTTGAGGAGATACGGGAGGCCCTTACACCGCCGGAGCCACCGCCGATGACAAACAAATCATAATCGAATTTCACGTTCCTATTTCCTACTTTTATCCGGTTTGCGCCCCCGCAATTCACTGATCCCTCTATCTAGGAACGATCAGACGTCAATGCCACCAATACACATATATTTCATTTCCAGATAGTCCTCGATCCCGTATTTCGAGCCTTCGCGGCCAAGGCCGGATTGCTTGACGCCACCAAACGGCGCGACCTCGGTCGAGATAATGCCGGTGTTGATGCCGATGATGCCATATTCCAGAGCCTCGCTCACCCGCCAGATACGGCCGATATCTCGGGCACAGAGATAGGCCGCCAGCCCGAATTCCGTATCATTAGCCATGGCAATGACCTCGGCCTCATCCCCAAACTTGAAAATCGGCGCCATGGGCCCGAAGGTTTCCTCGCGGGCGACCTTCATGTCCTGCGTCACATCCGTCAGGATAGTGGGCTCGAAAAATGACTGGCCGAGGGAATGGCGATGCCCGCCGAGGGCTAGTTTTGCGCCCTTGGCCAGGGCATCGGCAATATGATCCTCAACCTTGTCAACCGCACGATCGGTAATCAGCGGACCCTGTGTCACACCGTCATCGAGACCGTTGCCGACCTTCAGGGCCTTGACCTTCTCCACCAGCTTCGCAACGAAGGCGTCATGGATGCCGGACTGCACGTAAATGCGGTTGGCACAGACGCAGGTCTGGCCGGCGTTGCGGTATTTTGACGCCATCGCCGCCTCCACGGCCGCGTCAATATGGGCATCATCAAAAACGATAAAGGGAGCATTGCCGCCGAGTTCCATGGAGGTCTTTTTCACGGTCTTGGCGCATTGCTCCATCAGCAGCTTTCCGACGGCGGTAGAACCGGTGAAGGTTAGTTTCTGGACCATTGGATTGGAGGTCATCTCGCCGCCGATCTTCTTGGAATCACCGGTCACAATCCCGAGAATACCAGCGGGAATACCAGCCCGCTCCGCCAGCACCGCAATGGCGAGCGCAGAAAAGGGCGTGAGTTCAGCCGGTTTGATCACCATCGGGCAACCGGCGGCGAGCGCCGGACCGGCCTTTCGCGTAATCATGGCGATCGGGAAATTCCATGGCGTGATCGCCACGGTAACCCCGATCGGCTGCTTGATGACGATGATACGCTTGTCGCTTTGATGTTCGGGGATGGTATCCCCATAGATGCGCTTGCCTTCCTCGGCGAACCATTCAATGAAGGAGGCGCCATAGGCGACCTCGCCTTTCGCCTCGGCGAGAGGCTTGCCCATCTCGACGGTCATGATTTTCGCGAGGTCATCGGTATTCTCTATCATCAGGTCGAACCATTTGCGCAAGATAACGGCTCGTTCCTTTGCCGTCTTTGCGGCCCAGGCCGGCATCGCCGCCTTCGCCGCCTCGATCGCGCGGCGGGTCTCGGTCGCCCCCATGTCCGGCGCCGTACCGACAACATCGCCGGTCGCCGGGTTGATTACGTCAAAGGTCGCACCGCTGTCCGCATCGCACCATTTACCGGCAACAAGTGCCTGCATTCGAAAAAGATCGGGGTCCTTCAGATTTAACGGGTTGGTATTCTTGTCCAGCATAGCGGTATCCTTTATTGGGAGTTTTGGCACGCTTCGGCCACCCTGAGTCTCTGTTCAACACAGACGAGCGCGAAGTGTATGTAAGATAAGATATGTGTCAATCTTTGATCCTCAAACTTTATTTTTGATCGCGCGGGCATTCGCCAGTTGAACATCGGGGCAAGGTTACCTACTCTTAACCCGGCACCAGTTATGAACAGCTTCATGCCGGTCAGGTGCAGTCTGGAGATTTTGTGGCGAGCGGGTCAAAAAAGGTTATCTATGCGGCGCTTATCGGTAATACCGTGATCGCCATCTCAAAATTTATTGCCGCCGTCTTTACCGGCAGTTCGGCGATGCTGAGCGAGGGTGTCCATTCCCTTGTCGATACAGGAAACCAGGTGTTAATGCTGCATGGCCTCTCCCGTGCCAGCAAAAGCCCGGACAAGAAGCATCCATTCGGCTATGGCATGGAGCTGTATTTCTGGGCCTTTGTCGTCGCCATCCTTATCTTCTCCCTGGGGTCGGGTATTTCCTTTTACGAAGGAATCAAGCATATCCAGCATCCGGAGCCGATAAAGGATCCGTTCTGGAACTATGCGGTGCTCGCGGTCAGTCTTGCCTTTGAGGGCTGGGCCTGGACCGTTGCGTTTCGGGAATTCAAGCGCGGCATTGGCAAAGCCGGTTTCTGGCGCTCCATCCGGCGGAGCAAGGACCCGACGATTTTCACCGTCCTGTTCGAGGATACAGCGGCCATGATGGGCCTGATCGTTGCTTTCGTCGGAATCTTTCTCGCCGGGCTTCTTGAAATTCCCGAACTCGACGGCGCGGCCTCGGTTGTCATTGGGGTCATTCTCGCCAGTGTCGCCGTCATTCTCGCGATCGAATGCAAGGGCCTGCTGATCGGCGAAGGCGCGAGTGCCGAAGTGACCGAAGGCATCCGGGAAATTGTCAGTGAAAATAAGAATATTATCAGCCTTAACGAACTTCTGACCATGCATCTGGGCCCGAATGATATTCTGGTAAACGTCAGCCTTGATTTTGCCGATAGCCTGACTTCAGTCGAAGTGGAAGCGGCAATCAGTACCTTCGAGAAGCGGATCAAGGCAAAATATTCCGATGTAACACGGGTGTTTATCGAAGCCCAGAGCCTCTCGGCGCATAAGCGTGCCATCGTCCAGACTCACAGCGGCACAGATTTGCCTGAAACAGGGACCCCAAGTGACAACTAAAAAAGTTGAAATCCAGAAACGATCCGACAATTTCCGGAAAATCGCGCGCGAGCCGGTGGAGACCTCCGAAAATTTCGAGACGGAGCCGGTCAAGGCACTGTATAAATGGTGGAGTTCCTTTCAACCCTCCCTGCCCCTTCGGTCCGATTTCGACATCGCCAAGCATTGGGGAATTGCGCCAAACCTCTATGTCGTGCAGGTGCTGGGGCCGGAAAATTTTCTCTACCGGCTCAACGGCGAAAAAGTTGTCGATATCGTCGGCGCCTCTCTGCGGGGGCATAAGATCACGCCCAAGGATCCGCTTCTCGAAAACCGCTTGTTTGTTACTTATCTTGAAAAGGTCGTCGCCAGCAGAACCGCCTGGCACTGTTCCGGGGCCGCCGAGGTTTTTGGCAAGCATTACCTGAATTTTGAATCGGTCGATTGCCCCGTGACAAACGAAAACGGGGAAATCTCCTTCATTCTCGGCGCCCTTTCGACGTTGAGCTGACAGGGCCCGCTCCTTCCGAAATTCTCGAACCACTTATCGAAATATTCCATGACAACAAATGAATATTTCGATTTTTATCCTTGATTTCAGGATGATATCGTTCCAAATTTACTCTGGTTGCGCTTCCCTTATCAATCCAATGAAAAGAAAGCCAGCCTGTAGGTGGCAATTTCGTCGCTGGTTATGATGCCTGGGTGCAGAAAAGCCGGTCACAGCATTGAGGCAGGAAAGGGTCAGTAGAGACGTACGGGGTGACGTGACGGGGTGCAGAAGTCACGGGATTGCATGATCCGACCGGGGAAAGGCGACATTAAAATGATACTTTTATCTCAACTCCTCAAGCGACTTATACAGCAAGGCACCCTGACGGTGATCGATGTCAAGGGCCGGGAACATGTTTTCAGCGGCACGCCGGGCAAGTCTATTACTATGCGATTGCACACCAAGGCGGTCGAACGGAAACTTGCCTTTTATCCCAAGCTGTATCTCGGCGAAGCCTTCATGAACGAGGAATTGACCGTCGAGGGCGGCACCATCTATGACCTCCTCGAATTGCTTGTCCGCAATATGGACTGGCGCTCCCAGCATCCCTATGCGGCCTTCGGCGATTTCATCCAAAAGCTCTACTGGATGGCGACGAAATATAATCCGCGCGGACGCTCGCTTCATAATGTTGCCCATCATTATGACCTGTCGGACGAGCTGTATGAGTTGTTCCTTGACAAGAACCGGCAATATTCCTGTGGCTATTTCAAGTCGCCGGAGGATACCATCGATCAGGCGCAAATCCAGAAAATGGCGCATATCGCTGCGAAAATGGGACTAAGACCGGGGCAGAAGGTCCTCGATATCGGCTGCGGCTGGGGCGGGCTTGCGCGCTATCTCGCCGAAAATTCCGAAACCCATGTCTCCGGCGTGACGCTGTCGAAAAACCAGCTGGCTTATGCGCAGAAGATGGCCGAGCGGCAGAATTATCAGGGCAAGGTTGATTACAGCCTGACCGATTACCGCGACGTCGATGAAAAATTCGACCGGATTGTCTCCGTCGGAATGTTTGAGCATGTCGGAGTGCCCCATTACCAGCAGTTTTTCGAGAAGGTGAAAACCACTCTCACCGACGACGGCGTAGCGCTGATCCATACTATCGGCGCCGCCAACTCCCCCTCGCCGACTAATCCATGGATCGAGAAATATATCTTCCCCGGAAGCTACATTCCCTCGCTGTCACAAATCAGCAAGGTGGTCGAGAAAGTTGGCCTCTATATAACAGATGTCGAGGTGTTACGCCTCCATTACGCCGAGACGTTGAAGGCCTGGCGCACCCGGTTTAACGAAAACCGCGACAAGGCCCGGGCCATCTATGACGAGCGATTCTGCCGGATGTGGGAGTTCTATCTTGCCTCTACCGAGGCGTCGTTCCGCTGCGGCAGCATCGTTGTGTTTCAGGTGCAGGTCGCCCGAAAAATTGACGGGGCGCCGATCACCCGCGATTATATCACCGAGATCGAGCGCAACAGCCTCAACCCGGTGCGTCAGGCGGCGGAATAACTCGAGCGGTCGCTACCCCAGATCTTCGAGGTGATTCAGCGCCTCGTTTCGGTTATCGAAACTTTTGAGCGGAACGATATACCGCGCGCCATCGTCCCGCCGGAACAGGCCGTAGAAGGTATATTGCATCAACCAGCCGATCGTGCCGCCGCTGTAGTCGCCGATGGCGATGAGATAACTTTCCTCGCATCTGGCAACAAGGTCGGGCGCGAGGGTCTGACATTGCATCGCATTCAGTTTCCCGATCACTTCATACTGGTAGGACACCGCCCCCATCTGCCGCCAGACTAACCGGTCGAGGATGGTCAGGGCATCGGCGGTTTTCCGGCATTCACTTAGCGGATGTACAAGTTCAATTTTGTCGTCAAAGCCATTGTTTTTACAGGTATTATCTTTGCACCAGCTGGGGGTGATATTGCTGGAAAGCGGGATCTTGCCGCCAATATATTTTCCCGGATTGGCGAGAAAATCATCAAGATCGCTAATGTCATACTGGTCCATAAGCTCGCGGGCGCGATCCGTGGCAAAGCTGTCATAGTAGAAACATTCAAACGGCAGTAACTCGTTCTCAACCCGCCAGCCAATGGGCAGACTCTCGTCCTGCGCCTCCACCGCGACACCGTTCATCGAAAAGATATGCCATTCGCCCTGTTCGCGATGAAACCAGATCCGCCCGTTTGCCAGCATGAAGCCGCGCCAGCCGACGGGCTGGCAGGAGGGCGTATCCGCCAGCACGGCCTTGACCCAGTCAGCATCGAAAACCTCGTCAAACGATTGGGTCGCGACAAATCTCTTTCGCGGGCCAAGGATCAGTTCGCCGTCCACCAGCCCGAACAGGGCATCAAGGTCCTTCGCAGTTAGGAGTGCCTGTATTTTCCGGCCAAAGGCATAGGCTTCCTCCGGATCATAGGCGTTATTCCAGAAGGCGGCGTAATCGCGATCTTTCGCATTGCAGACGGACGCCTCAGCGGCGCCAGCAAAATTGGATAACATGCTCGCAGAAATAAGAAAAACTGCCGCAAAAACAGAGGATGCGAGAGCAGAGAATAGGGTCTGTCGCCGGGCCACTATTCCACCTTCTCTCTACTCCACCGTGACTGACTTGGCGAGGTTGCGGGGCTGATCAACGTCGGTGCCCTTCAGGACCGCGACATGATAGGCGAGAATTTGCACCGGGATCGCATAGAGAATGGGGGCAACAAACGGGTCCACCGCCGGTAGCTCGATCGAGCCAAGCGCCCGTTTCCCAAGCTTCCTGATCCCGGCGGCATCGGAAAGGAAGATCACCCGGGCGTTCCTCGCCATCACTTCCTGCATGTTGGAGGCCGTCTTCTCGAAATAAGGATCGCTCGGGGCAACCACAATGACGGGCACGGTCTCGTCGATGAGGGCAATCGGGCCATGCTTAAGTTCCCCGGCCGCATACCCTTCCGCATGGATATAGGAGATTTCCTTCAGTTTCAGCGCCCCCTCAAGGGCTATGGGATAGCCGGTGCCGCGGCCGATATAGAGCACATCGCGGGCCTCGAATATTTCCCCGGCGAGATCGCGGATATTATCATCACTTTCCAGGATTTCCGCGGCCCGCGCCGGAACCTCGGCCAGTGCCGCACAGAGCCGCGCCTCTTCCGCCCGGTCAATGACGCCGCGCTTAACACCGGCGTCAATGGCGATACAGGCAAGCGTCACCAGCTGGCAGGTGAATGCCTTGGTCGAGGCGACGCCGATTTCCGGTCCGGCCTGGGTATGGAAGACGAAATCCGATTCCCGGCCCATCGAGCTTTCCTCGACATTGACGATGGAGGCAATATGCTGGCCATTCTCCTTGGCATATTTAAGGGCGGCCAGCGTGTCCGCCGTCTCCCCCGATTGGCTGATGAAGAGGGCAAGCCCGCCTTTCGGCAGCGGCATATGGCGATAGCGGAACTCCGAGGCGATATCGACCTCAACGGCAAGATTGGCGATCCCCTCGAACCAGTATTTAGCGATCATCGCCGCGTAGAAAGAAGTTCCGCAGGCGACAATGGTCACCTTGGGTAACGTGTTCCAGTCAAACGGCAGATCCGGCAGGGTGATGGTGCGACTTTTCGGGTTGAAGAAGCTGTTGAGCGTCTCGCCCATCACCGCTGGTTGCTCGGCGATTTCCTTCATCATGAAATGTCGATGGTTACCCTTGCCGATCATGGCGCCGGACAGCCGGGTTTCCTTGATCTCGCGCGTGACCTTATTATGGTCCTTGTCGAAGAAAGTGGCGCCGTCGCGGGTCAGGACCGCCCAGTCATCTTCTTCCAGGTAGGAGATTTTGGTCGTCAGCGGCGCCAGCGCTAGTGCGTCGGAGCCCAGAAACATCTCGCCATTGCCCCAGCCGACGGCGAGCGGTGCCCCGCGCCGGGCCCCAATCATCAGATTATCGTCGCTTTTGAAGATCACCGCGATCGAAAAGGCCCCATGCAGATGATGGAGGGTTTCGGCCATTGCCTGTTCCGGCGTAAGACCCGTATCAAGGTAGCTGGTGATCAGCTGGGCGGCGATTTCCGTATCGGTCTCGGATTCAAACCGGTAGCCTTTTTCTGAAAGCGCATCCGCCAGTTCACGGTAATTCTCGATAATACCGTTATGGACGAGGGCGATCTTGTCGGTCATATGCGGATGGGCGTTGATCTCGTTCGGCACCCCGTGGGTGGCCCAGCGGGTATGGCCGATACCGGCGAGCCCGGAAATCGGGTTTGTGGCCAGCGTCGCCTCAAGATTAACAAGCTTGCCTTCCGCCCGGCGCCGGTCAATCCCGGACCCCGTCAGCGTCGCAATACCCGCGCTGTCATATCCCCGATATTCAAGACGCTTCAGCCCATCAATCAGCGAGGGCACCACGTCTTCTTTACCAAGGACACCGATAATCCCACACATATAAAGCCTTACCTTATTAAAAACAGCATGATGGCGCTAATTTGTGATTTTTTCCTTAAGCTTCCGAAAACGCTTCGCCCAGCCCGTCTTCTGCCGCGTCGTGCTGCGCTCCAGCGCCAGGGCATTGGCATCGACATCCTCGGTGATCGTGCTGCCCGCGCCAACAATCGCACCGGCACCGATGCGAACCGGGGCGACAAGCGCCGTGTTGGAGCCAATAAAGGCCCCGGCGCCGATGTCCGTGCGAAACTTGTCGAAGCCGTCATAGTTACAAGTGATGGTGCCGGCGCCGATATTGGCGCCCTCCCCGATGCGGCTATCACCGATATAGGACAGATGACTGACCTTGGCGCCCTTTTCAATTTCCGATTTCTTGATCTCGACGAAATTGCCGATCTTGACCTCTTCGGCGATGTCCGCACCGGGCCGGAGACGGGCAAAGGGGCCGATTTGCGCGCCTGCGCCGATGGTCGTGCCTTCCAGATGGCAGTGTGCCTTGATCCGCACATTATCGCCCACAGTGACCCCGGGGCCAAAGAAGACGCCGGGTTCGATCACAACGTCGCGTCCGAGTTTCGTATCATGGCTGAACCAGACACTGTCCGGATCGATGAGGGTCGCCCCCTCCGCCATTGCCTTCGCCCGCCACCGGCCTTGCGCAATTTTCTCGGCCTCGGCCAGTTGCGCGCGAGTGTTGACGCCCAGCAGTTCCTGCTCCGCGCCCTTGACGTAGGCACAGGTAAGGCCTCGCCGGTTCGCAATCTCGACAATATCGGTGAGATAATATTCGCCCTTGGCGTTATCATTACCGACGGCGGTGATCAGCGCTGAGAGCTGCCGCCCGTCGATCGCCATGACGCCGGAATTGCAGAGGCCGATGCCCCGCTCCGCCGCGTCCGCATCGGCATATTCAACAATGGCGGTCAGGTTCCCGGCGTCATCCGTCACCAGACGGCCGTATTCCGCCGGATCATCCGGCTCGAAGCCAAGCACGACAACGGCACATTTCTCGGCTGCCCGGCGTTTCTCGATCATTTGGCGGAGTGTTGCCGTCTCGATCAGCGGCGTATCCCCATAAAGGATGAGAACGTCGCCCTCGAAACCTTCAAGGCTATCAAGCGCAGCCGCAACCGCATGTCCGGTACCCAGCGCCTTTTTTTGCACAGCAATATCAGCGGGTTCAACGGCTTTCCTGACAGATGCCATGCCCGGTGCGGTGACGACCACTACCTTGGAGGGATCAAGACTCTCCACCGCCGCCAGCAAATGCGAAATCATCGGCCGGCCGCCGATCTCATGCAGGACCTTGGGCAGCACCGATTTCATGCGCGTTCCCGCGCCGGCAGCTAGAATTACAGCGGCAATTGATGACATTTCAAGACCCGGCCTTTATCTTAACAAATACTGGACTTTGACAGTAATAGCACCTAACCCTGCTACAAACCCAAATAAATAATTGTTACGGGATTTTTCAAAAAATGCGCGACATCGCTATTCTCTTTGACCTCGACGGAACCCTTGTGGATACGGCGCCAGACCTTCATGGCGCGCTCAGCCATTCCCTCAACCGGGGCGGCCGGGAGCCGGTCAGCCTCGACGACGTCCGCCATATGGTCGGCCGGGGCGCGCGGGCACTTCTTGAACAGGGCATGATGGCGACCGGCGGGATGCCGGAACCGGAGGTGTTCGAGGCACTGGTCGCTGATTTCTTCACCTATTACGGGGATCATTTAAGCGATAACAGCAAGCCCTATGAGGGCGTGCGATCGGCGCTTGAGGCTTTCCGCGCCGCCGGGGCTAATCTCGCCGTCTGCACTAACAAGCCGCATGGGTTTGCCGTGCAACTCCTGAAAGATCTCGACATGGCGCCGTTTTTCACGGCGGTGACCGGCGGCGACAGTTTTCCGACCCGCAAGCCCGACGCCGGGCATATTCTCGGTACCCTTGAGAGAATGGGCCATACCAGCGGCAAAGCCTTCATGATCGGTGATTCCGACAATGACATCACCGCCGCCCATAATGCGGGCCTCCCCTGTATCGCCGTCAGCTACGGCTATACCGAGATCCCCGTCCGCGACCTCGGCCCCGATCACATCATCGACAATTTTGATGAACTGGTGCCGCTGCTTACACGACTAGTCTCAGGAAGAGCCTAAGGCGCATCCTTAAACAGCGGCAACGCCGACACCTTGTCGCCAGACGGGATCTCCCGCGTCTTGATCCAGCTGGCGATATCCTGCCAGACGATCGGTGCCTCGAGATCACGCATCAGCATATGCCAGCCGTTCGGGTAGAGCACAATATCGGCCCCCTCTGGCAGCCGTTCGGCCATATCCTCGACGGGCTCCTTCGGGACGAGCTGGTCATTGGCGCCGTAGAGTAGCAGGATCGGCGGGGTCAGTGCGTCCGCCGCGTCATAGGCGTTATCCATGAGATTGACGAGGCCATAGATGGAATCGATACGGGTTTCCTTGATAAACAGCGGATCAGCACCGAGATTTTGCAGCATCGAGATATTATCCGAGGCCTGAATGCCCAACCCCTCGCCGGTCAGCTTCATCGTCGGCACCGTATGCGCCGCTGTCCAGAGAATGGCATCGTAGAAGATATTCATGGACTGCCAGCCCCAGACCGCCGGGGCCGAAAGAATAATCCCGTCGACGGCAGGGAAATCCTCAGCGGTGACCGCCGTCATTAACACGGCCCCGCCCATACTCTCACCGACAAGATAAACCGGCATGCCGGGGTAGCGCGCCCGCACCTGGATGACCATGGTCATCAGATCCCGGATCAGCAGCTCCTGCCCCGGCCAGATGCCAAAATTTGGGGCCTCGCCGAAGCCTCTCTGGTCATAGGCGATGGTGGTCAGACCCTGCTGCGCCCACCAGCTTGCCGGGAAGGAATAGGAATTGCTGTAGTCGTTGAACCCATGCACGGCGATAATGACGGCCGTGGGCGTCTCTTCTGCGGGCCAGACCCGAACCGGCAGCCGGGTGCCGTCGAAGGATTGCAGGTAGGTATCGGTCAGGCTGGCCCCGGGACTGTCCGGCCCCGCCTGCTGCGCGACCGGGGAGCAGGAGATCAGCAGCGCGGACAGTAATAGCGCCCCTGTCAAGGTAAGCAGGCGTAAACGAGATGTCATGTTGATGTCTCTTTCAGCAAAGCCCTGATGCGGGCGCGCAAATGCGGCAGGATCTCCGTCTCAAACCAGTCATTTCGTTTCAGCCAACCTGTCACCCGCCAGCTTGGATGCGGCAGGGGCAGGATATCCGGGCCATAATCGTGATAATGGGCAACCGTTTCGGTCAATGTCTTTTGCCGCCGCGTGCCAAGGTAATACTTATGCGCATATTGCCCGACTGCCAGGATCATCTGGATATTGGGCAGCATTGGCACTAATCGCGGGTGCCAAGTCTCCGTGCATTCGGGGCGCGGCGGCGCGTCTCCGCCCTTCGGTAGCCGTCCGGGATAGCAGAACCCTTGCGGGATGATAGCAAAATTTTGGGGATCGTAAAAAGTGTCCTTATCAACGCCGAGCCAGTCACGGAGGCGGTCGCCGGAGGCGTCGTCCCAGGGGATGCCGCTTTCATGGACTTTCGTGCCGGGCGCCTGCCCGGCGATCAGCACCGGTGCCCGTGGGTCTGCCACCAGAACCGGGCGCGGCCCGAGCGGGAGATCGGCCTCGCAGATCCGGCAGGCGCGGATACTGCTCAATAACTCCGCAAGGTTGTCACCATCCGTTGTCATCGCAGGGGCTTCCTCTCGCCGTCAGGAACAGCGGCGCAAGATATCTTTCAACGATCTCCGGTCGGAGGTGCCGGGCTCATGAAGAATAATGCCGGCGGGGATTTCCCGCGTCCATTCCCGTTCAATATTTTTAATTATATTACGGCCGGTTATGACACATAGTTCAGATGTTAGTTTATATACCTTGCCGGCCGGGCCCTGCTCGTAGCAAGCGGGGGCTTCGAGGCCGATCCGGTAGGACTGTGCCGCGAGCCAGCACGCCCCCCGGGACCCCTCTAATATCAGGCAAGGATCACTCACCCTTGAAATTACCGTCACGCTTTTCAAAGAAGGCCTCGATCGCCTCGGCATGATCCTTGGTGTGATGGGACAGCGCCTGAAAGGCCGCGGACATTTCGAGCAGGCTGTCGAGCCGCATATGTTCGCCCTCGCGCATGAGTTTCTTGGCCATGCGCAGCGAATGCGGCGGGTTGACGGCGATGCGTTTTGCCAGATCGCGGGCGGCGTCCATAAGTTCCTCATTCGGTACGACGCGGGAAACAAGCCCCCATTCGAGCGCGGTTTCGGCATCAATCATCTCGCCGGTGAAGGTCATTTCCGCGGCGCGGCTGCGGCTGATCGTTCGTGGCAGGAACCAGGCCCCGCCATCGCCCGGAATAATCCCGAGGCGAACGAAACTCTCGGCGAAGCGGGCGGAACTGGCGGCGATACGCATATCGCACATGCAGGCAAGGTCAAAGCCCGCGCCGACAGCGGCGCCATTGACGGCGGCGATGGTCGGGACGTCGAGGTTATAGAAGGCGAGCGGGATTTTCTGGATACCTTGCCGGTAGGACTCGCGAATTTCCGTCGGGCTGCCCGCAAACAGCCCCTCCTTGTCGCGCATGTTCTTGACATTGCCCCCGGCGGAGAAGGCTTTCCCCGCGCCGGTGAGGATGACACAGCGTACCGTGTTGTCTTTGTTGATCCGGTTCGCCGCACCCAGAAACGCGTCGAAAATGATATCATCGGAGAGGGCATTGCGCTCCTCCGGCCGATTGATCGTGAGGGTTACAATGCCCTCATCTTGTTCATAAATTAATGCATCAGTCATGGCGCAAAGCTACTCAATTGGCGGGCAAATAGGAAGCCTGAAATTTGCGTTAAAGGGCTTATTTGTCGGAAAACTTGACATCCCTCCCGATTGAGGGGATCGTTTTCGGGAAACAAGGGTTGTTTCGGTCTAATAATAACAAGAACCAGTTCAGGACGCCCGATGTCAGTAAACACCAACGCCAGCACCCCCGCCGCCGCCTATCGCGGTATTATCCTGTTCTGTACGGCGGTGTTCCTGTTCGCGGTGATGGATACCTTTGTCAAACTGGCGTCGCAGACATATTCGCCAATACAGGTCGTCTGGGCACGCTGTTTCTTTCATGTTGTCCTGCTGGTCATCGTTTTCGGCCCGTCGCACGGAATACGGCTGATCCGTACCAATAACCTGAAGGTACAGATTATCCGGTCTATGTTCCTGCTGGGTGCCACGGTCTGTATGTTCACGGCGCTTAAATATATCCCACTCGCCGATGCTGGTGCCATCGCCGCCACCGCGCCGCTTTTCGTCATCCTGTTCTCGGTCATCCTGCTGAAAGAGAAAATCAGCTTTCGCCGCTGGACGGCGGTCGGCATCGGTTTTGCCGGGGCGATGATCGTGCTCCGGCCGGGCCTGTCGGAGGCCCATCCGGCCATGTTCCTGGTCGTC
>NZ_JBDNHC010000079.1:0-18234 GCF_041689005.1 Sneathiella sp.
TCCGTGTCCCTTAAGCTCATACAGCTTTTCCTTGGCCTCAGCAAGTTCCACAACCCCGCCTATTATCGTGTTTGGGGTCGGTTGGCCAAAATTGGTCAGTGTCAGTACCGGATAAATGTTTGCGGGTATGTACATAATCAGCGCCGCGAAAAGCAGGGCCCATGTCCGCTTCAGGCTATTGGCCTTGCGGCTATGTAAAGGACTGTCGCATCGCGGGCATCGTGCCGAGGATTTCGCTATATATTCGAAGGAGATGAGCAGACCGCAGATATGGCACGAAACCGCATCCAGCGACTTGGCGGTGACTGATGCTGTTGTCATTCTCTGATTGCCTCCAGCCGGGACCAAAGAGCGTCGTCGTCGAGGGACAAATAGGCCATAACCGTCGCTGCAACCATCAGCACAAAAGCAAAGAGCGACAAGCCAACCGAGACATTGGCAAAATCATTAAGCTTAACAAAGGCAACGATGATACCGAGAATGAAAATTTCTGACATCGCCCAAGGCCTGAGATGGATCAACAACCGGATCTGCTTTTGAGGATGGGAGGGTGATCTATTGAAGCGCATCGGTACTAAAAGCGACACAAGAACACTTAGTATCAGGAACGGGGCCGCAACGCTGGAAATAAAGACAATTAAACTAAGTTCCCAATACCCGGCGTTCCAGAAGGCAATTACACCGTCTATAAGTCGGTTCGACTGGAATTGCCCATCCATTTCAAAAATCAGAAGCGGGAACATATTTGCCAGAACGAAAAACAGCAATCCGGTCAGGGCAAAGGCCAAAGACCGGTCGAGGCTGTTTTTATGGCGGACAAACAGCAATGCTGCGCAGCGGCGGCAACGGCCCTGCTCCCCGGCCTCGATCGCGGATACCTTGTGGATGAGATCGCATTCCGGGCAGGCAACCAGCGCGTCGGTATAGCTGAAATCCTTGTCGATTGCGACACCCTCCTCACTCGAAAACGCAAACCGGATACTAAATCTTCTCTTACCGTCACGCCACATATAGGGAGTTAACAATGATAATGCGCAAAACTTTTGCATTCAATTGATTTCCTTTGCTAATTTTCAACGGACCGGATGTGATGGTTCGCGATCTTTCGGTAGGACGACCTATTGACAGGGGAATAGCGACGGGTTATTTCCGCATTATAACATGTTTTTTTATATAAATTACGGGTATTACATATTTTTAACGTAAAATATCGATGTTAGCGCTTGTTATCTATCGGGAATTTATGTAATCCCTGCTCTATCGCTGCTTTCGGAGGCCCGGCCCTTGAATGGAAACGAAAACGAAATGAACAATTCGCGTTTGACTCATCTTCAACAGTTGGAAGCAGAAAGCATCCATATTTTCCGGGAAGTCGTCTCCGAGTTCGAAAAGCCGGTGATGATGTATTCCATCGGCAAGGATTCTGCGGTTCTACTGCATCTGGCGCGCAAAGCCTTTTACCCCTCCCCGATCCCGTTTCCGCTGCTGCATGTGGATACAACCTGGAAGTTCCGGGAAATGATTTCGTTCCGCGATGCCATCGTCAAGGAGTATGGCGTTGAATTGTTGGTCCATACCAATCCGGATGGACTGGCGCGCAAGGTCGGCCCTTTCACCCATGGCTCCTCCCTGCATACGGACATCATGAAAACCGAGGCCCTCAAGCAGGCGCTTGATAAATACAAGTTTGACGCCGCCTTTGGTGGCGCGCGCCGGGATGAGGAAGCCTCGCGAGCGAAGGAACGCGTATTCTCCTTCCGGACAGAAAACCATCGCTGGGACCCTAAAAACCAGCGACCTGAACTTTGGAACCTCTATAATGGGCGGGTACGAAAAGGCGAAAGCATCCGCGCCTTCCCTCTTTCCAACTGGACCGAGCTTGATATCTGGCAATATATCTATATGGAAAATATCCCGATTGTTCCGCTTTATTACGCCGCCGTCCGTCCCGTCGTCGAACGGGATGGCATGCTGATCATGGTGGACGATGACCGCCTGCCGCTGGAGGACGGGGAAAAGCCGATGATGAAATCCATCCGCTTCCGAACCCTCGGCTGTTATCCGCTGACGGGGGCCATCGAATCGACGGCTGCTACCCTTCCCGAAATTATACAGGAAATGCTGATCGCGCGCACCTCCGAACGCCAGGGGCGTCTGATCGACAAGGATCAAGCCGGCTCGATGGAAAAGAAGAAGCAGGAAGGATATTTCTGATGGTTCAGCACGCCGAGACAATTCCCGACGACATCGATGCCTACCTGAAAACTCAGGAAGAGAAGGACCTCTTGCGCTTTATCACCTGCGGCAGCGTCGATGACGGGAAAAGTACCTTTATCGGCCGGTTGCTGTGGGATTCAAAGTTATTGTTTGAAGACCAACTCGCCACTCTCACCGCGGAAAGCAAGCGTGTGGGCACGCAAAACGGCGAGATTGATTACGCCCTGTTGCTGGATGGCCTGCAGGCGGAGCGTGAACAAGGCATTACTATCGATGTCGCCTATCGTTTTTTCGCTACGGAAAAACGGAAATTCATCGTCGCCGATACGCCAGGCCATGAGCAATATACGCGGAACATGGTGACCGGGGCCTCGACTGCCGATCTTGCTGTCATCCTGATAGATGCCCGCAAAGGGGTTCTTACCCAGACCATGCGTCACAGCTATCTCGTGTCCCTGCTCGGCATCCGCAAGATTGTGCTGGCGATCAATAAAATGGACCTTGTCGATTATGACGAGGCAGTATTTGAGCAGATCAAGGCGGATTATGCCGCTTTTGCCGGACAACTGCAGTTTGATGAGATCACCTGCATTCCCGTCTCGGCGCTGAAGGGCGACAACATGATCGCCGCCAGCCCGGAAATGCCCTGGTATCAGGGCCCTAACGTTATTAACCATCTGGAAACCGTTGATTTTCATCGTGATATCGACAATCAGCCCTTCCGCCTGCCAGTTCAGTGGGTTAATCGCCCCAATCTTGATTTTCGCGGATTTTCGGGCACCATTGCCAGCGGCTCAATTCGTGTCGGGGATGACATTGTCGAACCGGCCTCGGGCCAAACCAGCAAGGTCGCCAGAATAGTCACTTTTGATGGCGACCTTGAGGAGGCGATCGCCGGTCAGGCGATCACCCTCACCCTCGAAGACGAGATCGATGTCAGCCGCGGCGATATTCTGTGCGAGACGAAGGAACGCCCGGCGACCGCCGACCAGTTCGAGGCCAAGATCATCTGGATGAATAACGAACCTTTACTCCCCGGCCGGAATTACCTGATTAAAATCGGAAGCGCGCTAACATCAGCTAAAATCAGTAATTTAAAATATAAAGTTAATGTCAATACTCTTGAACATACGGCGACAACGACGCTCGGCTTGAATGAAATCGGCATCTGTAACCTCGCACTCGACAAAGCGCTTTCCTTCGATCCCTATTCGGAGAACCGGCAAACCGGGTCCTTTATCCTCATCGATCGCTTCACCAACGCCACTGTTGCCGCTGGGACGATTGATTTTGCTCTTCGCCGCGCTGACAATATCCATTGGCAGTCGGTGGATATCCATAAAGAAGCCCGTGCTAGCCAGAAGGGTCAAAAGGCATCGGTTCTCTGGTTCACGGGCCTGTCAGGCTCGGGCAAATCAACCATCGCCAATCTGGTGGAAAAGAAGCTGCATATCCTCTCCAAGCATACCTACCTGCTGGACGGCGACAATGTCCGCCACGGCCTTAACCGGGATCTCGGCTTTACTGATGCCGATCGCGTGGAAAATATCCGCCGGGTCGGCGAAACAGCCCGATTGATGGTCGATGCCGGTCTGATCACGCTCGTCTCCTTCATCTCGCCGTTCCGCAGTGAACGGCAAATGGCACGTGGCCTGATGGAAGAGGGAGAATTTCTTGAGGTGTTTGTCGATACTCCTCTCGAAATCTGTGAACAACGGGACATCAAGGGCCTGTATAAAAAGGCCCGCGCCGGCGAGATCAAGAACTTCACCGGCATCGATTCAGACTATGAGCGGCCGGAAAATGCGGAGATCGTTATTGACGGCGCCCGGCAATCGCCTGAGGATTCCGCCGACATGATCATTCAGAACCTTCAGGAGCGAGGACTTATCTAGCGCGCGGCCCTAGTCAAGGAGTGACAGCAGATAATCCCCATAACCGCTCTTGCGAAGAGGTTCCGCAAGGGCGGCAAGGTCCTTTGCTGTAATGAAACCCTTCTGAAAGGCAATTTCCTCAGGACAGGCTATTTTAAGGCCCTGACGCTTCTCAATCGTCTGCACGAACTGGGACGCTTCCAGCAGATTGTCGTGGGTTCCCGTATCTAGCCAGGCACTCCCGCGCCCGAGTTGCTCCAAATTCAACTGTCCACGCTCAAGGTAGAGCCGGTTAAGGTCAGTGATTTCCAGCTCTCCGCGCTTGCTGGGTTTTAGATGGCGGGCAAAATCAATAACCTGGTTATCGTAGAAATAAAGCCCGGTAATGGCAAAATTAGACTTCGGATGAGCGGGTTTTTCCTCAACCCCGATAACCTTGCCTGTCTCATCAAATTCGGCAACCCCATAGGCCTGCGGATCCGACACATGATAGCCAAAGATTGTGGCACCAGTCTCACGGGCTTTCGCGCTTTGCAGCAAGGAGCTAAAACGGTTGGCATAAAATATATTGTCGCCAAGTATCAGCGCCGAATTATCATCGCCGACATGGTCCTTGCCTATGATGAAGGCCTGCGCGAGGCCGTCCGGAGAGGGCTGGACCGCGTAAGTAAGGTTAAGGCCCCATTGTGATCCGTCTTTCAATACTTTTTGAAAAACGGCCTGTTCTTCAGGCGTTGTAATGATCAGGATATCACGAATATCTGCCAGCATCAGCGTCGCCAGCGGATAATAGATCATCGGCTTGTCATACACCGGCATCAATTGCTTGCTGACACCCAGAGTCAATGGATGAAGACGGGTGCCCGTTCCCCCTGCCAGTATTATTCCTTTATGTGCCATGTGCCCCTGTCTTGAAACTGTCAGATAAGTTTGAAATCATGAATATCATAGAACTAAACATGTAACAGTTTAATTTCCGTTATCAATTTATCAAGCCATCGACGATTATTTCAGGCAATATCACCCTGAATCCGGCTTTGTATCAGCAGGGCCTGAGGATGACCTGGGTTGCGCGTCAGCTGGCTATTGATAATTTTGACGGCCTCTTTCCTTTTGCCGAACTGCTGGTAGGCCTCCGCGATAGCCAGCAACCCGCTATCCGATGACCGAAGGTATTTTTCATTTTTTCGGATGACAGCAAAAATGGCATCCTGCTCCCCAATACAACAAAGTAACTTGAGGATGGAAAGAGTGGGATCCTCCGCCCTGCTACAGCGAAAATGCATGCTCTCAACATTATTAAGCGCCTCGACTACGGAATCCCGTTCAAAGGCACTTGCCTCCGGCAGCGCCCGGGAAAGTGCGTCAGCACATCCATTAAAAAACTTGGTATCCCAGCAACTCATCCGTAGCAAAGCCAATATTCGCGGCAGCGACAGTCCGTTAAAATTATCCTCCACAATTTTCTTTAAGGCGAAAAACTCATCGGGCCCGAATTTCCGGATATGGGCCTCAAATTCACGGTTAGTATGTTTCGGTTTGCGGCGGCCAGCACGCAGCAGGAACCCGGCAATTTCCAACGAAGATTTCGAATGCCCGGCTAAGAAAACCTGACCACGTTTGTTTTCCACATATTTTGACAAGGCATGGAAATTCACATGCAGCGAATAGGTGCCGTTGCGCACCACGTGGCGCGGCGGCAGGCTTTTAAGTTCAGACATATCGATCGCGCCAAAATCCCCCGTCAGTAGGAACATCGGTCCGGTCGTCAGAGCGCTCATGCGATCGATCACCTGAAATCCGCCGACGGGAAGGGAGAAGTGAAAAGATTCCTTCGTTTTTTTATAGCTACCAAGAATCCTGTTCCAGTCTGCATTATCGTAAAAGGGTAGCGAACAGGCCTCCTCCGAATAGTCAAACTCGGTATTGCGGACGATGGCGGCAATTGTTTCATCTCCGGGCATTATGCTGTGTTTAACCAGCCGTGCCTTCAATTTGTTTCCCGCAAGACTGAAAAGATCATGGGGAACGCTGTCAATGACGTAATTCGCGATAACGCCGAGCGGCGTCGACAACGAGCCGGGCGCGATTTTTCTGCCTGATATCAGCAGATGAATGCTGTGGCTGTTCATGACATCCAAATAGGCAAAATCGACAAGCCCCTGATCAATAAATGGTTTTAGCTGCGGATGGCTACGCCAGAAGGTAATATTGGCCTCGCTGATATCCGTCATGACATAGACAATATCCTGTTTCCGGCGGATTGCGACTTCCTCGGTCGAATGGAAATGCTTGAGAAAGCGATAGGCGAAGCGGCCGGAGCCCGCGCCGAGTTCCAGAATATATTGAGTATTCTCGCGGCGTTTGCCCAGTTGAGGTTTTGCAAAATCCTTGAAAAAGCCATCGATAACCTTGGCATAACATCTGGCAATAAAGGGATTCGTGGTGATATAGCTTGGCACCGCGTTCGGCTGCCAGGCATCAGGACCCATTTGCCGGTAATAGGTCCGCTGTAAATCCCAGATGGGCGAGTCTGATAATCGCCTAAAACCATCCTGCTCTTTTGCCTGTTTGCTGCTCATGCTCTGCCCTACCTTCTGCGCCCTGTGCTAGTCGGAGATAAACGAGCCGCTTGCAGATTTCGTGAATGCAATTCTGCAATCGCGGCTGAACACGCCTTTACGCGGACCGGGCATGGATGGTAATGAGGAAGGTGGCATTTTCCGTATCGTAAATTTCAGGTTTGACAGCAAATGACGAATTCAATAGGGCCTGCAACAACTGGTGATTGGCAATTCTGGGTTGATCGCGGCGGCACCTTTACCGACCTTGTCGCGCGCAAACCCGATGGCAGCATCGTCACGCACAAGCTTTTAAGCGAAAATCCGGAGCAATATGAGGATGCCGCCCTGCAAGGCATCCGTGATCTGCTCGGGATCGACAAATACAGTGATATCCCCGCCGACCAGATCAACGCGGTCAAGATGGGCACGACCGTCGCCACCAATGCCCTGCTGGAACGCAAAGGCGAGCCGCTGGTGCTGGTGACAACTAAAGGCTTTCGTGACAGTCTCAAGATCGGCTACCAGACCCGGCCAAGACTGTTTGACCTCAATATCAAGCTGCCGGAAATGCTCTACAAATCCGTGATTGAAGTGGAGGAGCGGATTGGCGCCGACGGAAAACTCATTCGTCCCCTCAATGAGGATCAGGCCCGCGCGGATCTACAGATCGCCTATGATAGCGGCCTTCGCGTCTGCGCCGTCGTCTTTATGCATGGCTACCGCTATCCCGACCATGAGCAACGGATCGCGGAAATCGCCAAGGAAATCGGTTTCACCCAAATCTCTACCAGCCATGGGGCCAGTCCGCTGATGAAACTGGTCAGTCGTGGCGATACCACGGTGGTCGATGCCTATCTCTCCCCCATCCTCCGCCGCTATGTTGACCGGGTTGCCTCCGAGCTCGGCGATACCCGCCTGATGTTCATGCAGTCCAACGGTGGCCTGACGGACGCGCATTTCTTTCAGGGCAAGGACGCCATCCTGTCCGGCCCTGCGGGCGGTGTGGTTGGCATGGTGCAAACCTCGGCCATGGCCGGCTTCAAGAAGGTGATCGGCTTCGATATGGGCGGCACGTCAACCGATGTGTCGCATTACGGCGGCGAGTATGAGCGCACCTTCGAGACCGAGGTAGCAGGCGTCCGCATGCGCGCTCCAATGATGCTGATCAATACGGTGGCTGCGGGTGGCGGCTCGATCCTTGAGTTTGATGGCGCGCGCTACAAGGTTGGCCCGGACAGTGCCGGGGCTAATCCGGGGCCCGCCTGTTATCGCAAGGGCGGGCCGCTGACGGTCACCGACTGCAATGTCATGCTCGGCAAGCTGGCACCGGAATTTTTCCCCAAGGTCTTCGGCCCCAATGCGGATGAGCCGCTCGATGCTGGGATCGTGCGCGAGAAATTCGCAGCCCTCGCGAAGAACATCAACGAGGCGACCAACGATACCCGCACGGCGGAAGAAGTCGCGGGCGGGTTCCTTTTTATTGCGGTTGAGAATATGGCCAATGCCATTAAGAAAATCTCTGTTCAGCGCGGCTATGATGTCTCTGAATATGTCCTGACTTCCTTTGGCGGTGCGGGCGGGCAGCATGCCTGTATGGTCGCCGACAGCCTTGGCATGAAGAAAATCATGTTGCACCCTTATGCAGGTGTGTTGTCGGCCTTTGGCATGGGCCTCGCGGACCTGCGGGTGATGAAAGAGAAGGCTGTCGAAATCACCTTTGAAGTAAACGCCTTGACCGGCCTCGCCGAGGCCCTCGATGCCCTCGCGACAGAGGGCCTTGCGGAAATGCGGGCGCAGGGGGTTGAGGAAGAACGGATCACTGTTGAGCGCAAACTGCATATCAAATACCACGGCTCCGACACCTCAATGGTTGTCGATGACGGCCCGCAAGGTGATGTCATCACTGCATTCGAGGCGGCACATCGGCAACGCTTCGGCTTTAACACCCCGGACAAGGAGATGATCGTCGAGGCGGTCGCGGTCGAGGTGATCGGCGCGGGTGACAAGGTCAGCGACCCCGAATTGCCCGCCGCCGAAACGAGGGCCGATCCGGAGCCGCTCTCGCGGCGGGATATCTTTATCGACAAAAAATGGCAGAGCTGCCCCTTCTATGACCGCGACAAACTTACCGCAGGCGCCAAAGTCAACGGACCCGCCGTCATCGTCGAGACCACCGGCACCACAGTGATCGAGTCTGGCTGGCAGGCGGAAATGACCCGCCGTGGCCATTTGATCCTCTCGCGGGTGACAGAGCTAAAACGGGCAATGGCCATCGGCACCGAAGTTGATCCGGTGATGCTGGAGATTTTCAACAATCTCTTCATGAATGTTGCCGAGCAGATGGGAACAGTTTTGGAGAAAACCGCCTATTCTGTGAACATCAAGGAACGGCTCGATTTTTCCTGCGCGGTCTTCGATTTGAACGGCGACTTGATCGCCAATGCGCCGCATATGCCGGTGCATCTGGGCTCCATGTCCGAAAGCATCAAGGCGGTGATCTCAAAACATGGTGACACCATGAAGGCGGGCGATGTCTTCGTCCTCAATGCGCCCTATAACGGCGGCACGCATCTCCCTGATGTTACAGTGATAACGCCTGTTTTCGACCTCGACGGTAAAGACGTTCTTTTCTATGTGGCGAGCCGTGGCCATCACGCCGACATTGGCGGGCTGACGCCGGGCTCCATGCCCCCCGATAGTCGCACGGTTGAGGAGGAAGGCGTCATCCTTGACAATATCCTGCTGGTGGATGGCGGCAAACTACTTGAGGACGAAATCATAGCTATCCTTAAATCCGGCGCCTACCCGTCCCGCAACACGGCACAGAATATGGCAGACCTGAAGGCGCAGATTGCGGCTTGCGAAAAGGGTATTCAGGAACTCCGCAAGATGGTCGATCATTTCAGCCTGGAGGTGGTCCACGCCTATATGGGCCATGTGCAGGACAATGCCGAAGAATCCGTCCGCCGGGTGCTGGATGTCCTGAAGGACGGCAGCTTCACTTACCCCATGGATGACGGCTTCGAGATCAAGGTCAAAATCTCAATTAACAAGGAGGCGCGCACCGCCACTATCGATTTCACTGGCACGAGCGGGGAACATCCAACGAATTACAATGCCCCGCGTGCCGTCACCACGGCAGCGGTACTCTATGTCTTCCGCTGCCTCGTGGACAGCGATATCCCGCTCAATGCGGGCTGCCTGAAACCGCTTGAGATTATCGTGCCGGACCGTTCCATGCTATCGCCGGAATATCCGGCGGCCGTAGTTGCAGGCAATGTTGAAACCTCGCAATGCATCACCGATTGCCTGTTCGGGGCGTTGGGTGTGATGGCAGCGGCGCAAGGGACGATGAACAACTTCACGTTCGGCAATGATACCTACCAATATTACGAGACAATCTGCGGCGGTGCGGGGGCAGGCCCAGATTTTGACGGAACCAGCGCGGTTCATACCCATATGACCAATGCCCGCCTGACCGATCCGGAAGTTTTGGAATGGCGCTTTCCTGTCGTCCTTGAAAGCTTCGAGATCCGTGAAAACTCCGGCGGTAAGGGCAAGCATAAAGGCGGCGACGGAACACTGCGTCAAATCCGTTTCCTTGAGCCAATGACGGCGGCGCTTCTCTCCAGTCACCGCGTTGTACCGCCGTTTGGACTGGAAGGCGGCGGAAATGGCGAAGTTGGCAATCAATGGGTGATCCGCAAGAACGGCGAGATTGAGCATTTGCAAGGGCGGGACAAGACCGAGATGGCGGCGGATGATATCTTTGTAATCCAGACCCCGACGGGCGGCGGTTTCGGTAAATAGGCGGTAAAACTATTTCTCGGCGAGAAAGTCCTGCCAGTAATGGTCGGCGTCCGCTATACGCGCTTCAATACCAGTCTTTTCCCAGCGGTCCTTGCCGGCCTGGTGGCCAAATAGAAAAAGCTTGCCGTCATGGATCAACCACACACCGGGATCGATATCACTGATATTGCCAAGGCTCATCTGGTTGGAGCAATAACCGCCATATTGCGGGGCATACGCAGTCGGGGACGCCGCGAACTGGTCCCTGCTATCGGCATCAGCAAAGCGCCATGTGGCACCCTTCCATTCGAAGATATAAGTGCCCTGCCCCCCTGTTGCATCCTTCTTGCTGAAATAGGCGACGCTGTCATAACCATCGACAGCAAGGCCCCGGATCGTCGTCTTGTTGACCTCGTCAAAGGCGAACGCCGTGGTCACGCCCGTCAGGAACATAAGGGTCACGGTCGCGCAAAAAAAACGAAGCATTCTTAATCTCCATAAAGCCTGCGCCCATTATGGCTGTGCCGTGCGGCAGAGTTAAATCAACTTCCTGTCACTCCGCTTCACGTTTTTGCGCGACGCACCCTTTCATAAGCGAGATTTGAGGCGAGAAGCCGTTCTGCCGCATCCGGAGAAATATCCTTGCGACTGGCATAATCCTCAACCTGATCACGGCTGACATTACCGACGCCGAAATACCGTGCATCCGGATGGGAAAAATAATAGCCGGAGACCGATGAGGCTGGCATCATTGCGAAACTCTCAGTAAGAACAATACCAACGCGGTTCTCGGCGTCCAGCAGTTCGAACAGCCCGCGCTTTTCCGAATGCTCCGGGCAGGCCGGGTAGCCGGGGGCCGGACGGATACCCTGATAGGCTTCCTGCACCAGTTCCGCATTGCTGAAATTCTCATCCGTCGCATAGCCCCAGAGCTCTTTGCGGGTTTTCTCATGCATATATTCGGCGAGCGCTTCGGCAAGCCGGTCGGCAAGTGACTTCAGCATAATACTGCTGTAATCGTCATGGGTTCGCTTGAATTCCTCAAGCTTTCCTTCAATACCAAGACCAGCTGTCACCGCAAAGCCACCAATATAATCGGGGATACCACTCTCCGCAGACGCAATGAAGTCGGCCAGACAATGATTGGCGCGGGCATTCTTACGCATCATTTGCTGGCGCAGGAAATGAAAACGATGTTTGACCTCTTGCCGCGTCTCGTCCGTATAAACAACCACATCATCACCGACCCGCGCTGCCGGAAAGAAGCCGATGATTGCGCCTGCGCGCATCCATTTTTCAGAAATCACTTTGTCCAGCATGGCCCGCGCGTCGTTATAAAGCTCGGTTGCTGTCTCACCGACCACCTCATCATCGAGTATTTTTGGGTAATGTCCGGCGAGCTCCCAGGTACGGAAGAAAGGCGACCAGTCGATATAGTCGACGAGTTCTGCCAGATCGACATCGACAAATTCACGAAGGCCTGTGTAGCTGGGTTTTTGCGGAATATAACCTTCCCAGTCAATCGGCACCGAATTGGCGCGCGCTTCTGCCAACGTCGATTGTGCATTGGGACGGGATTTCTTCAGGTAATTCTCCCTCACCTCCTCATACTCGATCTTGATACTGTCACGCAGTTCCTGATTATTCTCGTCACTGGTAAGTTTTGTTGCAATCCCGACGGCGCGTGAAGCATCGGTGACATAGATCGTCGTGCCATCATATTGCGGCGCAATTTTAAGCGCCGTATGCACCTTTGACGTGGTCGCCCCGCCAATCAATAGCGGCAGCTCAAAGCCCAGGCGCTGCATTTCTGCCGCCACCGTCGCCATTTCCTCAAGCGATGGTGTAATCAGGCCCGAAAGCCCGATGATATCCACCTTTTCGGCGATCGCCGTTTCCAGTATCTTCGAATAAGGCACCATGACACCGAGGTCGATGACCTCGAAATTATTGCATTGCAGGACGACGCCAACGATATTCTTGCCGATATCATGAACATCTCCCTTGACCGTTGCCATCAGGACCTTGCCCTTGGTCTGTGCGATTCCGCTCTTGTCTTTCTCCGCCTCGATAAAGGGGAGCAGATTGGCCACCGCCTGCTTCATGACGCGGGCACTCTTGACCACCTGCGGCAAGAACATCTTGCCTGAGCCAAACAGATCGCCAACGACGTTCATGCCGTCCATCAGCGGGCCTTCAATCACCTGTATCGGACGCGGGAACTGAAGCCGTGCTTCTTCCGTATCCTCGATAATAAAATCCGTGATGCCCTTGACCAGAGAATGACTTAGCCGTTCCCCGACCGTGCCCTCGCGCCAGGTTAGATCAACCACATTGTTGCGTTTCTGGCCGATAGCCTGTTCGGCCACCTCCAGCAGGCGGTCAGTCGCATCATCGCGCTTGTTGAAGACCACATCCTCAATCCTGTCGCGAAGGTCATCGGGAATATCGGAATAGACTGCGAGCTGACCCGCGTTGACGATCCCCATGTCCATACCCGCCTTGACCGCGTGATAGAGGAAGACTGAATGCATGGCCTCGCGCATCGGGTTATTGCCGCGCAAGGAAAAGGACATGTTGCTGACGCCACCGCTGATCTGGATATGCGGGAGAGTTGCCTTCAACTCCTTCGTCGCCTCGATATAATCGCGGGAGAAGTTGCGATGCTCGTCAATGCCAGTGGCGATCGGGAAGATATTGGGGTCAAAAATGATATCCTGCGGCGGAAAACCGACGACTTCCGTCAATATTTTGTAGCAGCGGGTGCAGATCTCAATCATCCGCTCCTTGCCGTCTGCCTGACCGTCCTCATCAAACGCCATGACTACAGCGGCAGCGCCGTAGCGGCGGACCTCCTGTGCATGGGCGATGAACTCGGCTTCGCCTTCCTTCAAGGATATGGAGTTGACGACGCCCTTGCCCTGCATAGTCTTGAGACCGGCCTCCAGCACTTCCCATTTAGAGCTGTCGACCATCAGCGGTACCCGGCTGATGTCCGGTTCGGAGGCGATGAGGTTGAGGAAGGTGGTCATGGCCGACTTGGCGTCCAACATGGCATCGTCCATATTAACATCGACGATCTGCGCGCCGTTCAACACCTGTTCGCGCGCGACATCGAGGGCCGTGTCATATTCCCCGTCCATCACCAGCTTCTTGAACTTGGCAGAACCGGCGACATTGGTGCGCTCGCCAACATTCACGAAACCGGCCACATCGTCCATATAGAGAGGCTCCAGACCGCTCAGGCGGCAGACGGGCTCGATATCCGGAATTTGCCGAGGGCGGATTTTCGACACTGCCTCGACAATGGCGGCAATATGCTCAGGACGTGTGCCACAGCATCCACCAACGATATTCACCAGGCCGCTTGCCGCAAACTCGCCAAGCTGCTCGGCCATGTAGGCAGGCGTATCGTCATAGTCGCCAAGCTCATTGGGAAGGCCCGCATTCGGGTGCACGCTGACGTGGGTATTGGCAATCGAAGATACCGCCTGAACATGCGGCCGCAAGTCCTTGGCCCCCAATGCACAATTAAAGCCGATACTGATTGGTTCCACGTGTGACATAGACGCCCAGAAGGCTTCCGGAGTCTGCCCGGACAATGTGCGGCCGGAAGCATCCGTAATGGTACCGGAGACCATCACCGGATGGCGAACTCCAACCTCGTCGAAATAACGCAGTACCGCATAAATGGCGGCCTTGCAGTTGAGGCTGTCAAAAACAGTCTCAATCAGGATGATTTGCGCACCACCCTCCATCAGGCCACGGAGCGCGCCGTCATAGGCCTCCACCAAGGCATCGAAGGTCACATTGCGATAGCCCGGGTCATTCACATCCGGTGAGATCGACGCGGTGCGGTTGGTCGGGCCCAGAACCCCGGCGACAAAGCGCGGTTTGTCCGGGGTCTTTATTGTCCATCTATCGGCGACTTTACGCGCGAGAGCGGCCGCCTGCTTGTTCAGCTCATATACCGCACTTTCCAGCTTGTAGTCGGCCTGCGCGATGACAGTGGAATTAAAGGTGTTGGTTTCCAGGATATCTGCGCCGGCCGCCAGAAAGTCATCGTGGATCTTCTCGATCACGTCCGGCTTGGTCAGGGTCAGCAGATCATTGTTTCCCTTGAGATCGGTCGCCGACGTTGCATAGGCTGTGCCGCGGTAATCCTCTTCGGCAAGCCGGTATCCCTGGATCATGGTGCCCATGGCCCCATCAAGAACCATGATTCTTTTATCGAGAATAGCCTCAAGCTGTGCGAATGCCGGTGATTTTTTCATAACGAACCTTATGGAGGAAATATGTGAAGAGAGTTTATACCGCAGCGAAATTCTGATCAGGGCGCAAGCCCAAGGTGTGGCAAACCGAATAAACCAGATCGGCCCGATTCAATGTATAGAAATGAAAATCGGCGACCCCTGCCCGCTGCAACTGCCGGCATTGCTCCGATGCCACCATGGCGGCGACAAGATTACGCGTCGCTGGGTCCTCGTCCAGATTCTCGAACAGATGGGTGAGCCATGCCGGAACCTGCGTGCCGCACTGGCCGGCGAACTTGCGGATTTTCGAATAGCTCGACACCGGTAGGATACCCGGCACAATGGGGATTGTAATGCCGTGGGTACGCGCCCGGTCAACAAACCGCAGGTAAACCTCAGGGTCGAAGAAAAACTGCGTGATCGCGCGTGTGGCCCCAGCGTCCATCTTGCGTTTCAGGTAATCAATGTCGGCCAGGCTTGATTTCGCATCCGGGTGAATTTCAGGATAACAGCCAACGGAAATCTCAAAATCATGCTGTTTCTTTAAATGGGTGATCAACTCGACGGACCCGTTGAACCCGCCCGGATGCGGGGAAAACTTTGTGCTGCCTTCCGGCGGATCGCCGCGCAGCACGACAAGATGGCGGATGCCGCTCTGCCAGTAATTTTCGGCAACCTCGTCAATTTCCCCGATTTCGGCCCCCACACAAGTAAGATGTGCCGCCGGTTCCAGGTCTGTTTCCTGCCGGATCCTCGTGACCATTGCATGGGTGCGTTCCCGGGTCGATCCTCCCGCGCCATAGGTCACCGACACGAATTTGGGCCCAAGGGGCGCAAGGCGGTTAAGCGCCTGCCAATGCTTTTCCGCGAGTGCGTCTGACGTGGGTGGGAAAAACTCAAAGGAAACCTCAACCCGGTTTGCGGGCCGCGGCGCGAGCAGTTCGTTCCCCGATTTTTGGCTGGTTGAAATACCCGACATAATCATGATGCAACGTCTCCGATAGACTGTACGCTGGACGCCGGCGTGGCGGTCCAGATATTAACTGTAAGGGGATCCCCTTTAAGAACTTGTATATTCTGGCTAATGAGACCAGCGTCCTCACAACTCTGCCAGATATCCTGTTCGGCAAACCCCATCTGGCGATGTGCGTGCTCGCTTTGCAGGCTTTGGACGTTATGACGCGCAAAATCTACGATTGCCATGACGCCTCCAGGACGGAGTAAACGGGCGGCCTCATGAATGACTTTTTCCGGATCTTCGGCATAATGCAGCACCTGATGAATAACGATGGCATCCTGTGACTGATTGGCAAAGGGCAGGTTATACATATCCGCGAGCCGCACCTGGCAATTGCGAAGACCCGCATCCTCGATCGCAGCGCGGGCGAAAGACAGCATTTCACGGCTGCTGTCAACACCAATGGCATGGGTTACATCTGGCCCGAACAATTCGAGCATCCGGCCCGTTCCAGTCCCGATATCCAGAAAATCGACGATCTTCTGATCCCGGAAGATATCCAGCAACGCTTTTTCAACGTCCATTTCCGGCACATGAAGCGAGCGTATTTCCCGCCAGTGAGGCGCATTTTCCCGGAAATATTCTTCCGCCGCCAGAACCCGTGTCGTTTTCACAATCTCCAGACGTTCCAGATCCCGCGACACAGTGAAATCGGCTTCCGGCACCAGATCCACAAGCGTGCGGGCAAGAAGAGAACTGCTATTCTTGCTCGAAAGCCGATAATAAACCCAGCTTCCCTCCTGAAAACGGTCAAGCAGACCTGCTTCACACAGAAGCTTTAAATGACGGGACACCCGGGGTTGGCTCTGGCCCAGAATCTGGGTCAGTTCACTTACCGTCAGTTCCGAATGGCCGCATAATACCAACAATCTCAACCGGGTTTCTTCTCCGGCGGCCCGCAATCCTTGAAGCAAGTTATCCAAAGTAACCTCCTCAATTTCAATAGTTTAAATGACATAAACATATTCTTATATCTTTGTACAGAGAAAATAGGCCCATAAAAGCGACTTTTTCGCAACACCGGGTGAGGATTTTAAAACCGTTCCTAGCCGCCGACTCGCGTTGAATCCGCCCCTGTGGTACCAGAAAATGACATTTTCTTGATTTGTTCGTATTTATTTTTCCTGAATGTGAATAGAGAAATAAAAAAATGGACAATTAAAGCTTTTGGTAATGGTAGCCGCTTAGGGTACGATTTTAAATTAAGTGATCGATAGTAAAGAAACGGGAAATATCAATATGGGTTTGCGAATAATCCTGTCGTCCGCTGTAAAACAAATGACAGCCATCGCAATCGTTGCCTCTATAAGCGCCTGTGCGACCCCGCCTGCTAAGGAAGGGAAAGCCGTCGCGGTTATGTATGACGAGGTTTATGACCCGCTGGAACCGATGAACCGGTATTTCTTTGACGTTAACTATGCGCTCGATGCCCTGTTTTTAAAGCCGGTTGCCGAAATTTATCGCGGCGTTCTGCCGCTTGGCGTTCGCAACAGCGTCCGTAATTTCCTGACCAACCTGTCGCAGCCGATTTATCTGATCAATAATGTTCTGCAGGGCGATCTCAATCGTGCCGGTGACAATATGGGCGCCTTCTTCACCAATACCTTCTTCGGTGTGGGCGGTTTGTTCGATGTGGCGCAACTCAACACACAAAAGGAAGACATGGGGCAGACATTTGCCATCTGGGGGGCTCCGGAAGGCCCCTATTTGGTCCTTCCCCTGATCGGTCCGAGTACAACACGCGCGGCGACCGGCATGGTTGCCGATTATTTTGCCGATCCCGTCAATTACGCGGCCCGGGAAAATGGCATTGAGGAAGTCGGCATTTATCGCGGCGTTGTCAGCGGCATTGATTCGCGCTCCCGCTCCATCGAGGCGCTTGATGAGATCGAGAAAAACGCCATCGATTTTTACGCGACGGTAAGAAGCCTCTACCGTCAGCACCGGACAAACTTAATCCTTAATGGCGCCAGCAATCCAACACAATTACCCAATATGTCTTTCGATGATGACAAAACTGCATCGACGAAAGAATAACTGTCCCACACGTCGTAATATTCTGGGATTTCAGATAATAAACCGGCATGTTCCATTGGGAGTATATTAAATGCTGAAGACTAAAATTCTGCCTGCTCTTTTTATGATTATTGCCGTGACGGCAGCATCAGCCATACCGTCGGCGGTTTCCGCGACAGAGACAAAAGAACAGGCCGCAATCGATCTCGTTAAATCCCTTGGGAATAAGGCCGTCGAGACTCTCGCTAACAATTCGCTCTCGCCCGAACAGAAAAATGAGCAGTTCGAAAATTACATGGATGAGGGCTTTGACATGAAACTGGTCGGCCGTTTTGTCCTCGGAAATGCGTGGCGAAATGCCTCTGACGCCCAGAAAAAAGAGTTTCAGTCTGTCTTTCGCGATTATATGGTCGCAACCTACAGCGAGAAAATCGGATCCTATTCGGGAGAAAACCTTAAAGTCAACGATGCGACGTCTCTTAACGACAAGGAATCCCTGGTCA
>NZ_JBDNHC010000080.1:0-8360 GCF_041689005.1 Sneathiella sp.
GCTATCCGTACCCATCCGGAAAGACTGTCTTCCCTCGGCTACAGCGTTCTCAATCTTCGCCTGTCGGTGTTCTCCCTCAGCGCCGCCATCGCCGGACTTGCCGGCGCCCTGTTTGTAACCCTGGACGGCTTCGCCTCTCCCACCCTGATCGGGTTTACTCTGTCGACCGAGGCCCTCATCTGGGTTGCCATTGGCGGCAAGGAGATGTTGCTCGCTGCCTTTCTCGGTGCCATCTTCACCCGCACCGCCGAAAACTGGCTGTCCGAAATATTCGGGGATTACTGGCTGCTCATCCTCGGTATTACCTTCATGATAAGCGTTGTCCTGTTGCCCCGGGGCCTACTCGCGACGCCGATGGCAAAACTGGGCAAGCTGAAATGGTTTCGGACACGGCGTTAGAGATCCGGCTCGCGCATTCGCTCAACCACTCGTCCGGGCTTGACGCAGTATCGCCGCCCGCAGCCGGTGCGGCAGCATCGGCGCCCGAGTGACCCGGACGCCGGTCGCATTCCGGATCGCGCTGAAGATCGCCGGGGCGGTCGGGACCAGCCCGGGCTCGCCCACGCCCTTGGCGCCGAAGGGGCCAAGCGGCTCAGGATCCTCGATAATAAAAACATCAATTTCCGGCATGTCCCCGATGGTCGGGATGAGATAGTCATGTAGGTTTTCTGTTTTTCCCGGGATATATTCCTCCATCAGGGCCATCCCTAGCCCCTGGGCGATACCACCATGGATCTGCCCTTCGACCTGTTGCGGGTTTATCGCCCGCCCGACATCATGAGCAGCCAGGATACGGGTGACGCGGGTCGTTCCAAGGTCGAGATCGACCGAGACTTCGGCGATCTGGGCGGCGAAGCCATAGGTCGCATAGGGCACCCCCTGCCCGTTACCATCGAGCGGCATGGTTGGTGGATCAAAACGACCTTCGGCCCGGAACACCATGCCGTCTTTATCGCTTGCGAGGCCGGACAGCTCTATTTCGCGGACAGTTCCGTCCTCCACGATGCGCAAGGTTGTCCCGGCCAGATCGAGCCGCGCCCCTGTCCCGGCGTTGGCATGGCGAAGGATTTGACCGCGCAAAGCTGTTCCTGCTATCTCGGCGGCCTTGCCCGAGACAAACGTCTGCCGCGAGGCGGAGGTCTTTCCGGCATCACGGGTTAGGTCCGTATCCCCCATGATATAGGAGAATTTCTGGACAGGGAGGCCAAGGGCATCAGCGCAGATCTGCGGCAAGATCGTGTTTGATCCCTGACCGATATCCACCGCCCCATTGAACAGGACAAGACTGCCATCGCGCCCGATACCAACATCCATGGTCGACGGATTTGAGATCGCCGTATTCCCAATACCGTACCACATTGCCCCGATTCCAACGCCTTTACGGATCGGCCCCCGTTGGTTCTGCTGATTGAAACTGCTTGTGGCGGCGGTCAACTTCGTCCAGTGCGGTTGAAGCTTCTGAAGACATTCTGCAAGGCCGGCACTTGCCTGCAATACCTGCCCTGTTGCCGTTTCGTCGCCGCACCGAACGGCATTCAACAATCGGATGTCAAGCCGGTCCACGCCAATAGCTTCCGCGAGGTCATCCATCATCGCCTCATGCGCAATCGCGGCCTGCGGAACGCCGAACCCTCGGAATGCACCGCTTGGCGGAGAATTGGTGAAATAGGCGCGCCCGGTCACATGGACATTGGGAACATAATAGGGGCCGCTGCCATGAACGGGAACACGCTCTGCAACCGTTGGCCCCCAGGAGGCATAGGCGCCAGTGTTGAACTCCGCTGTCATGTCCACCGAGACAAGCCGTCCATCGCGGCGGGCGGTGAATTTACAGGCAATCTCGGTGGGATGGCGCTTGGTGCTGGCGGCCATGCTTTCCGGGCGCTCGTACACACAGGCGACCGGTTTATTGAAACGTAGCGCGGCAACCGCCAGAACCGGTTGGACGGAGAGATCAAGCTTGCCGCCAAAGCCGCCCCCGCACGCCGTCGGCAGGACGCGAACCCTGCCCGCGTCTATCTGGAGAATGCTGGCAATCTCGGCGCGGTCCATGGCCGCCGTCTGTGTCGTCACATGCATCTCCAGCCCCCGAGACCCATGCGGGCCGACAGGCTGCGCCCATCCTGCTTCCGGCTCGATATAGGCATGCTCAACAAAGGAAGTTTCAAACCGCCCTTCTACCGTGATATCTGTAGCTTGCGGCGCCTCCCTCGCAGTCGACTTTAAGACTTGCCCTTCTATCAGAAGGTTTCCGGGCTTGTCTGCATGAAGCTGAGCCGCCCCCGGTGCCTTCGCCGCGGCAATCCCGGCGACCGGCGGTTTTTCTGTTAGCCGGATCAGAAGATCGGCAAGGGTAATTTTAACCACCCCTTCACGGGTGCCGACAACGGCGACAATGGCATCGCCGCGATACCGAACGCAGGTTTCCGCAAGGACTGGCTGGTCCTTACCGGTGGCGTAAATCCCGAAGCGATTGAACGGCACGTCTTTATGGGTGAGAATGCCCTCCAGACCTTCCGTCCGGGAAATAATATCCGCAAAATCACCCAGTTCGATATCGGCGCTGGCGAAGGGGGAACGAATGATTTTCACCCATAGGCAATCGGCCGGAATAGCATCGGCGCCGAAAATTTCGGTGCCCGTCAGTTTCGCCGGACCGTCAAGTTTGGCAATCGACACTCCCACAGATTTGCTTGGCGCTGTCGCAGCATCGGAAAAAGAGGCCGTCACATCCATCACCGCCTCGATGATTTTCTGGTAACCGGTACAGCGGCATAAAACACCGCCCAAGGCGTCCTCAACTTGGACACGGTTCGGGGTTTGGTTTCTCCGAAGAAGGTCCGACGCGGCCATCAGCATTCCCGGGGTACAAATCCCGCATTGAACGGCCCCGTGACGGAGGAAGGCGGCTTGCAGGTCGTTCAGCAATTCCTGACCGCCCAATCCCTCGACTGTGGTGATATCCTTTTCCGCAGCCTGTTGCGCCGACATCATACAGGCACATATTTGCCGGTCCTCCACCAGCACGGTGCAGGCCCCGCAATCGCCCGCATTGCAGCCGACCTTTGTCCCGATCAAGCCAAGATGGTCGCGCAGAACATCGCTCAGCCGGGTTGCGGGCGCAAGCGTCAACGGATAGTTTTTTCCGTTTACCCGGAAAGTCAGATCCATAGTCACGCTCCGCGCCCAAGGGTATCGAGTGCCCGCCGCACGAGCGTGAGAGCTGCATCCAACCGATATTCCCGGCTGGCGCGGACATCGGTAACTGGCGCCAGAGCCGCAAGATGATCGGCGGTCACCAGAGCCGCGAGATCCTTATTTTTTTCCCTGCCCGTAATGACCTGTTCAAGGCCGTCAAGACGCATGGCAACTTCCGAGCAGGCACCGATGGCGATACGGCAGGTTGTGATGATACCGGCCTCATCCATTTCCACAACAATCGCCACCATAACCATGGAAATGACCAGATATTTTCGTGCTCCGAGCTTCAAAAACAGACTTTTCACCTGTGGGGAGCCTGTCTTCGGGACGAGAACAGCTGTTAGAATTTCTCCTGATCGCAGTACCGTTTTTCGGTTGCCGGTGATAAAGTCGGCAAGGTTGATGGTCCGTGTTCTTTCGCCCGTGGAAAGTTCTACACTTGCCCCGAGGCTGAGGAAGACCGGCACACCATCTGCCGCCGGAGACGCATTGCACAGATTGCCGCCGATGGTCCCGGCATTCTGTACCTGCTGTCCGCCAACTTCCCGCGCGGCAGTCTTCAGACCGTCAAATAAAAGTGGTAAATTCGCGTCCAGAATATCCCGCCAGGTGGTTATTGCCCCAAAATGCCAGAAATCATCCGTCTCCCTTATTCCCTTGAGGTCGGACATATTTGTAATATCCACAATATTTTTGGGGAGAGGCTGGCCAACCCGCTGGGGATAGAAATCAGTACCCCCCGCCAGAATATGGGCCTTGCCGTCGGAGAGAGCCGCTCTCAACTCCGTCAGGCTTTGCGGCAGACAATAATCGCCCATTTAACGTATTCCGGAAATGTCAGGCATGGGTCCTGAATATAGGAAGGAGCCAACCCATGTCAAAGCCGAAGTCGGGCGATTGCGGCAGCTATCTTTCATATCCAGGATTTTCACCGGTGGTTTGGGCCAATTCACCGATTTTATATTGCAATGATCACAATTCATAATAAAACAGCAATGAAGCCCTTTTAAACAATAATTCGGGATTAACCGGCCGGGAGGCCCAATCTTATCACGCGAAAGGACGATCTTGCCCGATATAAAGCTTGAGAAAAGCTGGCTGGACCAATTGCGTCCGGAGTTTGACAAGCCGTATATGCTGTCCCTGAGGCGGTTCCTCGCCGAGGAAAAAGCCGCGGCGAAAGTCATCTATCCAAAGGGGTCAGAGATTTTTTCCTCCTTTGATGCCGCCCCCTTTGATAAGGTTAAGCTGGTTATCCTGGGTCAGGATCCCTATCATGGACCGGGACAGGCGCATGGCCTCAGCTTCTCAGTTCGGCCGGGCGTTGCCATTCCGCCCTCCCTTCGTAATATATATCAGGAACTTGACCGCGACCTCGGGATTCCCCCCGCCTCCCATGGCTATCTCGCGCATTGGGCCGAACAGGGCGTCCTGCTTCTCTACAGCGTTCTCACTGTCGAGAGAGGGTTGGCCGCTTCCCATCAAGGGCGCGGGTGGGAGAGTTTCACCGATGCCGCCATTGCCGCCCTGAATGAAAAGCGAAAGAATATCGTGTTTCTGCTGTGGGGTAGTTATGCACAGAAAAAAGGCAGTTTTATAGATGGATCGCGCCATTATGTGCTGAAAAGCCCCCATCCTTCCCCGTTGTCCGCCCATCGCGGGTTCATCGGAAACGGGCATTTCTCAAAGGCAAACGCCTTTTTCCAAGAAACGCATCAGCAACAGATTGATTGGTCCCTGGACAATATGGAGAAAAGTGATGTCACAGTCGGTGCTTGACCATCTACCGCGGGTTATCGGCCATCGGGGGGCCTGCGGCCACGCGCCGGAGAACACGCTCGCCTCTATTCGCAAAGCCGCTGAACTCGGCACCACCTTCATCGAGATCGATGTAACGTTGACGGCAGATAATATTGCCGTCATTCAGCATGACAGCGACGTTGACCGCTGCACCAACGGATCGGGCCCGATCCTTCTTAAAACACTGGCCGAGATTAAAAAGCTCGATGCGGGAAGCTGGTTTACTCCAGAGTTCGCGGGCGAGCGAATTCCGACGCTGAAAGAAGCGACCATCGCCATTCGCGAGTTGTCCCTCGGCCTTAATCTTGAAATCAAGCCGACAAACGGCTGGCAAATCCCAACGGCGGAACAGGTCGGCCGGGAACTGCTGGATTACTGGCCGGCCGATGTGCCGCTGTTACTCTCATCGTTCAATATCGAGGCGCTCACCGCCATCGGCTCCCTCTTGCCAGAGGTGCCGCGTGGATATCTCTCGGTCGCCATCCCCCCTGATTGGGAAAAACGGCTTAAGGAGGCCGGTTGCGCCTCGCTCCATTGTGAAAAAGAATATGTCACGAAAGAAAAGGTAGCGGCTGTCCGTAGCGCCGGTTACCGGTTTCTGGTCTATACCGTCAATGATGTCGACAGCGCGCAACAATTCCTTGACTGGGGGGTCGATGCAGTGATCACAGATTTTCCTGACCGCCTCCTTAAAGGGTTACGGTCGAGTTAGTCCTCTTTCTCGCCAGCAACCATATAGGCGCCTGACGACATCAGCGAATTTATCCGGCGCATATCGCTCAGCAGGCTCAAATGCACCGCACTTGCCTCCTGATCCATCAACTCATCACTGCGCAGGCGCTTGAGATGATCGCTGACGGCCTGACGCTCGACTTTCCGGAACCGCTGTTTTCTCTGGATCAGGCTCACCGCCGTCGCCGCATCGCTGGTCATCAGAACACTGAAGGACAGGCGCAAATTCATCGTCGCCAGATCCAGTATTCGAACCACATCCTTCAAATCCTCCGGGGACTGAACGATCTGGTGTTTCGCGCTGGTTTCGATCAGTTCCAGCATATTCATGACAACGATATTGCCGATGTGATCGAGGGCGGTCGTGAAATTGAGAATTTCGTTGCAGCGTGTCTCGTCCTGCTCGTCAAGGGATTCGCGCCCCAATTTCGTCAAGTAGTTTTTTATCGCCTTGTCGAATTCCTTGATCACATTGTCTGCGTCGCGGATTTTCTTGAAATAGTGCGGTTGGCCGGTCTCAAGGAGCTGTTTCAGGTCACGGCACATGGTCTCCAGCACATCGCCCATGCGCAGGGTATCGCGCACCGCATTGGCCATCGCCAGCTGCGGGCTTTCAAGTGCGGCCTTGTCAAGGTAAAGCGGCGTCGGTGCGTTGGGATCACCTACGGTATCCTGTGGCAGTAATTTTTCCGTCAGGCGGCTGAGGGGGCCAATGAAGGGCAAGAAAATAAGCGCGCAGGCAAGGTTCAAGGCGGTATGGAAATTGACGATCTGCCGCGCCGGTGACGGTTCAAACATTGCGATATAATGAGCTAATACCTCAATGAAGGGAATGGACACGAGAACGATAACAAGCCGACAGATGAAATTGGCAAGCGGCGGCCGCCGCGCTGCTTTATCCGCTTTAAGTGTGGCCATAATTGGCGGGACAGAGCCGCCAAGATTTGCTCCCAGCACCATGGCATAGGCAACATCAAGCGGGAAATGACCTGTCATGGCGAGGGACAGGGCGAACAGGACAGTCGCCAGACTGGAATGGGCTATGAGGGTGATGACGGCGGCCAGGATCACGACGAGGACCGGTTCCCCCGACAGAGAGCTTAGCACGAACTGCGAAATCTCGGAGGTTCTGATGGGTTCGGACGCGAGCGCCAGCATTTTCAGCGCCGTCAGCATCATGCCGAGCCCAAGAACAATGCGGCCAAGGTTCTTGGCGCGGGTTGTGCTGGCCGTTGAATGGCGCACAAAACCGACGAACAGCAAGACCGGTGCCAGGAATGAAAAATCGAAACTCAGGACCTGTGCAACAATCGTCGTGCCAACGTCGGCGCCGAGCATAACGGCGATCCCCGCTGTTGCTGGCACTAGTCCACGTCCGGCAAAGGATGCCGTAAGCAAAGCGGTGGCTGTACTGCTTTGCAGTAGCATGGTGACGCCCAGGCCGCCAAAGAACGATTGCACCCGGTTTTTCAGGCAGAACTTCAGGAAGGCGCTTAATTCGCGGCCGAAGGCCCGCATCACGCCGGTATTGACCATTCTCAGGCCCCATAACAGCAGGGCCACTCCCCCCATCAGATTTATTAAAACAACCGTACCGTCCAATGATTTACCCTTAACTCTACCATTTCTTTGTTATTTTAATGAATTTAGATCACAATTACGACCTGAATTTCGCCCATTTCAACATTATTTCAGGGAAATTCCATCTAAATCAACAAAACCTATATACCTCGTATAGCTAGATATCAAGATTTCCATTAACCGCCCTTCCAAATAACTCACTATAGTCCCCCGCCGACAAGGCGATTGGATTACCATCGGCAGAGGGATCTTCCGCCGCCATTGCGCCCACAAGCTCCATCTGTGCCGTATCAATACCGAGTGCCGTCAGGTCATTCGGAATGGACAACCCCTCGCGCAAGGACAATACCCACTGCAGAAAACTATCAAATGACGGGTTTTTAAGGCCAAGGTAGGCAGAAAGCCGACTAATACGGTCCGCAATGGCCTCCCGGTTCCGGAGCAGGACATAGGGCATCAGGATCGCATTCAGCATCCCATGATGGGCGTCGTACAACGCGCCAAGCGGATGCGCCAGAGCATGCATGCCACCAAGCCCGCGCTGAAACGCCGTCGCTCCCATGGTGGAGGCAATCATCATCTGGCTTCTGGCGACAAGATCGTTGCCATCGGCGCAGGCATCAGGCAAATATTCCCAAACAAGACGAATACCCTCAATGGCAATCCCCTCTGCCATCGGATGAAAATGCGGGGAACAGAAAGCCTCCAGGTTATGGGACAGGGCATCGATGCCGGTCGCCGCTGTTATCATTCGCGGCAGGCCGACAGTCAGCTCCGGATCGGCAATCACGACGGAGGGCATCATGCGTGGATTAAACACAATTCGTTTTATATGCTTTTCCGCATCGGTGATGACCGACGCCCGCCCGACTTCCGAACCGGTACCCGCTGTTGTCGGCACGGCAATGATCGGCGGAATATCGCCCGGATTGATTGTCTCCCAGTCATCGCCATTGGCGGTGAAACCGAACAGCGTTGCCTCCTGCCGGGCCATTAACGCAACCGCCTTCGCCGCGTCGAGGGCCGATCCGCCGCCAAAGGCGATA
>NZ_JBDNHC010000081.1:0-30519 GCF_041689005.1 Sneathiella sp.
CGGACAAACATCCATCCCAGGTCAAAATTTAACCCGGACTTTCCGCCCGCCCCGTCAGCAAGAGCCGCGTTATAGGACCATCATACAACAACGTCAACGACTAATTTGATGTTTCTACAACATTCTCAATATCTGGTGTTCCATCCCCCCTGCGCCTCCACAGAAAGCTCCCATTCCGGGGCATTTATCTTGCCCGCCGGATTGCTGCCGGAGGTTTCGGCCTCCCCCTTGAATCACTAGTAGGAGCGCGGCAGGCCGAGTTCATGCTCGGCGATATAGGAGAGGATCAAGTTGGTCGAGATCGGCGCGATCTGGTAAAGACGGGTTTCGCGGAATTTGCGCTCGACATCATATTCCTCGGCGAAACCAAATCCGCCATGGGTCTGTAGGCAGGCCTCCCCCGCCGCCCAGGACGCCTCCGAGGCCAGCATTTTTGACATATTGGCCTCGGCGCCGCAGGGCTCCCCGGCATCGTAAAGCCGGCAGGCCTCGTTCACCATCAGATGCGCCGCCTTCGTGTCCGCATAGGCGCGGGCAATGGGAAACTGTACGCCCTGATTCTGGCCGATGGGGCGGCCGAAGACCGACCGCTCGCGGGCATAGTTGGAGGCGGTCTCGATAAACCAGCCCGCATCGCCTATACATTCGGAGGCGATAAGAATTCGCTCCGCATTCATGCCGGTCAGGATATAGCGAAAGCCCTTCCCCTCCTCGCCGATCAACGCCGAGGCCGGAATGCGCATATTGTCAAAAAAGACTTCCGTGGTTGCATGGTTGATCATGGTGCGGATTGGGCGAATGGTCATACCGTTGCCGACCACCTCGCGCATATCCACGACAAAAACGGAGAGGCCGTCGGCGCGTTTGGCGACCTTGTCCTTCGCCGTTGTCCGGGCGAGCAGGATCATCAAGTCGGAATATTCGGCGCGGCTCGTCCAGACCTTCTGGCCATTGACGACATACTCATCGCCGTCGCGTACCGCGGTGGTCGAAATGCTGGTGGTATCCGTGCCCGCGGTCGGCTCGGTCACGCCAAAAGCCTGAAGCCGCAACTCCCCGCTCGCGATCCCGGGAAGATAGGTCTGCCGCTGCTCCTCCGAGCCATGGCGCAGCAGGGTGCCCATGGTATACATCTGGGCGTGACAGGCGGCGCCGTTGCAGCCGTTGCGGTGAATTTCCTCTAAGATTGCCGAGGCGACACTGAGCGGCAGCCCCGCCCCGCCATATTCCTCCGGGATCAGCGACGACAGCAGCCCCGCTTTGGTCAGGGCCTCGACAAATTCCGTGGGGTACGCGCGCTCGCGATCCTTCTGCCGCCAGTAGGCCCCCGGAAACCGGGTGCAGAGTTGGCGTACGGTCTGCCGGATCGGCTCGATGATATCTTCGTCCATAGCATTTCCCATTTCGTGATCCGAAGCCATGCAGGGTTACAAAATTCTCGAAATCTTCCCGCTCGGTCCGGAGGTCGTTGATAACCGCCTCTTCATCCATATAGCCAAGCGCCATGCCGCAAAACAGCATTTCATGATCGGCGAGCCCGAGATGCTCGCGGGTGGTTTCCGGCCATTGAGCCCAGGCCTCCTGCGGGCAGGTATGCAGGCCATATTCGCGCGCCAGCAGCATGATATTCTGCATGAACATACCGACATCGGCATATTGCCCGATTTCCATTTGCCGGTGGAGGATGAAAAAGAGGCCGATTGGCGCATCAAAAAACCGGTAATTACGCGACAGCTGCTTGAGCTTGCCGGGCAAGTCCCCCCGTGCAACGCCTATCAGTTCATAGAGCGCCTGCCCGACAACCCGCCGCCGGGTCCTGTAGGGATCGACGAGTTCCGGCGGATAGACTTTATATTCCGGGGTCTCGACGACGCCGTTCTGCCGCTTGGCACTAACATCGTCGATCAGCGCCTGAAGCGGCACGCCTGTCATCACATGGACGTTCCAGGGCTGGAGGTTGCCACCTGAGGGCGCCCGCTTCGCAGTTTCGAGTATCGCCCGGACGGTCTCCTCTGGCACCGGCGTGCCCAGAAACTGCCGAACAGTTATCCGCGAGTTAATCGCTTCTGAAACTTTCATAATAGGGCTCCTGCCATGATTGCCTGACCCGCTTTCTGTGAGATGCCTGAAAGAGAGAAAAACGGGAATTCAAGGCTCAAACCTTAATCAAAGCCAACATAATGAGTGACATTCGCCACATCCTCGCGCTCGCTCACCAATGTATTTTCTATGGCGTCCGTCTTTTCATATCCCATAGCCATGCCAGAGACCAGCACCTGATCGTCCGGGATATTCAGGTGACGGAAAATCGGTTCCTGAAAGGAAATCCAGGCCGCCTGAGGACAGGTATGCAGGCCTTCCCCGCGGGCCGCCAGCATCACCGTCTGCATGTAAAGGCCAGCGTCAAACCAGCTTCCTCGTCCAAGATAGGCGTCCACCGTAAAAAACAGCCCAACAGGCGCATCGAAAAATTTGAAATTTCGCTTCGACTGGCGTGCCGCGCCTTCCCTGTCGCCTTTTTCAATTCCCAGCAGGCCGTAAAGGCTCCAGCCAACCCCGCGCCGTCGGTCGCGATGGATGTCATTCCAGACGGGAGGGTAATAATCATAATCCTCATATTTCCGGGCATCGCCGCGGCCCACTAGTTCCTGTACATCGCGGGAGATGGCATCACGCACGTCACCGGTGCAGATATAGGTATGCCAGGGCTGGGTGTTCGTACCGCTCGGCGCGCGCTGTGAAATTTCCAGAACCTTCTCGATTTTGGACCGATCGACAGGCTGATCCGTAAAGGCACGGATTGATCGACGGGAACGGATTGCTTCTTCAACATCCATCGGTATTTTTCCTTTGTTGAGCCAGTCGGTGTGCACCGCGGCTGAAAGAAGAAGCGGCAGAATTCACCTAAATCCTGCCGCTTCATAATTTAAATTGGTCGCGTCAGCCGATTTCGGCATATCCATTATTCAGGACCACCAGATCCCGCTCTTTCACCTTACAGCGGAAAGAAGCCCTGTTTCCGTCTTGCCATATTTCGGTGACGATCGTTTCGCCGGGATAGACTGGCGCAGAGAACCGCAGGCCCAGTGATTTAAGTTTTGACGGATTATAGCCACAGGCCTGCTTGAGGATCGCATGTCCGGCAACGCCAAGAGAGCAGAGGCCATGCAGGATCGGCGCCTTGAAACCGGCGCTTGTGGCGACGCGCGGATCGGCATGGAGCGGATTGAAATCCCCGCTCAGCCGATAGATGAGCGCCGCCTGATCCAGCGTCGGCAATTCAACGACCGCATCGGCCTTCCGGTCGGGAAGCTCGTGCGGTTTTGGTGCCGAGACGGCCGGTCCGCCGAAGCCACCATCGCCGCGACAGAAGGTTGTCGAGGTGAGGGTCGCGAGCAGATCGCCGCTCGTTTTTTCCCGGACCTCGCGCGTGGAATACATCAGCGCGCCCTTGCCCTCGCCCTTGTCAATGATCTCGGTGATCTTTGTGGTGCCGATGACGGTGCCTTCGGCGGGAAGTGGCTTGTGGATCTCAATCCCCTGCTCCCCATGCAGGACTTTCACCCAGTCGATGCCGAACTCCGGATCTTTGAGAAAAAAGCCGGGATAGGCGAGAACCACTGCCATCGTCGGCAGGGCCTGCAACTCCTCCTCATAGGTGAAGCGGAGCTGGTCCATATCGAGCGGGTCCATGGAAACCCCGACCCCGAGCGCATATAGAATCGTATCCTTGAACGTATAGGTTTGCTCAATATCCTCGAATTTCCAGTTGATCAACTTGTCATAATCAATGGTCATGTCCGCCGCCCTCCTTATACCGGATCCCAGCAGAAAACATCACCGGAGCGTTCCAGCGGCACGAGGGAGGATTCAACAGCCGGGCCGAAGCGCGCAGCAACGCTTTCCGGCGTCCAGCCTTCGGAAGCCTGCAGGTTGCGGATCGGGCGCGGCTGGCTCATCAGGCAAATCTCGTTATTACGGACAACAAAAATCTGGCCGGTGATTTTGGCGGCCTGCTCTGACAGAAGATAAACAGCGAGCGGGGCAATTTTCTCCGGCGTCATCTGCTGGATCTTGGCGACGCGCTCCCGCTCGGCGTCCGTGCCTTGAGGAATGGTGCCAATAAGGCGCGACCAGGCAAACGGCGAGATGCAATTGGAGCGCACATTAAAGCGCGACATATCAAGCGCGATGGAACGTGATAGCCCGGCAATGCCCAGCTTGGCGGCGGCATAGTTGGCCTGACCGAAGTTGCCGATAAGGCCGGAGGTTGAGGTCATGTGAACGAAAGAGCCGCTCTGCTGCTCGCGGAAATACGGCGCGGCGGCGCGGCTGACATTAAAGCTGCCCTTCAGGTGAACAGCGATGACCGCATCAAACTGTTCCTCGCTCATTTTATGGAAGATAACGTCGCGCAGGATACCAGCGTTATTGACGATGCAGTCGATGCTGCCGAATTCGCTACGGGCGGTCTCGATCATCGCGCCGGCATCATCGGAGCTGGCGACATTGCCGAAATTAGCGACAGCCTCGCCGCCAGCGTCAGTGATGGTCTTGACCACCTCAAGCGCGGGAATCTGGTCGGCGCCGTCGCCCTGCTCTGAACCGCCGAGATCATTGACCACAACCTTGGCGCCCTGGGCGGCGCACATTATGGCAATTCCCCGGCCAATTCCGCGCCCGGCCCCGGTGACAACAACGACTTTACCTGCGAGCATTTTCTGATCCGACATGTTCTTTCCTTTTCTTAATTATTAATGGATCTACCTATTGTTGAGGGCAATTATAAGCAATGCCCCCGCTCCGTCGATAGAAATTTTTTCATGACGTGGTTATTTTTTCGCCAATTTCGCCAGCGACTGGATTGCCGAGGACGTAACAACCTTCTTCTCGTTGATATAGGCTTCATGGTTTCGCTCGATATCGCGAAGGTCATAATAGTAGTTCACCAGCACGCCCCCCGACTGGGCCATGCCGTTGGCGGAGTTGTCGCCCAGCCAATTGATCCGCTCCAGCCGGGCACCGTTGCCAAGGTGGAACCGGGAGACCGGGTCGATCGGGCGACCGCGGGATTTTTCATTGACGAGATAATGGGCGACCAGCTGTTCAAGCGGCTCGCGGATTTCGTCAACGTTCTTCGTATCGTCCTGCCAGCCCGGCTCCTCCAGCGTTTCCTTGACCCGGGTGCATTTCGTCGCGGAGACACGACCGACCTTGCCCGAGGTGCCCGCCAGCCATTTGCGAAACCCCGGAACCGGCGACAGGGTGGCAAAATGCTTGAGGTTGGGAAGCTCGGCCGACAGTTCAGCAACCACCTGCTTGATCAGGAAGTTTCCGAAGGAAATACCTTTCAGGCCGTCCTGGCAATTGCTGATGGAATAAAAAATCGCCGTATCGACCTTGGTCGGGTCATCCCGCTCCGTCTCCGGCGACAGCAGCGGCTGCACGGCACCGGAGAGGCCCTTGACCAGGGCGACCTCGACAAAGATCAGCGGCTCGTCGGGTAGCGCGGGGTGAAAAAATGCAAAGCAGCGCCGGTCCTGATCGAGACGGCGGCGTAAGTCCTCCCAGCCGGCAATCGCATGGACCGCCTCATACTCGATCAGTTTTTCGAGGATGACCGCCGGGGTGCGCCAGTCAATCCGCCGCAAGGCGAGGAAGCCGCGGTTAAACCAGGAGGTCAGCAGATGCCGCAAATCATTATCGACGGCTTTCAGTTCCGGATGTGCGCGCAACGTCCCAACCAGAAATTTACGCATGTCAACGATGGTTTCCGTGCCGCCGGGCGCAAAATTAATCCGCCGCATCAGTTCCTGGCGCGGTGCCTCAATCGCCTTCGTGAGGCGTTCGTAATTCTCAGGTGTGGCGTCCGTATGATAGGCGGCGACGGCCTCCTCGATGCGTTTCTGGTCCGGGGCCATTTCCGCGTTCAGGAACTCGAAAAACCCAAGCCGATCTGCCTCCGGCAGGGCGCGCCAGACCTCGACAACCTCGCGCGCAAGCGCGATGCCCGAGGCTTCGCCTTTCTGCGTCAACAGATCACGGCAAAGGCCGATAATGCTGTGGTTCCGTGCCTTGCCACCCCGGATGTCGAGCAGGTCGCGTCCGGCGTCGGCAATCGAATTGAATATCTGGGAAACAAATGTCGGGGCCATTAAAATCTCAATCGGGAGTAAAGCTAAGGTGAGAAGAAACGTTCAATGAATATTTTCAGTACTGTCCTATCATAAACAGAAATTGGTCAATTTGAAGACAGATTAAAGTAAATTGTGTAAAATTTCCGGAAGGCGTCCAACGGGCCGTCTCACAACAAAATCTTGCGCCGATGCACGATTTTTACTACATCCATTGGGCTGTCTTGCCCAAAATGAAAGTTGATCCGTGCCTGATAAGAATCTCTACAGCCTGTTTGAAAGCCGTTTTCCCGACGATATGACGCAAACGGCATTCGAGGGTCCCGATATCGCCCGCTACAGCTACGCCGATGTTCATGCGGCGTCGGCGCGGATTGCCTATTTCCTGCTCCAGCAGGGGGCCCTGCCCGGCGACCGTGTTGCCGTACAGGTTGGCAAGTCGGTGGAGGCGGTGATCCTCTATCTTGGCTGCCTGCGCGCAGGCCTGGTTTACCTGCCACTCAATACCGCCTACAAGGCAGCGGAGATCGAGTATTTTCTGACCGACGCCTCCCCCGCCCTCGTTGTCTGCGACCCCGCCTCACTGGAGAGCATCCGCGATATTGCCGCGACTGCGGGGGTGAAGGAGGTTCTCACTCTCGATGAGGCCGGGAAAGGCAGCCTGATGACTGGCGCGGTCAGCTTCCCAGGCCATTTTGATACCGTCGTCCGCACCGGTGACGACCTTGCGGCGATCCTTTACACCTCCGGCACCACCGGGCGCTCCAAGGGGGCGATGCTGACCCATAACAATCTTGCCTCTAACGCGTTGTCCCTGCATCGCGCCTGGCATTTCGAGGCGGACGACGTGCTGCTGCACGCGTTGCCGATTTTTCATGTCCATGGCCTGTTCGTGGCGCTGCATTGCGCCTTCCTCAATGCTAACAAGGTCATTTTTCTGACCCGCTTCGACGCAAAAGCCGTGATTGAAAACCTGCCCAAGGCGACCGTTTTCATGGGGGTTCCGACCTTTTATGTGCGGCTGCTGGCGGAAGCGACGCTCACGAAAGACGCCTGCCGCACCATGCGCCTGTTCACCGCCGGCTCGGCCCCACTGCTGGAGGAGACGTTCAACGCCTTTTCGGCGCGCACGGGCCATGTCATTCTGGAGCGCTACGGCATGACCGAAGCGGGCATGATCACCACAAACCCCTATGACGGCGAGCGCAAGGCAGGAACCGTTGGCTTCCCGCTCGACAATGACGTGCGGATTGCGGATGAGGACGGCCGGATTCTCGCCGACGGGGAAATCGGTATCCTTGAGATCAAAGGCCCGAACGTCTTCAAGGGCTACTGGCAGATGCCGGAAAAGACGGCGGCGGAATTTCGCCCCGACGGTTACTTTATCACCGGTGACATGACGCAAAAGGGCGAGGATGGATATTACCGCATCGTCGGGCGGGCGAAAGACCTGATTATTTCCGGCGGCTATAACGTCTATCCGAAGGAGATTGAAAGCTTCATCGATGACATGCCGGGGGTCGCAGAAAGCGCCGTCGTCGGCCGTCCGGACCCGGATTTCGGTGAGGCGGTGGTTGCCTTTGTCGTTGCCGCCGACGATGACGCCGGGGCGACCCTGACGGCCGAGACCGTCACCGCCTATATCAAGGAAAAACTCGCCAATTTCAAGGTGCCGAAACAGGTCTATATCGTCGAGGATTTGCCGCGTAACACCATGGGAAAAGTGCAGAAGAAATTGCTGCGGGACCGCGCCCTCGCCGATGCCTGACCTCAGGCGTCCTGACGTTTTAGATAGGCATTGACCTTGGCGCGATTGCCACAGGTGGCCATCGAGCACCAGCGGCGACGGCCGTTACGGGACAGGTTGATGAAATAGAGGTTGCAATCGTCACTGGCGCAGGTTTTCGTTTTCTCGACGTGATCCGAGCCCAGAAAATCGGCAATGTCACGCAGGATCGGGAAAACCAGCTTTTCCGGGCCATCCTCGTCAATGATAGTTTTTAGCTCCATCCCACCACTATCCGTGGGCTCAAGCCGAAGATAGCTTTTAAAGCCCTCAAGGCGGCTATTTATCTCCTCAAGAAAATCAGGGTTGACCGGCCAGCCGGCTGCGAGATCTGTCAGCACCTGACAAAAACCGGCGCGTAAATTAAGAATGGTCTCGACCACCTGCTGGCAGCGCGTCGGGTTCTGGAAAAGGAACATATGCAGCTCCGATGCCTCATCCTCATGCAATAGTTTATGGGATTTTAAAAAGGTGAGAAGATCCTCAAAACTTGCGAGACCGTCCAACTCCCGTCCGATCCGCTCGCGGCTATTGGCAAAATCAAGGGCCAGTCGACCCCCAAGGGTATAATACCCTTCGGTATTTACAACTCCAGCTTTTACAAGCGCCCCTATCCTGGCCACGCGATCACTCCGTTTAATCTTTATATTACAGGTTACGATACAATTGACGCGACCCTACACCAATATTCACCGACATACCAGTTTAAAACATAGAAATAAATCTATTTGTCAGAAATTATCGCTCTTCTTCTTTCATAGAAATATCCTATAACATATTATTATGTCTAGTTTTTATTAATTTTTAAAAAGACAAATATATATCAGTACCCGCACAAGCCTCACGCCCGTGCAGCCGCTGAAAGTCCCTGATTAAACTGATTTTAATGGTGCCTTTCGATTAAGGCAAAATTATGATCGCCCTGCCGCCGGACTACCAACTTTCTGATACCAAAGGTTGCAGGCAGCCCGTCTTGAGCAAAATATCATCAAGATCGCCCCGCTCCTCAAGGGTCGCAAGTCTGGTTTTGAGGGTCTGCAGCGCCTTTGCTGAGTATTTCACGGTCTGCTGGCTGAATTTCGCACCCTTGATCAGGGCGGTAAAGTCCCCGGCATCCTCCGTCACCGCCTTGGCGTTCGCCGCACTCCAGGGCAGATAAATTGCCCCCACCTGGTTTTTGAGAACGGGTTCCAGCGTCGGCGCCAGCATATCCCAGCTTTCCCAGTCGCCTTTGCGCTCCGGGGACAGCATAAGGTCGATCCAGTCGATCAGGCGCGGATGCGCCTCGCGCAGGATTTTTTCCGTCGTCGGCTGTTGCAGGCAACAATAAATCTGCCCGAAAAGACCAAAATCCGCGAGCGACGGCTGCCCGCCGAACAGATAGGCCCGCCCCGCCAAATGGGTTTCAAGAAGCGCGATCAGCTCCATAAACGATGCTTCGATAATATCCTTCGTGCCCTCATGAGAGCCGACGAAACTCAGCCGCGGGACCATACGGGCACGCAACTGGGTGGCGAGAGCGTCCTGCGCCGCCCGCTCCCCGTTGGGCATGACCGCACGCGCCAGCCCATCGCTGACCGCAATCTGGTCCTCATCCCGCCACCAACGGTAATGGAACATCGGCTTGTTGACCCATTCATCGGCGTAGTCTTCCAGCAGGCTAGACAGATAGGCAAGCATCGATGATGGCGGCTGGATCGGGCGGTCCGGGAAACGCGCTTCCATGCGCTCGATTATCGGCGTTGAATCCTGCATTACCTCGTTGTCCGGCCCCTGCACCAACGGGATCAGCGGCAGCTTCGCCAGAGCCTTGAATTCTTCCTGATTATCCAGCGTCCGCGGCCGCCATTCGTGAGGAATGTCCTTATAGCGGAAATAAGAGCGTAGCTTGACAGAAAAGGGCGAATATTCAGAACCAAAGATTATATAGGGGGCCTCATCCATTTTCGTCTCCCGTGCTTTTTTTGGATGCATTTTATCCGCATTCGCAATAGCATAGAATGTCGGCCGCAACAGGTGCAAATGCTTTTCCGTCCCGGGCCGAAAAAGCTCGATCTGTCCCTGCCCAATGCTGATATGAAATAACCGAATAATGATAAAAAATCGCTACCATAAGGAATCTTTCCACCATGACCATATCCAGCTATTTTTCCGCGACCTATGCCGAGGCCCGGGCCAAATTTCTTGAAGCTTGCGCGGCGCAAGGACTTTCCGTTGAAAACAACCTCAATGACAAGGCCAAGGGTGCCGACGGGGAATCACTTTATATGGATGCGGTGCGGATCGGCCCCGAAAAGGCAGCCAAGGTCCTGTTCGTTTCCTCCGCCACCCACGGCGGCGAAGGGTTTTGCGGCTCCGGGGTTCAGGTCGGCATGCTGCGCGAAGACATGCTGAATAACCTGCCGGAAGATGTGGCGGTTGTCCTCGTTCATGCCATAAACCCTTATGGATTTTCCCATATCCGCCGGGTCAATGAGGACAATATCGATCTCAACCGTAATTTTCTCGATTACGACAAAGGTCTTCCTGAAAATCCTGACTATGCGGAAGTGCATGATATGCTCGTACCGGATGACTGGAACGGCCCGGCCTTCAAGCAGGCGGAAAAGGACATTCAGGATTATATCGAAAAAAAGGGCATCGGTACCTATCAGCAAGCCGTCTCTGGCGGCCAGCATATCCGCGCCAACGGCCTATTCTTTGGTGGGGTCGAGGCCGCCTGGAGTAACAAGACGCTCCGCGCGATTGTCAAAAAACATGCGGGTAATGCCACACATATTGCCATGATGGATTTCCACACAGGGCTTGGCCCCTATGGCCATGGGGAACTGATCTATGTCGGTGATCCCAATGGCCTGTCCCGCGCCAAAAACTGGTATGGCGATGATGTGACTTCACCGGAGGCGGGAACCTCCACCTCGGCCGTCGTGCGCGGCACCATCGACATCGGTATCTGCGAAAGCGCCCCGAAGGCGCAGGCCACCTGCACAGCCATCGAATATGGCACGAAGCCAATTCTGGAAGTTCTGAACGCGCTCCGGGCCGATAACTGGCTTTATATCAAGGGTGATATCAACAGCGAGCAGGGTCGCGACATCAAAAAGCAGGTCCGCGATGCGTTCTATGGCGATGCAGATGACTGGAAACAGATGATCTGGGAGCGTGGCATATCTGTCGTCGATATGGCGATAAAAGGCCTGCACGCGGAAAAATGACGGAGACGCTGACAATCAGGTGCGATGATGTCCGTACGGAGGAGATCATTGCCCTGCTATCGGCTCACCTGACCCTCATGCGCACCCTGTCTCCGCCGGACAGCATCCATGCCCTGAACCTCGACGGATTACGGGCGCCGGATATCACGTTCTGGCGCGCTGACGCCGATGGGGAATTAAGGGGGTGCGCTGCGCTCCGAGAATTGACGGTGTCAACCGGCGAGATAAAATCCATGCATACGACCGCAAGTCATCGCGGAAAGGGCGTCGCGGCGGCCCTTCTCATGCATGTCATGGCGACGGCACGGCGGCGCGGATACCGGGATCTCTATCTTGAAACGGGATCACAGCCGGGGTTTCAACCGGCTCGCTCCCTTTATACCCGTCATGGCTTTGTCGAATGTGGACCGTTTGCGGATTACCGGGACGATCCGAACAGTTTTTTCATGACCGTGAAACTCTGAAACCCGGTCCTCCCTACTCCAGTTCCAGTCCCTCGTGGGACAGCTGGTCGAGACGTGGCATCAAGTCGAGCAATTCACGGGTATAGGCGGCGGTCGGGTTTTCGAACAGATCCTCCGTCGCCGAGACCTCGACCAGCTTGCCGGTTTTCATCACCCCGACTCGGTCGCACATCTGCCGGATCACCGGCAGATCATGGCTGATAAACAGCATGGTCAGGCCCAGCTCCTCCTGTAAGTCTTTCAGGAGGTTGAGGATTTGCGCCTGAATGGACACGTCGAGAGCCGAGGTCGGCTCGTCACAGATCAGGAAGCGCGGGCGGGTTGCAAGGGCGCGCGCAATCGAAATGCGCTGCCGCTGGCCGCCGGAGAATTCATGGGGAAAGCGTAAAGCAGCCTGGGCGCCGAGACCAACATGATCAAGAAGATCCATGACAATCTGTTCCACCTCACGGCGGGAAGAGGCAAGCTTGTGAAAGCGGATCGGCTCGGCGACAATATCCATCACCCGCATCCGCCCGTTCAGGGACGAGAACGGATCCTGGAAAATCATCTGCATCTGACGGCGATAGTAATCCCGCTCGGTTTCCGACTTGATTTTCGTCAAGTCTGTTCCAGCAAAATTCACGGAGCCCGCCGCCGGGGTATAGAGGCTGCAGATCATCCGGGCGACAGTCGACTTGCCGCTACCACTTTCGCCGACAAGCCCGAAAACCTCGCCCTGCTCGATATCGAAGGACACATCATCGACGGCGTTGAACGTTACCCGGTTCCGCTTGAGCAAGGCAGGTTTGGTCACAAACGTCATGACGAGATTACGAAGGCTCAGTAACGGGCCCTCTACCGTATCGAAATCGCGGACCTTTCCAAGCCAATGAGTGGATAGATCGAGCAGCTTCTTCCGCTCGCCTTCCTTCTCGATATAATCGACCATGGGAAAGCGTTTCAACCGCACATCGGGACGCGGCACGGCGCTAATCAGGCTCTGTGTATAGGGATGATCGGGGTTACCGAGAATTTTGGCGGTCGTTCCCTCTTCCACCAACCGGCCATGATACATCACCGCCACCCGGTCGGTGATTTCAGCAATCACCCCCATGTCATGGGTGATGATCAGCATACCGACCTGCTTGTCCTTGCACAGCCTGCGCATCAGCTCAAGGATCTGCGCCTGAATAGAAACATCGAGCGCGGTGGTCGGCTCATCGGCAATGATCACCTCGGGCTCGGCGCAAAGCGCGAGGGCGATGACCACGCGTTGGCGCATCCCCCCCGAAAACTGGTGCGGATAGTTCTTGATCCGGTTTTCCGGATCGGGAATGCCAACCTGATGCAGCAGATCAATTGCGCGGGCACGTGATTTCTTCTCGCCGAGCTTCAGATGCAGGTCAATCGTCTCGATCAGTTGCTGCTCGATTGTCTGCAGTGGATCGAGGGAGGTCAGCGGATCCTGAAAAATCATGCCGATCCGGCGCCCGCGGATTTTTCGCTTGGCCTCCGGCGCCAAGGTATCGATCTGCTCCTGCTTGAGCAGGACATGGCCTGCGGTCATTTTGCCGGGCGGCTCCAGCAGGCCGATAACCGCGTTGCCGATGGTTGACTTTCCCGCCCCGGATTCGCCAACCACGCCGAGTACCTCACCGGGCTGGACCGTCAGGGTCACGTCATCGACCGCAATAACCGTGCCGTGGCGGCTTGGAAATTCAATCCTGAGATTATTGATATTAAGCAAATCCATACCGGGGTCCCTAGCGCAGCTTCGGATTGAGGGCATCGCGCATCCAGTCGCCCAGCAGGTTTACCGCCAGCACGAGAATGACAAGTGCCAGCCCTGGAAAAATCGTGATCCACCAGTCGCCCGAAAACAGGTACTCGTTACCGATGCGGATCAAGGTTCCGAGGGAGGGAGTCGTCGGCGGCACCCCGACCCCAAGGAAGGAGAGCGTCGCTTCGGTGATGATGGCGATGGCAAGATGAATGGTCGCAATCACCATCACCGGCCCCATCACATTGGGCAGTATATGGCGTCTCAGGATGGTTGTCGGGCGGATCCCGATCACCCGCGCCGCCTGCACGTATTCCTTGCTTTTCTCAACCAGGGTAGAGCCACGAACCGTCCGCGCATACTGAACCCAGCCGGAAATTCCGATAGCGAAGATGAGGACGTAAATGGAAATATCCGCATGAAGCTCCGACGGTACGATCCCCCGCGCAACCCCATCGACCAGCAAGGCAATCAGGATAGCGGGAAACGACAGCTGAATATCGGCAATACGCATAATAATCGCATCCGTCCGACCGCCAACATATCCACTAATCAAGCCAAGGGCGATGCCAACGACCATTGAGAAAATAACCGAAGAGAAACCGACAAGAAGCGATATGCGGGCGCCAAAAAGGATCGTCGACAGAATACCCCGTCCCTGATCATCCGTGCCCAATAGAAAGTTCGAATCTCCAGCGGCATTCCAGGCAGGCGGTATGTTCGAATCCATAATGCTGATCTTGGCAAGATCAAACGGGTCATGCGGCGCAATCCAGGGGGCGAATATCGCTGAAAAGATCATCAGCAGGGTAACAAGTGCCGAAATGATAGCCACCGGGTTTTTCCGGAAGCTGTACCAGATGTCACTATCAAAAAAACGTGCCATCCGTGACTTTTCTATTATGTCTTCCATGACCTGACCCCTCACGCGCTATCGGCGCGCAAGCGCGGATCGACGGTATAATAGAGGATATCAACCACCATATTGATGATGACAAAAAAGAAAGCGATCATGACCAGATAGGCCGCCATAATCGGAATATCGACATCGGCGATCGCCTGGATAAACAGCAGTCCCATCCCCGGCCACTGGAACACGCTCTCGGTGATGATGGCGAAGGCAATCAGGGAGCCAAGTTGCAGGCCGGTTATGGTAATGACCGGCACCAGCGTATTCTTGAGAGCATGCTTGAAATGAACCACCCGGTCAGGCAGGCCACGGGCACGGGCGAACTTGACAAAATCGGTGCGCAGCACTTCCAGCATCTCGGCGCGCACCAGCCGCATGATCAATGTCATCTGGAACAACGCCAGCGTGATCGACGGGAGGATCAGGGATTTCAGGCCCGACGCAGTCAGGAATCCGGTTGTCCACCAGCCAAGCGCAACCACATCGCCGCGGCCGAAGGTCGGCAACCAGCGTAACATCACGCCAAAGAACAGGATCAGCAGGATACCGATCAGGAAGGTCGGCAGGGACACCCCGATCAGCGAGAGCGTCATGATACCTTTCGACAGTAATCCCTTTGATTTAAGCGCCGTATAGACGCCGCAGGGAATACCGATCACAAGGGCAAGAATAGCAGATACCAAGGACAGCTCCAGCGTCGCCGATAATCGTTCGAGGATCAGCTTGCTCACCGGTTGCCGGTATTTATAAGATATGCCGAAATTCCCCTCTGCCGCATTGAGCGCAAAACGGCCGAACTGGACGAGAAACGGGTCATTCAAACCCAGCCTTTCAGTCAAATCGAGCCGGTCGGCCTGGCTCGTATCCTGCCCCACCATGTTATTGATGGGATCGCCGACAAAGCGAAACATGGAAAAGGCAATGAGGGCAACCGTCAGCATTACGATAACCGATTGCACGAGCCGCTTAAAAATAAAAGAAATCATATTATGTCACTGTCAAAGTGCAAAAATAGGCGGGGCCCCACGATTAAAAGGGGCCCCGACATGCAGTATTATTTCTTAACGGTGACATACCGGAAATCAAGACCGTTATCCGCACGCTGATTGACCTTCACGCGATCACTCACGCCCCAGGAAAGCGGCTGCTGATGAATAGGCATATAACCAACTTCATCTTTCACAATCGTGAAGGCTTCCTTGATCATGGCGTTGCGTTTCACCTGATCCGTTTCGCTGCCGATTGCGGCAGTCAGTTCATCGACCTTCGGGTTGCAGTAGTTACCAAGATTGAACATACCGCGCTTGTTTTCCGGATCCTGACAGACGATCAGGGACGAGAGAACATTCTCCACGTCCATCGAGCCCGGCGTCCAGCCCAGCAGATAGAAGCTGGTGTCATAGCCGCTGGTTGCCAGAACCTTGCCGAAATACTTGGATTTCGGTTGCGCCAGCAGATCAACCTTCACACCGACTTTCGCGAGCATGGAAGTCACGGCCTGACAAATCTTCTCGTCATTGACATAGCGGTTGTTCGGGCAGTCGAGCGTGACTTCAAACCCGTCCGGATAGCCAGCCTCTGCGAGCAGGGCTTTTGATTTTTCCGGATCGTAGGCATAAGGCGTATTCAAAGATTCAACAAAACCGTTGATCTGCGGGGCTGCCAGCAGACCGGTCGGAGTTGCTGCACCGCGCATGATCTTTTCCTTGATGGCGTCAAGGTTGATCGCATGAACGAAGGCGGCGCGGACGCGCTGATCCTTGAACGGGTTCTTGCCCTTGATGTTGGAATAGAGCAATTCATCCCGGCCCTGGTCAAAGCCAATGAAAATTGTCCGGGCTTCCGGACCGGTCAGTGCGGATACACCGTCGGCCTTTTCGAGACGGGACCAATCTTGCACCGGAACCGGATACACCATATCAAGCTCACCGGAAATCAGGGCAGCAACCCGTGTCGGGGCTTCCTTGATCGGGGTAAAGTCGACTTCAGTGACGTTGGACGGGATGTCCTTCCAGTAGTTCTCGTTACGCACCAGAACGGTTTTTACGTCGGGCTGATGGCTTTCAATCCGGAAAGGTCCCGTGCCGTTGGCGTGCAGGTTGGCATAGTTTCCGGCATTGTCACCGGCCGCACTCGTCGAGGTCGTTGTGTTATGTTCTTCGGACCATTCCTTGTCCATGATAAACAGGTAAGGCATATCCTGTACCAAAATCGGGTTCGGTGCCGGTGTTTCAACGACAATTGTATAATCATCCACCTTGGTGATATTCTTGATCTGACCGCTACGGACTTTCTGGTCAGAGCCTTCGCTTCCGGCGCGCTGCCAGGAGAAAATCACATCGTCGGCGTTAAAGTCTTGACCGTCGTGAAATTTTACACCCTTACGTAGCTTGAATTCCCAGGTTGTCGGCGTCAGGAGTTTCCAGGATTCAGCAAGGCCCGGAATGATTTTCAAATCCGGGTCATACAGAACAAGGCCTTCATACACGTTGCCGAGCGTACCCAGCAGGAAAGATTCATTCAATGAATGCGGATCGAGAGAACTCAGGTTCCCCTGAAACGCATATTTAAAGGTTTCAGCCTTGACCGGCGATGCCACTGCAAGTGCAGCGACCATAGCCGCGGTTAATATTCCGGTACGTAGTTTCATAACAACTCCCTTTTAATTGCTACCTAGTTTCACTTGTCCATGCCCGTATGGGCAGTTTGCTGTGACTGTTTATTGCTTTTATTGCACAGTTTCTAATATTGAGATTAGCCAATAGTCATTTCCCTGTCCATTGCATTCCACCTATTATGCGGCCAGCCTGTCGATCAGTTTGACGATAAACCGCTCCGCTGCGACAATCTGGGTAATCTCGATATACTCGTTTGGCTGATGGGCGACACCGATGGACCCCGGTCCGCAGATAACGGTCGAAAATCCAGCGCCCTGAAACTGCCCGGCCTCCGCCCCGTAGGACACAGCCGATGTCTTATTCTCACCCGTGATGGCCTTGCACAGCATTTCCGCTTCGCCGTCTATCTCAGCGGCAAGCGCAGGCACCCGCGCGGAAATCTCGCTAACGATATCGGCCTCTGGCGCAATCTTGCGCAAATCCGGCAGCACTTCCGTGTTGCAATAATCGTTGAAGCGAGTGACGAAGCTCATCGGATCATCTTCCGGAATATGACGGATGTCCCAGAGAAAAGTACATTGGCGCGAAATAATATTCGCCGCTGTACCGCCATTGACCACACCGCAATGCAATGTCGTATATGCGGGCGAAAAGCGGCTGTCGGAGGTTGAGCGGGCCTTGTTTTCGGCCATCATGTCAGCAATGAAAGTGATCAGCCGGGCCGCCGTCATCACGGCGCTAACCCCGTCCTCGACCAAACTTGAATGGGCTTCTCGGCCCGTAACCGTTGTTTTGAGCGTGATAATGCCCTTGTGGGCGGAGACGATATTCATCATCGTTGGCTCGCCAACGATAACAGCGCGCGGCTTCGGCAGGCTTTCGGCGAGCTGCTCAATCATCGAGGGGGCGCCGACGCAACCGATTTCCTCGTCATAGGAGAGCGCAAAATGAATGGGAAATTTCAGCCCCTTCTCAATCATGTTCGGCACCTGCGACAGGGCGATCGCGGAAAAACTCTTCATATCCGATGTGCCGCGCCCGTAGAGCTTTCCGTCCTTCTCAACCACCGTGAAGGGATCAGTCACCCAAGGTTGTCCGTCCACCGGCACGACGTCCGTATGGCCAGAGAGGACAACGCCGCCCTCAATATCCGGGCCGACGGTGGCATAGAGGTTGGCCTTGGTTTTATCGACATTGAAAACCCGGCTCGCGGCAATGCCATGCCCCGCAAGATAGTCGGCGACAAAATCGATCAGGGCGAGGTTGGAATTTCTTGATACGGTATCAAAGCTGATCAGTTTATCGATCATCTCACGGGCTGTGTAGACCTGTCCCAATTGGCGGCATCCTCGATTGTTTGATATCAACTTATTTTAAAACCATATACCAGCTTATTTTAAAACGAAAGCGCGGATTGTGCCCTCTCGCAAAAAATATGCCGTCGGGGGAACCGCCTCAATCGAGCAGCAGCAGAAGAATGCCGCCAATGATAAAGAGGATACCGGCCGCCTCAATCCTGTTGGTCTTTTCCTTGAAATAGAAATACGACGCAATAAAGGTGAACACCAGTTCGACCTGCCCAAGGGCGCGAACATAGGCGGCGTTTTGCAGGGTCATGGCCGTGAACCAGCCGGCGGAACCGAGCATGCCGGTCAGGCCGACAACGATGGCAATACGCCAGGCGCCCAGAACGCGGGAAATCTCGCCGGGTTCGCGCAGGCGCAGATAGACACCCATAACCAAGGTCTGGAAAAACAGCACACAAACCAGCGTAAAGGCCGCCTGCATTACCACCCCCTCGCCGCCAAGGGAAAGTGCGGCGGCGCGATAGCTGACAGCGGAGATGCCGAACAGGGCGCCGGACAGAAGGCCGAACGCCGCCGTCTTGCTGGTCCAACTGGACAGGAATTCGCGAAAGCCAAAGGAACTGCTCGACATTGAGATCAGCAGGATACCGAAAAAACTGACCGCGATGGCAAGAACTGCGCCAGAGCCGACATGCTCGCCCAGAATAACGATGCCGAAGACCGCCGCCTGCACCGTCTCGGTTTTCGAATAGGTGGTGGCAACGGCAAAATTCTTGAGGCTAAACAGAGCAAGTAAAAGTCCGGTTGCCAAAATCTGCGAGATGCCGCCCAGCGCTACAAACCCAGCAAAATTAGCGTTGGGTGTAGGGGTCGAAAAGCCGCCGAAATTATTGAGGGCAAGAACATAGATAAACGCAAATGGGGCGCCATAGATGAACCGGACATAGGTTGCGCCGCCCGTGCTCAGCCTACCCTTCAGGTATTTTTGCATGGCGGTGCGGGCATTCTGACAGAAGGCCGCAAATATGGTAATCGGTATCCAGGCTTCCATCGGGAGACTACTCGAACAAGACAAGGGATTTCTTTTCACCCGGAAAAGAAGCCCTTGTCAATCACTGAGCCGGAATGGCAGCCATGCTAATAGCTGCAGTCGACGTCTCCAAGCTCGACATAGACGGATTTCGTCTGCGTGAAATGGGTGAGTGCCTCGGCGGCATTTTCACGGCCGATGCCGGACTGTTTATAGCCGCCGAAAGGAACGCCCACGGGCGTCAGGTTATAATTGTTAATCCAGCAGGTCCCGGCCCGAAGCCGGGCGACAACCCGGTGGGCACGGGAAAGATTTTGCGTGAACACCCCGGCGGCGAGCCCGAATTCCGTGTCATTGGCGCGGTTGATAACCTCATCCTCATCCTTGAACGACATGATCGACATGACGGGTCCGAAAATCTCCTCGCGGCAGATGCGCATATCGTCCTGACAGGCGGTGAAAATGGCGGGCGAGATAAAATTCCCCTTCTCGCAGCCCTTGACGGTTACTTTCTCACCGCCGGTGACCAGATAGGCGCCCTCCTCGATACCAAGGCGAACATATTCGAGAACCTTTTCAAGGTGATCGGCATTGATCAGCGACCCAACGTCGGTTTTGGTATTCATCGGGTTGCCGATCACCATTGCCTCCGTCCGGCTTTTCAGGATAGAGACGAAGGCGTCATGCACGTCCTCATGCACATAGACGCGAGTGCCGTTGGAGCAAATCTCACCCTGGGTATAGAAATTCGCATTCATCGCCGCCGAGACCGCGTTGTGAATCAGACTGTCCTCGAACACGATCAGGGGCGACTTGCCGCCCAGCTCCATGGTGACATATTTGACGGTGGTGGCGGCATCGGCCAGTACCCGCCGTCCGGTCGGCACAGAGCCTGTGAAGGATATTTTATCAATATCCGGATGGCTGCTCAGCAAATGCCCGGTTTCCGCGCCACCCTGAACCACGTTGAAGACACCGGCGGGCAGCCCCGCCTCCTTCAATATCTCAGCAAGGGTCACCGCATTGGTGGGTGTCAGGTCGGAGGGCTTGAAGATCATCGCATTGCCCGCAGCCAATGCCGGCGCGGTTTTCCAGCAGGCAATCTGCAACGGATAGTTCCAGGCCCCGATCCCGGCGCAGATGCCGATCGGCTCGCGCCGGGTATAGGCGAAGGCGCCGGGTCCGAGATCATGATGACTGCCCGTGATATCGGCGGCGAGACCGCCAAAAAACTCGAACGCATCGGCACCACTGTCGATATCCGCCTCCGGCGCCTCGGCAATCGGCTTGCCGGTATCGGCAACCTCCGCCTTGGCCAGTTCCATCCGCCGGGCACGGAGGATATCAGCGGTCTTTTTCAGCACCCGTCCCCGTTCCATCCCGGTCATCGCCGACCAGACCTGAAATCCCTTGCGGGCGGCGATAATCGCCTTGTCAATATCACGGGCCCCGGCAAGCTCGACATCGGATATCTTGGCTCCTGTCGCTGGATTGAAATTCTCAAAACTTTTCCCGGAAAGCGCCCGGCAGGTCTTGCCGTTGATAAAAAGCGATAGTCGGTTGGTCGTGCTCATTGCAATTCCTTATTTGTTGCTCGGTGGTTCTCACCGCTGGCGTGTCTGCCAGTCTTCCGCCAGATAGACAGGCGCGTCACTTTTCGGGAGCGGCGGGCGCCCCCGGATCGCATCAGCGATTTTCTCCGCCATCATAATCGTCGGCGCATTCAGGTTTCCGCTGACGATCTTCGGCATGATCGAGCTGTCGACCACCCGCAAATTCTCGACGCCATGCACCCGCCCCTCGCCATCGACGACGGCCATGGCATCCTCCCCCATCTTGCAGGTGCAACTGGGATGATAGGCCGTTTCCACGGCGTCGCGGACAAAGGCGTCAATCTCGGCATCAGTTTTGACATCCGCGCCCGGCGCCAGCTCCGTGCCGCGATAGGGATCGAAGCCGGCTTGCGCAAATATCTCGCGGGTCAGCTTAACCCCGTCGCGAAGTTCGCGCTGGTCCTGTTCCGTCGAATTATAGTTCGGTTGCAGCAGCGGCGCATCGTCAATATTGCCGCTTCGAAGCCGCATATAGCCAACGCTGGTACTGCGCATTGGGCCGACATGGGCTTGGTATCCATGCCGGTCCGTGGGATTGCCGCCATCATAGCGCACCGCCATGGGCAGGAAGTGATATTGCAGGTTCGGATGCTCGATCCCGGGCTCGCTACGGATAAAGCCCCCGGCCTCGAAATGATTGCTGGCGCCGATGCCCGACTTGAACAGGATCCATTCCAGCCCGACCTTTAGCTTGGCGAGCGGTGACATGACTTTGTAAAGCGTGATCGGCTGTAAGCATTCCTGCTGCACATAGAGTTCAAGATGATCCTGGAGGTTTTCGCCGACGCCGGGCAGGTCGGCAATCACCGGAAGGTCGAAGCCGCGCAACTGGTCGGCCGGGCCAACCCCCGAAATCATCAGCAATTGTGGGGAATTAAGGGAGCCTGCCGCCGAGATCACCTCCCGCGTCGCCGCCACTGTGACGCGCTGCCCGTTCCTCAGGTAATCGACGCCGGTTGCGGTGGTGCCCTCAAAATTGATCCGCCGCGTGTGGGCATTTGTGAGAATGGTGAGATTAGGGCGGCTCTGGACAGGATCAAGATAGGCCAGCATCGTGCTCCAGCGGCGACCTTTATGGACCGTCATATCCATGCGCGCCATGCCCTCCTGCTGGAACCCGTTCATGTCGGCGGAAAAGGGATAGCCTGCCTGCTGGCCCGCCTCCATCCAGGCGTGATGAAGCTGATTTTCGCAAGGGCCAACCGAAACGTTCAACGGCCCCTCGCCGCCGCGATAGTCATCAGCCCCGCGATCATAGGTTTCCGCCTTTTGAAAATACGGAAGGCAATCGGCATAGGTCCAGTTTTCAAGGCCCGGCAGAGCCGCCCAGCCATCATAATCGAGGGCATGTCCGCGCACATAGCACATGCCGTTGATTGACGATGAGCCGCCGAGACCCTTGCCGCGCGGCCAGTAAATTTTGCGGTTATTCAGATGTTCCTGCGGCTCGGTATAATATTGCCAGGACAGGGACGACGAATGCATGGGATAGCTCAGCGCCGAAGGCATATGAACGCGCCAGTCCCACCACGGCGCGCGGCCGCCCGCCTCCAGCAGCAGGACAGAGACATCGCGATCCTCGGACAGGCGGTTCGCCAACACCGAGCCCGCCGATCCCGCGCCGATGATGATATAGTCATATGCTTTTTGTGTCGGCATTGGCTCTTAACGTTGGTTTATTGTCCAGCAAGTATAGCAGCGGGAAATGGTTCCCCTGTTTAGAGGACGACACCAACTAAGACAAGCTCGACAAGGACTTTCAGGCTGTTACCGGGCGTTCAGGCAGTCTTTCAGGGTCGTTGCCGCTGCCTCCAATTCATCCTCCGTATGGGCGGCGGAAATCTGAAAACGGAGCCGGGCTTCGCCTTCGGGCACGACAGGAAAGCCGAACCCGGTGACGAAAATACCCTTATCCAGCAATTCCCCGGCGAGCCGGATCGCGGTCGCGGTTTCGCCGACAATGACCGGAACAACCGCACTGTCCCCTTCAAGCGGGTTAAGCCCGAGATCTTTCAGGCGTGCCCGGAATTTCGCGGCCTTTTCCTGAAGGTCAGAGACCAGGGCGGGATGGCGTTCCAGCAGCTCCAGCGCCTTACTGCCCGCCGCCGCTACACTCGCGGGCAACGCGTTGGAAAAGAGATGCGGGCGGGATTTCTGGATCAGTGTTTCGGTCACTGCCCGGGGTCCGGCAACAAAACCGCCGGTCCCGGCGCCAAGCGCCTTGCCGAGGGTCCCGGTGAAAATATCGATCCCGTCCATGACGCCGAAATGCTCCGCCGTGCCATGGCCGGTTTTGCCCATGACGCCAAGGCCGTGGGAATCATCGAGAACGATAAGTGCGTCATATTTACGGGCCAGTGCGACAATTTGATCGAGCGGCGCGATATCCCCTTCCATGGAGAAGACACCGTCCGTGACGATCAAGCGTGAAGGCGCGTTTTCATGGGCCTGCAGCTTCGCTTCCAGATCCGCCATGTCCGCATGCTTATACACATCGCGGACGACGCCCTTGGCGGTCATGCGGATGCCGTCAATCAGGCTGGCATGGTTGAGCGCATCCGAGAGGATAACGTCATCGGCGGTGGTGATCGCCGCGAACAGCCCGGTATTGGCCGACCAGCAGGAGGAATAGGTCAGTGCCGCCTCGGTGCCGTGAAAACGGGCAAGATCGACCTCCAGCGTCTGATGAACGCTCTGGGTGCCGCAGATAAAACGCACCGACGCCGTGCTCGCGCCATAGCTCAACAGCGCATCGCGGGCGGTCGAGATAATCTCGGGGTGGTTGGCAAATCCGAGATAGTCATTGGAGGAGAGCAAGGTCACCTCGCCCTTCCCCTCAAGCCAGATCTTGTCGCTGATCGGGCTTTCAATGATCTTGAGCTTCTTGTAGGTGCCGTTTTTTTCGGCGGCCTCAAGGTCGTCGTTCAGTCGGGCAATCAAGGTATTGGTCATGCGGATAACCTTTGTTCAATTTGCCGGAAATCAAGCACGATCTTGCCGCAGCTTCCCTCATCCATCAACTCAAACCCGCGATGAAAGTCAATCGCTGGCAGGACATGGGTGATCACCTTGTCCATCAGGTCCGGGTGTTTCAGCATGAAGGCTTCCACCTGATACCAGGTTTCATACATCCGCCGCCCGGTGATGCCGAGCAGGCTGATCCCCTTCATCACTACCTTCGCCCCGAGGTCCAGTTCTACCGGCCCCGAGGGAATACCGAGCAGGGCGACAACGGCCCCCGGCGCGGCTATATCAAGGGCGGCGTTGAGAGCGGCACCGTTGCCGCTGACTTCGAGGATAACCTCGGGTCCGCGACCCTCTGTCAAGGTCAGGATCCGAGCCCGGTTTGCCGGATCACGGGGATCAACAACGAGGTCAAGGCCGAGACTCCGGGCAATGTCGGCGCGGGCTGAATTGGGCTCCTGCACCGTCACGCTACGGGCGCCATGGGCTTTGGCGATGGCGGCCGCGAACAGGCCGATGGGCCCACCACCAACGATCAGCACATGTTTCGCCGTTACCTTCGCCGTTGCCACCATATGCATGGCGTTGCCGACCGGATCGAACACGGCGGCATGGACGTCCGGAATAGCATCCGGCACGCGCCAGAGATTGGCCGCCGGCACCTCGACCTGTTCGGCGAAGGCGCCGGGACGATCGACGCCAATAATACTCGTATTCTCGCAAATATGGGCATTCCCGGTGCGGCAGGCATGGCAGGTGCCGCAGGCGATATGGCATTCTGCCGAGACCCGGTCGCCAAGGGCATAGCCACTGACGCCCTCGCCGATCGCACTGATATGACCGACGAATTCATGGCCGATGACCATGGGGGTCGGTACCCGGCCCGCGGACCAACTATCCCAGTTGTAAATATGGTAATCGGTGCCGCAAATCCCGGCGGCCATGACGTCCACTGTCACCATACCGCGCGCTGGTGTTCCCGGATGCTGGGGGGCGGCCGACCAGATACCGCGGGTCGCTTTGGTCTTGGCAATTGCGAACATGAGATCACCTGTTTTCTCTGGTAATAGGAAAAAAATCCGTTATACTGTATTTAGTAAGATATATCGGATTTAATTCCTGTCAATCGGAAAAATGTCAGATCGCATAAATACCCCACCGGCCGTCGGCAAGACCATTAATCGCCTGCGCAAAGAGAAGCATTTGACCCTCGACCAGCTTGCGGCGGTCTGCGGCGTGTCGAAATCCATGCTCTCACAGATCGAGCGGAACGAGACCAACCCGACCCTTGCCACAGTCTGGCGTCTGGCCGAGGCGCTGGGCGAAACTATTGATGATATTGTCCGCGGTGATGAACCAGGCCACAGCCTGACGGTTGTCGGCGGCGCCTCCGTCCCCGTGCTCAATGACAGCAAGGGACATTACAGCCTCAAGGTTCTCGGTCCCGCCAGCCTCGTCAATGATACGGAATGGTACGAACTTGCCCTGAAACCGGGCGGCGTGATGACTTCAAGCCCACATACGGCGCGCACGACCGAGCATCTCACCGTTCTTGAAGGGGAACTGGAAGTAACGGCCGGCCCCGAATCTGAACGGGTGAGAAAAGGCGAGACCGCCCGCTATACCGCCGACCAGCCGCATGAAATCCGCAATGTCGCCAAATCCGAATCGCGAGCGCTGCTGATGGTCCTGATGGGCAAGCAGATTTAGGCCTCGAACTCGCTTGTCAATGGTCAGAACGAACCTGTCTCGACATCTCCTGTGCGCTTGAAGTTAGCAAAGATCACGCCTAAAGGGGAGATTTTCGATTCTGTGAGTTTAAAGGCCTGGGGCATGGTTCCCTCTGCAAACAGCCGTTTGCCCCCGCCAAGCGTAATCGGGAATATCTTGAGCCATAACTCATCGACAAGATCTTTTGCCAAGAGCGTCTGAATAAAATTACCACTCCCGTGGACCTGTAAATCGGGCCCATCCTGTTCTTTGAGCCTGCAGATTTGCCCGGCGACATCGCCCTTTATAAAGACCGACTTGTTCCACGGATGGTTTTCAATCGTGTTCGATGCGACAAATTTAGTCGCGTTGTTGATGGGCGCGCCGATCTCGTTATTATGATCGGGCCAGTAGCCGGCAAAAATCTCGAATGTCTTTCTGCCCAGCAAAAGATCAAAGGGCCGGTCCATCTGCTCACCCATTACCTGTCCCGAAAACTCGTCAAAATACGGGACGGTCCAGCCCCCGAACCTGAAATCACCACTGACATCCTCGGTTGGCCCGCCGGGGGCCTGCATAACTCCATCAAGAGTGATAAAACTTAAGACTATAATTTTTCTCATTTAAGCCTCCTGCCACCAAATTGCGCCTATTTACAAAATCAGGATCGCCCGAAAGTCATTGACGTTGGTTCGTGTCGGTCCGGTTTTGATGAGATCGCTCACCCCCTCAAACAGGCTGTAACTGTCATGACGGGCAAGATATTGCCGCGCATCCAGTCCCTGCTTCGTCGCCCGCGTGAGACTGTCCGGTGTTATTACCGCCCCGGCGTTATCCTCGGTGCCGTCGATACCATCCGTATCACAGGCGAGGGCGAAAACAGTCTCCATGCCGTCGAGCAGCACGGCGAGGCTTAACAGAAACTCGCAGTTCCGCCCGCCCCGTCCCGGCGTCCCCTCGCTATCCTTTACCGTAACCGTCGTCTCCCCGCCGGAAATCAGCACGCAGGGTTTGGCCCCCGGTTGGTCGAAATATTTTACTTGCCGCGCGATCGCCGCCAAGACACCGGCGACATCCCGCGCCTCCCCCTCGATACTGTCACCAAGGACCAGCGGCGTTATCCCCTGTGTCATGGCATGGGCAGCGGCCGCCTGCAGGGACATTTGCGGAGTGGCGATCATGACAGTCTCGGCACGCGCAAAGGCCGGATGGTCCGGCCCCGGTGTCTCGGAGGCGTCGCTCTTGAGGAACGCCTCGACCGAGGCCGGGATATCGATCTGGTATTTCTGCAAAATCGCGCGGGCATCGGCGGAGTTCGTTCCATCCGGGACTGTCGGGCCCGAGGCAATCACCGCCGGGTCATCGCCCGGCACGTCGGAAATCATCAGGGTGACGATTTTGGCGGGATGCGCCGCCATCGCCAGCCGACCGCCCTTGATCGCCGAGAGATGCTTGCGCACCGTATTCATTTCCGTGATGTTGGCACCAGAGGCAAGCAGTGCCCGGGTCACCGCCTTTTTCTCCTCCAGCGTAATATCGCCGCCCGGTTTTGCCAATAGGGAAGAACCGCCACCGGAAATCAGGCAGAGGACGAGATCGTCTTCGGTGAGCGGCTCCAGCAGCGCAAGGATGTCATTGGCCGCCTGCGCGCCTTCCGCGTCCGGCACCGGGTGCCCCGCCTCGACCACTTTGATATGGTCAAGCGGCAGGCCGTGGCCATAGCGGGTGATAACGAGGCCCATGAGCGCGCCCTGCCAGTTATCCTCAACCGCCTTGGCCATGGAGGCCGCTGCCTTGCCCGCGCCGATGACGATGGTGCGCCCCGGCGGTGGCGGTGGCAGATGTGCGGATAAGGTGACGAGAGGATCGGCCGCGGCAACGGCTTCGTCGAACAGCTGTTTCAGAAAGTCCTGCGGGTCCTGGTCCATCTCATTTCCATTGTTATTGTTTCGCTCTGTTTAAGGGAAAGAGGGAGGAGATGGCTAGGGAAAAATCAATCCGGTCCCGGTATTTCATCCTGATTGCGTTCCTCGGCATGCTGCCGCAACCCATCGGTTATCTCGTAATAGTCCCCCGCAAAATCCGTGAAAATATGCTCGGCGGTTCTCAGGCCGGTGGGCTCATCCAGCGATCCGGCCGCCACATCCACGGTGCCCCCGCTTTCGCGTTTCCAGAACAGGCTCGATCCGCATTTATGGCAAAAGCCCCGGCGACCATCCTTTGACGAAGCATACCAGACAAGCTCGTCCTCACTGACGAATTTCAGGTTTTCAGGCTCGCAGCCGGTAAAGCCGAGCAGATAGCCTGATGTTCTCCGACATTGCTTGCAATGACAGACCACGATGGGGCGCAAGCGCTGATATATTTCATAGCGGACGCCGCCGCAGAGACAGCCACCCGTGGCATGGACTTCACTCATGAGTTTTCTCCCATCAGGCGGCGACAACCTCCACCCGGCAATCGTTGAAACAGGCCCCTTCCGACAAGTCCGCTTTTGAGGCCGGGGCGAGGGCGGAGACCGTCTGGTTGTTGGGCGTGGTCTTGAACCACGAGCCCTTCGGGGAATAGATCACGCCGGGTCGGACATTCGCGGTGATTTTAAGCGGCAGGTAGACCTCGCCTCGATCATTGAATATTTTAATCGGGGCACCATCCTCAAGGCCGCGCGCGGCTGCATCGACGGGATGCATTTCAAGGATCGGTACATCGTCGTTGGCGGTCACCCCACCAAAGGTCGAGGTGATCATCTTGTTGGAGGACGGGGTTACCAGCGAGAGCGGGAATTCATCCTCAACCGGATGGTAGACGGGAATTTCCTGACCAAAGACATCGCGCAAGTAGCTAGACTTGATCTCGACCCTACCCGTCGGCGTCGAGGGCATGACATTGCCGAAGAGCACGGTCTCCCCGGTCGCGGCATCTTCCATGGATAGGGCGGTGCCGAGCGGGATTTCGCTTGGCCGATACCCCTTCAGGCGCGGATCGGCATTGTCGATGGCATCGTCAATCAGGTCCTTGTCGGTAGCCGTAAAGATCGCCTCGTTAAACCCGAAGCGGGCTGCGAGCCGCCTGAAAATCTCCGTATTGGGCAGCGCCTCGCCAACCGGATCGATAACCTTCTCCGCCCGTTGCAGATACGGCTGGCCATAGGCGCAGAAGATATCGTCATGCTCAAAATGGCTGCAGGCGGGCAGGATGATGTCGCAATATTTCATGCTGTCGGTCATGGCGACATCGCAGCCAACAACGAAGATATCCTCACGCGTGAGGCCAGCCTTTGTCACATTCTGGTCCGGCGAGACAACAACCGGGTTATGGTTATAGATAAACAGCCCCTTCAATGGAATATCCAGGTCCTGATCGACCAGATGACGGCCGATATCGATGATATTCAGGGTGCGGGTCCCCTCCGGCACCAGATCGGGACGCTGCAGCTTGGCCAGCGTCTTAGGGAAAAGATTTCCAGAGCCGCCGACGACCCCACCGCCTGCAATTCCGAATTTTCCGGCAAGCGCGGGAAGCGCGAAAATCGCCCGGATACTATTGCCGCCGTTACGGTTGCGCTCAATCCCGTTACCGACGGAAATCGCCGCCGGGCTGCTGTCCTTGTAAAGCTGCGCGAAAGCCTGGATTTCATCCGCCGAAACACCGCAAAGGTCCGCCGACTGCTCGATCGTATATTGGTGCGCCTGCGCCATGAGTTCGTCCGCGCCTTCCACATGCTGATCGATGAAGGCCTGATCAAAGGCGCCGATGCGTTTCAATTCGGCGGCGATGGCGAAGGCGAGGATGATATCCATGCCCGGGCGCACGGCGAGATACATATCGGCCTGCTCGGCGATCTTGATCCGTTTCGGATCGATCACCACCAGCTTGGCGCCATTGGCCTTGGCTTTCTTGATGATCGGCGCCAAATGCAGGTTTGAATAAGTGACGTTATTGCCCCAAACGACGATCAGCTTCGATTTCACGCATTGTTCTGGCTGCATAGCGCCGGCGGTGCCGAAGGTGCCTTTATAAGCCTCCGATTTGACGCCGCCGCAGAGGGCGCGGCGAAACAGCAATGTTGCACCAAGGCGGTGGAAGAAGCGCAAATCCATCGATCCACCCGCCAGCATGCCATGCGGCCCGGCGTAGTTATAGGGCATGATCGCCTGCGGCCCATATTCGTTGATAATCTCGGCGAACGTCTCATGGACAGTATTAAGCGCCTCGTCCCAACTGATCCGTTCGAACGCATCACCGCCTTTTTCCCCGACCCGTTTCAACGGATGTGTCAGGCGGTTCTTGCCATGGACAAATTTAGGATAAAAGCGCGCAACCTTATTGCAGACGACGCCCCCGGTCACCGGGTTGGCATGGGACCCGCGGACTTTCGCGACCTTGCCCTCCTCAACCGTTACCGTCAGGCTGCAGGTATCGGGGCAGTCAAGCGGGCAGACACTGGCACGTTCTATCAACATAAACTTCTCCTCACCATCAAGAATGGTCATAAATCCGTTAGCCTAATATGTCCCAAAACCCGATTCAAACAAAGGGCCAGTTTCATCTCCGGGGCGGTGCCAATTTTATGTTGATGACGGCGCGGGAATAAATAGGATATGGTTAATCGCTATGGTTAATATAAACCGTATATAGGTGGGCAACAGGGGGAGAAACTATGCCAGAATCAAGGACGATCGGGGTCGCCGGGTGCGGGTCTATGGGGCTTCCCATGGCACGAAATCTGCTAAAATCCGGCTTTAAAGTCAGTGGCTATGACGTGCGTCCGGCCTCCGATTTCGGCGATTTCGCCCGCCATCTTTGCAACAGCCCGCAGGAACTGGCGAAAGTCTGCCCCGTCGTCATCTCGGTGGTGCGCGACTGGGCCCAGACGGAAACGCTCTGTTTTGGCAAAGACGGACTGTTTTCAGGGGACTACAGCCCGAAAATCCTGATCATCAGTTCCACCCTGTCGCCAAAAATGATCCATCGCTTGCAGGATCGCCTGCCTGCCGGAACCGAGC
>NZ_JBDNHC010000082.1:0-6690 GCF_041689005.1 Sneathiella sp.
AGTTCTTCGCGGATCGCGTCCAATGCCACTTGTGCTTTAAAATCTGCTGGATATCGGGTTCTTTTCTTCATGTCTAATCGTCCTCCTCTTAAGGGCGATTCATCTTAGCAACTGGTCCGATTTTCCGCGACCACCTCTGAACCGCAACCGTCGTCTCGCCAAGGGCTTCGAGAAATCCATCGCCTCGGCAACCGCATGGATCTTCATGGCCTCCGTCCAACTCCTCGCCAGACGGATCGCAAGATCATGATATTAAACGCGATAATTATCGGTCGGACTCTAAGACGCAGGAGTTTCTCAGCATTAATATTCAGGCAGTTGCGTTTGCAGTCGCTCATACGTCAAAAGCTTCAGTACGACATTGCTTCAAGTAATTTAGATTGATTAAGTGGAGTTGTCTGCGTTGAGAAAATATTGTAGGTTGCTGTGTGAATATTCAGAAATATTTGAGCTGATCCTGAAGACTTAAATTTCTGCATCTTTCTTTCCCGTCGTCGGATTTAAGTATTTTAAAATTCTTAAATTTTTTTGATATTTATATCGTTTCAAGTTCGATAATTTCTATTGAGAAAATGTTTCAACAAGCTCTTTCAGCTGAGCTTTCGCATCTTGCAGGATTGGCGCGCCATCACCAACAAGCAGAATATCAGAGTCAAGATTAAGGAGATTTCGCACATTTTTTTTGAGGAGAGTGGCGTCATCCATAACTCGTTCAGGCAAAAACACGCAATGGCCTGGTGGATTACCAATCACGGCATCGCCAACGATCAGAATACTACGCTCTTTCCAGTGTAAGGCGACCTCGCCCGGCGACTTGCCCGCAGCGTCGACAATCTCAAGCGGCCCTATTCGGCTTCCGATGCTTAATTCTCCGTCGATTTTAGTCCCTTGGGCTTCTGCATGTTCCCTATCGCCAACATGGATCAGCGTCTTCGCTCCAGTTCTTTCCTGCACTCGATTTGCCGCTCGTGAATGATTGCGGTTGGTCAGAATAATTGTCGAGACGCCTGTTTTGACAATAACGTCAAGATCCTCGTCTGTCGGCTCAATAGGGTCAATGCAAATATTGCCGTCTGGATGGCAAATAAGGTGGCCATTAAAGTTATATCCATGAGGGTCTGAAAACCACGACCAAGTGAGGATATCTGTGACAATTTCCAACATCATTTTTGCTCTTCCTATTTTGCGATTGGATACAGAATTTGTATATTAGAAATAGACTATTGAGTGAGCGATGGCTAGTTAGTCGGGCTATTTTCCTCAGCTTCGATAACAAACTCAAGAAAATTGTAGGCGTCTCGTAAGGTCGCTTCAACGGCAGCCGGTGTGTCTCCTGACGCGAAAATAAAACCCAGATAGCGGTTTCCTTCGGGTAATGGGACCAAAGTCGCCCCGAGCGGAATGCTAAGGGTGACATCGTCTATCATGGCCAGTGCCCTTGCGTCCTCAAGCCCCAAGACCTGGCGGAGCACACCAGCCGCAGGAATGGGCATCATCATAACGCCCGATGCAGAACAATCGAGCGCGGGGCGTGGATTGGGCTGCCCTAAGGCGTGTTTTAGGATCAAATCTTCCAGCGATCCGTTCGGGCCAAAGGACAAAACCCGTGAACAGAGGCCACCAATAGAACGGGCCGCTACTTCGATCAGCCAAACACCTCTGTCGTTGATCCGCAGTTCTGCGTGGATGGGGCCGTGCCTCAGACCTAACGCGGCGACAGCACGGCTCACGGCGGTGGCAATGTCTTTTTGCACGCACGGCGACAGGCGCGATGGCGTAATATAGAGGGTTTCTTCGAAATACGGGCCAACCAGGGGGTTGGGCTTGTCAAAGAGAGCCAATATTGTGAGATTGCCCCCATCCAACAACCCCTCCAACGCGACTTCATCACCCGGGATGTAGTCTTCGATTAAAATATGACCTGTGGCATTCTCGTCAATGTCAGCCTTGTTCAGGATGGTTTTGATCCGCTCGAACGCCGCAACAAATTCTGATGGTTCATTAGCGCGAATGACCCCGCGGCTTGCTGAAAGCGCCAAGGGTTTCAGCACTACAGGATAATTCACCAATACTGAGGCCTCTATTGGATCGGCCTCTACCGGCTGCAGAGTAAAGCGCGGTGCCAGCAAGCCAGAGTTGGCAAGACGCGTGCGAAACCGGTATTTATTGCGAGCTGTCTCGATAGATTCCTGACTGTTATGGACAAGATTTAGCGCTTTCGCCGCTCTGGCCGCAATGAGGGTGGTTTCATCATCGACGCCAATAATCGCGGTTATGGGATACGTTTCGTTATAAGCGATGACTTCGGCGACCCCTTTATCCACATTATTGAAATCCAACGTCACCGTTCGGCCTTTGGAAAATTGTTCCAGTACTTGCCGTTGATTGGAGCCGACGGCCACATCAATGCCAAGCCGATCAGCCGCAGCGAGGAAATCACCGATGCGATAGGATGTCGTTGGGACCAGTAACAGGACTCTGCCGGTCACAGCGCTCTTCGCCTAAATAGCACTCATGCCGCCTTTGCCTGGTTGGTAATAGGGGTTGGTGCCATCTGCATGATCTGTAACATCGAGGACATTTTTAATGCTTGGAAGCTGTGACATGATGGTTGTGGCAATGCCTTGCTTCAAGGTAACATCTGCCATACCGCAGCCTTGGCAGCCTCCCTCCAAGCGAATGTAAACAGTATCCTCTTTTACATCGACGAGGGCAATATGGCCACCATGTTGGGCCACTTGTGGATTTATTTGATCCACCAGGATTTGCTGAACGGCGTTGCCGTCTGGTGTATCAAGACCCGGTTTGTCCAAGACTTCACGGTAGTCCATAACACCTTGGACTTCGGGAATGTAATGGCGCAGCATATTTTCAATACCTTTCAGCAGGCTGTACGCGGAACCTGAAAATTCCAATAGAACTTTACCGGCCTTAAACCCGCGGAATTTTATATTGCTGCCCTGTTGCGTTGCAGCGGGTTTGATCCTAGTATCAATGAGGTCTTTAATCTGATCGATCAAGTCCAGATCAGTGTCCTGCTCCAAAATAAAATCCTCTTGTGTCGTGTTATCTCCCTCGGCATCATGCATCACTGGCATCCCTGATGTAAAATGCGCCATGATCCCAACAAGGATAGCGGGCTTCAAATCGTCCCAACTAGACTCGTTTGATTTTGCAACGGTAATCGACTCTATATCAAAGTAGATGCCGGTCACGCCGTCGATCTCAAACAGGCGTCTAGCCAGCGGGGAGCGTTCTGCCGCTTCGGCATCGGGAAAATGAGCCAGACCTGTTGCCAGTATGGTACGGCCAGGCAGAAAATTCATGCGTGCCGGGTTTGCTTTGATCTCGGTTTGGATAAACACGGATATTCCTCCTTATTTCACTTGGCTCTCTGGATCGGGTCTTAGTATCGGGGCATACTCGTATCAACAAGTTGTGCCCAATGGTCGATACCACCTTCCAGATTGATGACCTTGTCGAACCCTTGCTGCAAAAGCCACTGTGTGACCTGCATCGAGCGTTGACCATGATGACACATGATCACCAGTGATTTGTCGCGTGGCAATTCGTCAAATCGCTGTGGAATTTGCGTCATTGGAATGGTTAGAATGCCTTTGTATGCTGCAAATATCCAACTCGTTGGGTTCGCGCACATCCAGCAACAGATGATCGTCACCGTTTTGCCGCATTTCATTCAGTTGCTGAACATTGATCTGCATGCATCCGCCATATCTCAATTTCTAAGGCAATTATTATACTTTCTTTGTGCCGATGAAGATAGGGCTTTGTATGAAGAAAACTGCTTGAACTATGACAAAGTTCGATTCATCTTTAGGGCATGAAAGTCCATTTCAATACTTTAGGGTCAGGACCCATTAAATTTCTTGCGGGTGTGCCGGTTTTGTGATTCACAGTACTTTTGATGAAGGACGTGTTTTATGAGCCACCTATATTACCTGAGCGCCCGCCAGTTTGAGCGGCTGAAGCCGTATTTTCCAATATCTCACGGCAAACCACGAGTTGATGACAGGCTCAAAGACTGGAGACGCATCGCCACACGTTATGACCGGTGCGCCCATACCTTTTTCTCTGCAATATGCATCGCAGCTATCGTCATTTGGTGGATTTAATGAGTCCTGACCCTAGAAAACTGGGGGCTATTCACACGGACTTCAAAGCTACACGCCAAAAGAGAAGTTCGCATTTTTCTGTTACACCTTGCCAAACATATAAAGCCAAAAATGGCTGGATATTCATAATGTGTATGCCCGAAAAATTTTGGCGGACGATGGTCGAGACACTTAAGCGGTCTGAACTCCTTAAGGACTCGAGATTTGTGACCATGCAGGATCGCACGTCTCATCGTGACATCTTAACCGATATTCTTGACCGCATATTCATGTCACAAACGGTGGACTGCTGGGTTAATTTACTTGGGGACAAGATACCGATTGGCCCAGTTCTGGACATTGACCGTGCACTGGAAAGCCCTTTCGTGGAGGAAATTGGTATGATCTCTAGCGTGCCGCACCCCGCAAAATCGGATTTGCGCCTCCTGTCTAATCCGCTCCGATTTGACGGTGAGCGGCCTGTTCAAAAGGTTGGCTCTGCATTGGGAGCAGATAATAAGGATTATCTCTGAAATTTGTGGAGGGCCCAAAAAAATACATATTAGCCTGATTTTCCAACGGTTTCCTCTCTCAAAAATTAGTTATTTAGCCGACGTAGCTTCATTGAGAAAATGAACTCGGTTGCTGGATATCGGTTGACACTCAAAAGTGCGATATCGTCATTGGATGTTATCCGGTAAATCCGTCTAACCTCGATTCCGATCTCATCCTCTTCCATGCCAATACCCCGACCAAACTCGCTGTCGCACGTGAAAGTGCAGATTGTTTGCTCGACCTCACCAATTACCTCTCCATAAATGGCTTCAATCAAACCATAAATCGATCCAGTATGAGCCTCAATGACTCTACCAACACCAGCATAGGGGGCCGACACAAACGCGTCCATCTCGTTAAAAGGAACCGTTTCGTGGGGTCTTTTTCGAGTTGCACGCACATGAAGCCATGTTTGGTTGGCTACTTCTTCCGGAAATCCGGTCGTCCAACTTGGGATTGGTATCATTTTTCTGTCCGGGAGCATGTATTTAGTCTCGACATCAGCAGGAAAAAGATCACCAATTGTATTGATTTGATGAACATAACCTTTGGAAACGCCAGGGCCCTCGACGATTGTACCGAGCCCTTGATGGGAGCGGACAAGACCGGACTCTCGAAGATTCCTCAGCGCCTGCCGCACAGTTTGACGACTTACTTTGAAGCGGTCGACTAGCGTGGCTTCTGAAGGAAGCTGCGAGCCAACTGGATATACACCCTTCACGATTGCGGACTGGAGTTCGCGAAACACCGTCATGTAAAGCGGGTTATTTCGTTTCTCTGTCGATTCCGATATTTTAGTCATACTATCCCCATGGGCACTCGACGACTGGAAAATTTATTCTGCAATCTTTCTCGCCATTCCTTTTAATAATCGATATCGTGACTGTGGACGTATCTCAAATTCGCCTAATCTCGCCACAGAACTATCGTCGCTACAAAGTTTGTGGTTGCGACTCAGTTAATTATGAGTGTGCAGACGCTCAAAGGCAATGGGCCATGCCTGACGAATAATTATCTGTAAACACTATCTCCTTATATGTTTTGATCCAAACTGTGGCGTTCTTTTGCCGGAATATTAGCACATGATCCTCAAGACCGCCCGCGCCATAAGGACGTTCCGCACGATTTTTGCGGCGGCATAGCCGTTCCCACGAAGGTCGCAGACGATCTGTCATAGATACGAAAATATCAGGGGAGACACCTGCTAAATAAAGGAACTGCCGCTTGTATAAAAGGGTGGATGCGTTAAACTTTATCATGATGAAAGAGCTTCCAATACTCTTTACATCATTGAATCACAGAATAGATCCCTTGTGAATCCCGCAGACTTTTGCAGCAGGTCTAATATACCGCCAACCACCCCGAGCTGCTCATGGGTCAGCCCGATTTCATCCATAACGTCGGGGGCAATCACCGAAATTGAAGAGCGGTAGAAGTTACTGGCAATATAGACCGTGGAAAGGGCCGCAATGATTTTTATGGCGGTAGCAGTTTCTTTTTTCATTCGTCGTCAGCCTGCTGATTTTGCTTTCAAACAGCTAGCAGCTTGCGACCCTCGGGTCAATTCATGGTGATGGATAGGAATGCCTTGCACGAATCCCGCATCCGGGTAATCTGAATAAAAAACAACAAGGAGGATAAAATGTCCAGATGGGTGAAGCGGCCAGAGGGCTCTAATTGGGGAGATTTTGGCGAGGATGACCAAATTGGCAGATTAAATCTGATCACGCCGGAGAAAATACGAGCGGCAGCGGCAGAGGTTAAGGCAGGCGAAAGATTCTGTCTCAGCCTACCGCTGGATTTGCCGGGTGGGAATTTACTCAATCCCCGGCGTTATCCGCCCGAATTGGCGCCGACTTACCGCTCCGGCAACCGGCCAAATATGAACTACAATCTTTCCCAGGATGACCCCAATATGATCGATGTCATCTGCGATGATGTGGTCACTTTGCATACTCAATATTCATCCCAATGGGATAGCCTTGCCCATGTTGGCCAGGAATTCGATGCCGACGATGACGGC
>NZ_JBDNHC010000083.1:0-3603 GCF_041689005.1 Sneathiella sp.
GGCCTGGTGGCCATGGCGGGAGGCCTGCACCCGATCCCATTCCGAACTCGGTCGTGAAAACTCCCAGCGCCGATGGTACTTTGTCTTAAGGCACGGAAGAGTAGGTCGCCGCCAGGCCTGCAAAAAACAGACGCTTTCCTCTTTATAATGGTAACTTAAGGGCCGTTCAGGCGCCACGGGGGCTGCGCTCCCACTTGGTCGCTAGTCCTCGGCAGAGCCTCGTCCCCCAAATTGCACCCGCAGTAAGGGACAGATCCAAAGGCAAAGCCTTTGGCAAGGCCGACCGGCCGCCGGGCAACTGCCCGAAAAGCCCAAGGGACGGAGGGTCCCGCCGGCGACTGAGGCCAAACAGACCAAAACGGTGGAGCAGCCCAGGCTGTAGGCAAACGCCGGAAGCCCGACATAAACCGGGCCCACACCGCACAAAAGGATCAGGGAAACCAAAACCCCGATCCAAAAACAGATACCAACGCGGGGTGGAGCAGCCCGGTAGCTCGTCAGGCTCATAACCTGAAGGTCGTAGGTTCAAATCCTACCCCCGCAACCAAATATTACGCCGCTAGGTCAACGACTTAGCGGCGTTTTTTATGTCCGAAGATCTTCCGGTAGAACACCAGTCTCAATCGTAGGGACGAACTGGGGACAAACCTGAAAACAATCTGTAGCAATGTGATAGCCAGTTATGAAAGCTGAAAAGGGGCATTGTTACAATGCTTCAACATTCGGCCAATTACCCACTTATCAAAAAATAACAACAATTAATCAACCAACGGCGATAATTACGCCCCCAGCTTCTACTATCAGCCGAAGTGGCCGTTTTGAATGGAATCATTGGCCCATTTGAGCGGAATGCGCACACAGCAGTAAAAAAAATCCCGGCGGAGGGAAGGAACCTCGATTTGAACCGTCTCCTCGCAGCCGTGAGTATGGCAGTGAAAAACTGAAAATTCTAGCGCTTACTATTTGTATCACTCCAACCCAACCCCTTTGGTCAGATCGTGGCTCCCCCTCCAAAGCCTGCAGTCAAAACTGATCCTCTTCACAAATCAAATATTCAAGCCGGTCACTCTCCGCCGCCAGCACGTGAGCACAGTAGATGAATTCTCTCCAGTGCAGACTATCAACAGTATGCACACAGCGGCCGACTATGCTCTGCTCGTCGTTAAGCATGAACTCAACCACATCTATATTTCGATTCCGCTCCCACGTATATTTGACAATTTCCTCAACCGTCAGTTTTCGGACCGCCGTAGCGGGCACAGACGCGCTGAGAAAGATGCACTGGCCGTCGCATTCCCATATCAGAATCGTTTGAGAGCGCTGCACATCTCCCTCGGCAAAGAAAAACTTGAGCCCTATAGTTCCTTCTGTCTCGACTACGTCCACTTCCACTGACTGACCACCTATGTGAAGGTAGCGATCCTTCCTAATGCGTTCTAGATGGTCCAGTACGGTAGAGCTGGTTGGGCACCTGTATTCCCGTGGATCATGCGTGTCCTGGAATCGCTCTAGCAGGGCTTTCATATCCCTCTCAACGGTTACTATGTCGTTCCCAACCAGCATCTCTGCATCGTAGGCGAACCGCCAGTAGTTTGTGGCCACTGGGTAGGCGAATGTTCTATGAAACGTGGTCCAGGATCGTTGGCGCATCAGCTTAGAGAGTTCATTCAGGGAACTGATCTGTATTTCGTTGCCCCGGCCATCCTTATGATCGACCAAAATGCGGACGAGGATTTCCCCAGACGCCCGGGCTGTTGTCAGCCGAACTTCCGCCCTCTCCGACACCACTCCAATTGGGTCACTAACTTTTAGACCAACGCTTAAAGGCCAACGTACCTCCCGCCCAACTTCGAGGGCAGACGCAATCAAGCGTTTTGCCTGATCAACGTTTGCATCTGTCTGCTTTTGGGTTTCCGCTATTCGCTCGTTGAGTATGGAAAGATGCTCTAGGTCGGATCGCGGGTCCACTGGATCAAACGGGCTTTTGAGGAAGTCTTTTATCTGAGGCTCGATTCTGGAGCGATTAGCAATTTCAGACTCCGCAATTTCCTCTTTGTCCAATGCTAAGCCGCCTCCAATCTCGTGTATCGAGGCTATGTATTTGTTGATATTTTCCGATAGACGGCGGATCTGAACTCTTTCGATGCTTTCTTTAACGTGAGGAAAGCTGACCTGTATAAGATCCTCATCATTCGGAGTATCGAACGTTCCTCTGGTTAGCCTCCGCTGGGCCAGTGAGCCGACCCGGTCAACTCGCCCGTTCTTTTGTTCGATGCTAACTGGTGAGCCGGATACGCCGTAATGAACAACACTATCGCAGAATAGGTGCAAATCTTCCCCCTCCTGGAAAACATTGGTACTAACTAAAACGAGCGGATACCCGGGCATACGAAACTTGCGGGCCTGAGCGCCGGTTACCGGGTGGGATGTGATGATAGGATTAAACATTTAGTGAGCACCCTTACGAACAAACGGGCATATACATTGGTGCTGATAGAAAGAGACGAGCCCTTTCTGCGCATTGATCTCAGCTTGCGGCATTCGCGTTAACGGCAAGCGAGTACCAAGATCATTTTTTCCAACACATTCACCTGTAGTCACTCTGGACCTCTCCTTAAAACTTCAACGAGAATTTCGTTGCCCTAAATCATGATACACACTATCCTCAACAACACGACAATAAAATGGTTTGATCCACAATTATGACCCATCGATCGTTCGGAGTAGCTAATGGCTAAGGAAGACGGAGTGCTTAGTTGGAGCGTTATGAGGCGACTTGAATTCGTTGAATTCAGGCTGTTCTGGGAGGGGCATGTGAACAGGGGCGACCTAATAGAAGCATTTGGGATTTCGGTGAACCAAGCGTCCACCGACCTAAACCGCTATCTGGGTTTATCTCCCGACAATATGTACTACGACAAGAGCGCAAAGACCTATGTGCGCGGCCCAGAATATAAACCACAATATCTCCAACCTGACGCCAGTCGTTATTTATCTCAGTTGCATTCGCTTGGTGAGGGCATTCTTGAGCCATCCGAGGGCTGGATTGGCAAGTTACCATCTTTCGACGCTGCGCCAACACCGGCACGAGGGGTGAATGCAAAGACACTCCGGACTATTGTTGCGGCAATTCATCGAAATGAAGCTGTGGAAGTGAAATATCAATCACTATCTACACCGGAGCCCAGATGGAGATGGATAGCACCACACGCCATTGGTTTTGACGGATTTCGTTGGCATGCGAGAGCTTTTTGCTTAGACGATGAGGTTTTCAAGGACTTCCTTCTATCACGTATATTGGAGATCCGAGGAAATCGCCGGATCGATGTCACGGGCGAAACGGATTCCGAATGGCATGATATTGTCACCCTTGAAATTGGGCCACACCCAGACCTCTCAGGGAGCCAACAAAAAGTGATTGCCCTCGACTATGGCATGCGAGACGCCAGTGCAAAAATCAAGGTCCGCAAGGCGCTACTTTATTACGCGCTTCGCAGGTTAGGTCTTGACACAGACCCATCCGCTCGGCGGCCTCAGGATCAACAAATAGTTCTGTTGAACCACGATAAAATAAAAACGAAAGCCTTGGTGCAAAATGAAAAA
>NZ_JBDNHC010000084.1:0-3761 GCF_041689005.1 Sneathiella sp.
AGGGTAACAGCCAGAATCGAATAAATAGAGATCAGAATGGCGAGGTTCAGAAGATATGCATCCATGGGTCCGTCTCCTCAGTGAACTGCTGAACGGCCGAGCAGGCCGGACGGACGCACGATAATGAACAGGAACAGGATGGCAAAGGTAACGGCCTCCGTCCATTGGGAATCAACATAGAGAAGCGCCAGGCTCTCGGCTAGGCCGAGTGCCAGTCCGGCAAGAAGAGTGCCGGGAACACTGCCGATGCCGCCCACAATCGTCGCCGCCAGCGAGATCAGCATGACATGATGCCCCATGGCCGGGTTTAACCCTGAGGTCGCCCCGGAAATGATGGCGGCCGGCACAACAAGGATGGATCCGATGGTAAAGGCACAGGCGGAGATAAAGCGGGGATTGAGCCCAAAAACCCGTACCAGTTCCGGGTTATCGGCAAGCGCCCGCAGCGCCATGCCCATGGTGCTGAAACGGAGGAAATACCATAATGCGCCAAAAAATACCGCCGCACACAGCATGGAAATCCAGGCGAGCGGCGAGACAAAAAGACCATCCATCAATTCAACCGAGAATGACAGCGGGGTCTGTACGGAGACGAACCCGCGGCCAAAAATCATGCCGACAACATTCTGCACCACAATCCCGACACCGAAGGAGGCAACGAAGACGGTGAAAAACGAGCCCTCGTCGCGCTGGATCGGGACATAGACAAATCTGTTCAACAGCAGGCCGAAAATGATCGCGCCCGCCGTCGCCGCGGCCACACTCAAAAACAGGCCATACCCGGATACATTCACAAAGTAAAAGAGATAAGCCGCAATGATGAAAGTGGCACCATGCGCAAAGTGAAATATCCGGGTAGACCCGAAAATCAGTGAAAACCCGACGGCGGTCAGTGCGTAAAGCGCACCGGTTTGAAGACCGGTGATGGTCAGCTGTAACGCTAACATACTATCAGTTACCCCGATTATTTATTGAAATCGACGGTCGTCAGCACTTCAGGTTTGCCATCTTTAACGATTTTGACCTGAATGGGAAAGAGCAAGGTACCGTTGCTTTGGAAAGAGACCTTACCACCAACCAGATCAAAACTGCCCATTTCTTCGCGCTTGGTCAGAAGATTGGCGCCGGTGACGTCCTTGCCCTCGGCTTCCAGCGCATGGGCCAAAATGCCATATAGAAGCGTCGCGTTGTAATAATTGACGTTATAGGCCGTCGGGGCGCGATTGAATTTTGCCGTATAGTCGGTGACAAAGCGCTTGGTAACCGGATCATCGGATTTATAGTTTACGCCTTGACCGGTCGCGATCAGGCCTTCGGTTTCAGGCAGGGCAAGCGCGTCGGGCACCAGAAAGCCGGAATAGGTGATCAACTGTTGATCCACGCCATTATCGCGCAACTGCTTTACGATCTGGATTTGCTGGGCGCCGTAGCTGGCGATATAAACAGCATCGGGTTTCTCGGCTCTGACCTTGGCGGCGATGCCGGAGAATTGCTGTGCTGTTGTCGGAACGGACATGGTTTCGACTAATTTCCCGCCGGCGCCTTCCAGTGAGGATTTCAGTTCATCGAGGATGGAATTGCCGAACGGATCGTCAATATAGATGAGGACAACGCGTTTTATGCCGCGTTCCTTGACCAGGTACGGCATTGCCGCCCGCACTTCAAGATTGACCAAGGGAATGACATTCCAGAAATATTTTCCCAAAGCCGCCAGATCCGGGCCAACACCGCCGCCATTGACGGCAACGACCTCGTTCCGCATCGCGAGTGTGGAAATGGCCTTGGAAACGCCGGTGAAGGCGGAAAGAACGTAAGGTACGCCTGTCACATTGACAAGTTTTGTCATGCCGACGACGGCCGGCTGGGGCAGGCCCTGGCTATCTTCGTAAGCGATGGACATAGGACCGCTCAGCATTTTATCAGCATTGATATGCTCGACAGCCAAATCCGATCCGGACATGAAGACATCACCATAGACGGCATTCGGGCCGCTTAATGGAAACAGAGCGCCAATGGTATGGTCCGCGGCGGTTGCAAGCCCAGTGCTGAGAATGCCAACGCAAGATATAACCGACAGTGTGGCAAACAGTTTTTTAATTTTTTTCATTACGGCTCCTGTTAGTTTGGTTTTAGTTATTATTGTATTTACAGTGGCTTTTTTAAGGGTGTGATGTCAATGGCTAGTTGCCGGATAATGAGGCCATGAATGACGGATTGGCGGCGGAGATAACGGGAATTGTGACTTAGGTTAGGTTTCGATTAATGATGATCACGGTTGACAGACTGGAACAACAATCGCAGCATCAGGATTATTCAACCTTTCGAATTGAGGACTAATAATATGTCGGGAACCGACCAGGAATTGTTTAATCTAGCCATGTCCGAGGAGGCGCGACCGCTGCTCTATGCGTTGCGAAAGCATATTGACGAAAATGTCGTGCCAATTACCGAAGAGTTCTATGCCCTGAACGAGGGGAAGAAGGACCGCTGGAGCTGGCACCCGCGCCAACTGGAACTGCTCGAGGGGGCAAAAGCGAAAGCCAAGGAATCCGGACTTTGGAATTTCTTTTTACCCGATGCGGACACCGGCGAGGGGCTCAGCAATCTTGACTATGCCTATATTGCCGCCGAGCTCGGTAAATATAGTTTGGCCTCGGAAACCCTGAACTGCAGTGCGCCTGATACCGGCAATATGGAAGTATTGGAGCGGGTCGGAACAGTAGAGCAGAAGGAAAAATGGTTGAAGCCGTTGTTGAACGGTGAAATTCGGTCGGCCTATGCGATGACGGAACCCGGCCAAGCGTCGTCGGATGCCAAAAACGTCCGCACTTCCGCTCATCTGGAAAATGGCGAATGGGTCATTAATGGCGAAAAATTCTATATCTCGGGCGCCGGGGATCCTCGTTGTAAAGTTATGATCACGATGGTCAGGACCAGCCCTGATGCGGCACCCTCAAAGCAGCAATCCCAAATTTTGGTGCCGATCGATACGCCGGGCGTGGAAATTCTCGAAGGCATGCAGGTTTTCGGCGAAGATCATGCGCCCCGTGGTCACATGCACATCAAGTTCAATAATGTGCGGGTCCCCGAAGAAAACATACTGCTCGGCGAGGGGCGCGGTTTTGAGATCTCGCAGGTCAGATTGGGCCCCGGCCGCATACATCACTGTATGCGATCCTTAGGCCAAGCGGAGAAGGCGCTGGAATTGATGGTCAAGAGGGCCGGCAGCCGCAAGGCATTCGGGAAAACCATTTTGAAACTTGGCAAGAACCTCGAAGTTATCTCCCGCGCCCGCATCGAGATCGACGCCATGCGCCTTATGGTGTTGCAGGCGGCGAAAGCCATGGATGTCCTCGGCAACCGGGAGGCCCGTGTCTATGTGAGTGCGGTCAAGGCGATGGTACCGGAGAAAGTCTGCCTCATCATTGACCAGGCGATACAGATGCATGGCGCTGCCGGAGTATCGCAATGGACACCGCTTTCCGGCATGTATACCCAGCAACGCCATCTTCGCTTTGCCGACGGTCCCGATGAAGTGCATCATATGGTTGTCGGACGTGCCGAGGCGCAAAAGCACGATGCATGGTAGAGTGCGGATGAAAAGAACGGGCCGAGACAGACTTAATCGTCGAGGGGTTTAAGGACCCTTTCGGGGAGCCGGATCAGACACCTCGCGCCGGGGATAGTCACGCTGCTTGATGCAGCGTGACCTCGGTGGATTGGGCATCATTTTCGATCAGGGCGCGGTGCATGGCAATGAT
>NZ_JBDNHC010000085.1:0-3849 GCF_041689005.1 Sneathiella sp.
AATCAGCGGGTCCCGGGTTCGATTCCTGGTGGCGGCACCACATAAGCCCTTGAAGACATAATGTTTTCGAGGGGTTATTTGTTTCCAAAGTGACCCAAAAAACAAGCCATGTCGCACATAGGTCGCAAGAAAATCAGCACTATTTTCCGTAAACCATTGCCAAAATATGCGCGGTTTTATGCGGCGGGTGTCGTTTCTGGTTATTAATTAATCGTCAGAAACGTAACGCGGTTATATTTTTGGGCGAAAATTTAGCAGCCTGTTTGTCGTTCATGAAACAGGATTCATGAACGACAACCGGTTTTGTGGGTTGCGTCCGATTTACTAAACAAAACTAAATTAGTAAATGACTTTACCTGAGACGGAATTTTCTGCAATCCTCTTGCATTGGAGTGTGTAAAGCATTTCGGTCAGTTTGCGATTTTGTGCAAGTTGACAAAACGGGGGTATAATCGCATTTGGTTGCATCTATGGCCGCGCAACCGTTTGCGAATTTAGGTAGTGTCTCAGTTTGAAATTTGACCTCGCCCATCTCGGTAACTATGTTATGCTTAGCGCAAAGCAAAAGGGAGATATCATGCCTTTATGGAAAATTGAAGTTTATGAAAATACTAAGGATGCCGATCCTGCAAAGACTGGCTATGTGAACGCCGCAACAGAAGATGATGCTGTTAACTTAGCCACGAACGCGATGGGTGACTCTAATCGGGCTGATATTCGCGTGGTTGAAGAGGTTAGTTCAACACTACCGCCGAATAGAACTTTTTGGGCACCAGACAATGCCTAAAGGACCAAAAGGCCAGAAACGCCCCGGCGATGTTATTGGCGCTGCCGTACTGGTGGCCAAGATAGCAACTGGCGAAGCAGAAGAAAACGTCAAAGATGACGGCAAGGACCCCGCAGCCAAGGCGCTTGGCGCGAAGGGTGGAAAGAAACGCGCGAAGAACCTGACGCCGGAGCGTCGAGCAGAGATTGCTCGAAAGGCGGCGGAAAGCCGGTGGAAAAAATAGGATAGTTATATTTTGAGTTATAATTTTACTTGATTTATTAGCAATTCTGTGATTGAATGGCTTCAAATTATTAATGAGGGGCATAGGATGGACGATTTCGACCCAGAACAAGAGCATGTAATGTCGATTTTAGAACCGTATCTGGATCAAATTTACCGGATTTTTCCGGAGGCAATGAAAACCTACAATTCAATCGATAGCAAAATAACGGCAGATCATGAAGACCGTACAGCTGCGGGATGTGTGCGAGATCATGCTTGGATGAGTTTTCAGTCGAATTTTGGAGGCACTCCCGGATTCCATTTTTTGGAGGTTCGGGGAATGCAGGTTCTAAATATAAAAGATCGGGTGGTTCTTCGAGTGAAAAAGGTCGATGCGAACGGCAACCACAGAAATTATCCGACGCAACAACAGATAGACTTTGATAATCAGGTTGATCTCGTTGGCCTTCCCCCTGCGGCAACGCGAGTTATTGTTGGTTATCAACCAGACGCCGCCTTTTCTGAAGTACAGAGAGTAATAATTCGGCGACCGAAGGGCCTGTGGGTATCGCAAATTGTTGATATTGATGAGATCGTGGCGTGGGTTGACATCAGCCAGAAGCAACTTCCATTTGGCAACACTGGACGCGCAGTAAAACGATGAAAACCGTAGTGGAGAAAATATTTAACCGCGATATGTTCAACGTAGCGCGGGGCGCAAGGGGATTCTCGCAGTCTGAATTGGCGTCGAGATCAAATGTGACACAGGCATTGATTTCGAAACTAGAGAATGGTTTGACGGTTGATCCGACAGAGGAAACCGTCTCTTCAATTGCTAAGGCGCTAGATTTTCCTATTCATTTTTTTTATTCAGATGAGAAGCCTCACGGCCTGCCGCCGTTTCATTATCGTAAACGTCAGAAAGTTGGTAAAAAAACTCTAGCAAAAATTGAAGCCGATATAAACCTTCGACGCATTCATCTTAGACGTTTATTCAGATCTTTTGAGCATCAGGGTGATGGCCGCGAAATCCCTATTATTGATATGGCCAACAACGGCTGGACGCCAAAGGATGCTGCACAACACATGCGGGGTTTTTGGATGGTTCCTCGCGGCCCTGTAGAAAACGTCACAAGACTGATTGAGGTTGCGGGCGGTGTTGTTATTAAAATTGATTTTGGGACCCGTCATCTTGAAGCTTTGAGTTTTCGATTGCCGGGAATGCCGCCGTTAATCTTCATAAACGAAAATCTTGATGGCGCACTATACAGGCATGTCTTAGCCCATGAATTGGGGCATCTTATTATGCACAATTACCCGGAAACGGACGACTGCATGGAAGCAGAGGCCGATGAATTTGCTGCAGAGTTTTTGACGCCCGCCAACGAGATAAAGCCTTACATTTCCAGGCCATCTCTTGGAAGACTAGCCCGCGCAAAACCTTATTGGAAAGTATCTATCAAGGCGCTTATAGTTCGCTGTGACCGATTGAAATTAATTACTCCAAATCAATACACTGGACTTAACATTAATTATAGTAAGGCTGGGTATTCGAGGGGAGAACCTTTTTCATTTCCACAAGAAGACAGTAATGCGCTCAGCACTGCAATTGAGTTTCATTTATTTAATCTCGGATATTCTATCGATGATATGGCATCGTTGCTTATGATAACGGAAGATCAGTTTGAGGAAATTTATAAACCAAAACCGCGATTGCGGGTTGTCAAATAAATGAACTAATGCTTGGCACTAAGCATAATAGTTCATATATTAAGGGTATGAACAAATTGCCCTTACAGAAACGCGTTATGATTTTGAACATGCTTGTTGAAGGTATGTCCATGCGGTCAATATCACGGACGGTCGGCGTATCAATCAATACGGTTACAAAGCTGCTTGTTGAGGCTGGCGATGCCTGTGCTGCCTATCATGACGAAACAGTTAGGGACGTGAAGTCAACAAAAGTTCAGTGTGATGAAATCTGGTCATTCTGTTACGCCAAGGCAAAGAATGTACAAACTGCGAAGGCCGCGCCAGAAGGGGCTGGCGACGTATGGACATGGACCGCACTGGATGCAGATAGTAAGATGATCCTGTCCTATGAAGTGGGTGACCGCTCAGCAGCTACCGCAATCGAATTCATGGACGATTTAAGGGCACGTTTGGCAAATCGGGTGCATCTGACCACCGATGGTCACAAAGCCTATCTGGAAGCCGTTGAGGGCGCTTTCGGGGCAGATATTGACTTTGCTCAGCTAGTGAAGATGTACGGCGATACAGGCCACAAAACACCAGAAAGAAAATACTCCCCCGGTGTTTGCACTGGCGCAAGGAAAGTACGTATTGAAGGAAATCCAGATATTTCCGCCGTCAGCACGTCACACGTTGAACGCCAGAACCTGTCTATGCGGATGGGTATGCGTCGGTTCACTCGCCTGACGAACGGCTTTAGCAAGAAGATTGAAAATCACCTGCACATGCTGTCCCTGTACTTTGTGCATTATAATTTTGTCCGCATTCACAAGACATTGAAAATGAGCCCTGCTATGGCTGCGGGTGTATCTGATACCTTGCACGATATGGAATGGATTGTTAGCTTGATTGATGCCCGCGCTCCGAAATTAGGACGGCGCGGCTCTTACAAGAAAAGAAATTCAAACTGAGACACTACCCGAATTTAAGGCCGTTATGTCAACCGCCTCTCCATTTTGACATAGCGATAGTGTGAATTGTCGGAATGTTTGGGGGCTTGGGGATGGTTTTTCGTCCGGCGGCGGGGTATATTGCCGGAGTGCGGCGGCGTGGAGAACACGACGGGGCGGAGGAAGGCGGATCGCAACTGCCGCCTTGGTGACAAG
>NZ_JBDNHC010000086.1:0-5693 GCF_041689005.1 Sneathiella sp.
AGGCACACCGCCCTCACCCTGTTTCAGGATTGCGAGGATCTGCCCGTCCGTAAATCTCGATTTCTTCATCGTTGTCTCCGTGCTTTATCAAAGCCGAAGAAGTCCAGTTTTCAAGTCACTTAATTTCGGGGATGATTACCGTGGGTATAGGACTTTATTCCGTTCATCGGCGTTCGCACACATTCTCTACAACTTTGTTTTATCTAATTCTTTTTTTCTTTTTCGTTAACGTCCGTTCACACGAACTTGCCTTTTGTCGCGTTATTTGGCACAAATATGGCACAAATTTCGAGCTTTATTTGCGAGCACTCAATGGCCACGTCCCGCCTCCGCGCACTCACTGATCGACAGGTCCAGACGCTGCAAGCGACCACAAGCGTGGGCGGCGTCCCCGGTCTGGAGTGTGTCGTATCTCCATCGGGCACTAAGTCGTGGAGACTGCTCTATCGCGTCACGGGTGACACATCCGCACGGCGACGCTCGCTGGGTCTTGGCCGCTATCCCACTGTCGGTCTCGCCGAGGCGCGCCAGCGATCTAACGAGGCCCTTCGACTGGCCTCGGAAGGAACAGACCCGAAGCATGAGCGCGAAGAGAAAGCCCGCAAGCATGACCTGACGGTTTCACAGGCAGTGGACGAGTATCTCGCGTGGTGCCGCATGAACAACGTGGCGGCCACAGCCCAGGACAAGCAATCCGTGTTCAAGAACCACGTCCTGAGAAAGCTGGGATCGTCTCCTCTTGTGTCGATCACGCGAAAGGACATCGCTAACATTCTGGATAAGCTCGGTGACAGGCCGGCTCGCCGTCGCACAGCCTACAGCTATCTGCGCCACTTCTTTCAATGGGCTGCAGAGCGGGAGTTTATCGACGTAAATCCCTGTCTTGTCATCCGGACGCCCAAGACCGTAGCTGCGCGAGAGCGCGTCCTGACCGACGATGAAATTCGCTCACTCTGGACAGGCACCAGTGTGCTTTGCGCCATGGCACGCCTGCAACTTATGACGGCACAGCGAATTGGCTCTATCGGACGCTTGCGGTGGCAAGACCTGGACCTCAAGGGCATGATTTGGAACATCCCGGCCCACGACATGAAATCTGCAAAATCACATGCTGTTCCTCTGTCTGACCGAGCAGTCTTGCTTCTTTCGGGTTGGCCCCAGCTACCAGGTCCCTACGTTTTTGGCGTCGGGAGCGACGGAGCCAAGGGTTTCAACGGTCGATCCAAAGGTATGATGCACATGCGCAAGAGCGGCATTGCTGGTGATTGGCGACTGCACGATCTGCGCAGAACGGCCGTCACCCTCGCACAGCGCGGCGGCGCAGGCATCGACGAGATCACGGCGCTCACACAGCACAAAGTTGCCGGTGTCATCGGAATTTATGCGAGGCACGGCTACGAGCAGGAGAAACGGTCCGTCGTGGATATCGTTGGCAGACAAATCACGAATATTCTGGGGCCAGTGCACGACTGATCGACCAGGTCATTTTTCAGTTTGTCCGAGCAGACCTGCGCGAGCGCCATCCCAAGCGATGCCGCGCTCAGCCCGCCTGCTATCAATCTCATAATGCAGTTCCAGACTGCCTGGCAGCAAGTTGATCGCGGGTTTGGCGTCGTCTGCGAATGACATGAACCGTTGGTCGTTTGACTTGTAAGGCGCCCAAAGTGGCCGGTCGCCACCATTCGGGTCGCCCGTCTTTGCGAAATTCACCCAGTAGGCTGACATAGTCTCGGCGAGCGCCAGATCATCGGACCGCACCGTCACATCTGACTGCCACTGAACGTCCAGATTGTTGAACACGAACGGAATTTCGCTAGCGTGGAACGCACCGAGTTTTCGTTGTTCAGATCCAAAGGATACCCACCGTTCTGTTTCACCAAAGGGGGCGACATGGGAAAAGTAGTATAGCCATGCGGGAGCTCCGACTCGCTCCATAAGACCAGCCCAATATTCCATCCGCCAGCCGAACTCGGAATCCCTGTAGGAATCAAACACAGCATCGGTCAGCTGTGCCGCCGGGTATTGCTTCAAATATGCGGCCGCAAGATCGCCGTAGCGTGTTTGAAGTTCTGCCTCATAGTCTGCTGCGCTGGCTGGCGTTGGGGCAACGACACCGTAGTCCGACAGGCCGCTTCCCTCGTCGGAATTGAACCCGACAATGACCGGCACCGCATGTTGCTCACCATGCGCAAAAGTGTCGCGGACAGGGCGATTGAAAACGGTCCGGTCAACCACAACAAACTGTCCAAAATTGGGAACCCCTTCGCCAGGCACTGTCTTGTCCAGCAGATCCTGAGCCGTCATGCTTCGCAAGCCTTGGAGCCCTTCTTTCGTCACCTGCGCGGCAAATGACTGCCCCATCGACTCGGCGGAGGCGTAGCCCATTGCCGGTTCTTTCAAGCTTGGCATAGCGTAGAAATAGGCGCCGCTCTGACCGATCGCCTTTTGAAAGAGGCCATCAGACATAGGGGTTGCCATCATCAGGCTGACAGCCCAACTTCCGGCCGATTCCCCGAAGATAGTGACATTATCTGGATTACCGCCGAACGCAGAAATGTTTTCCCGCACCCAACGGAGTGCGGCGACCTGGTCGGTTATACCAAAGTTAGCGGCAATGCCGTCAGGGTTTTCAGCTGACAACTCGGGATGTGCGAAAAAGCCGAAAATCCCCATTCGGTAGTTGATCGACACGACGATCACCCCCTGCCTTGCTAAGGCCTCACCGTCATAGACGGGCATACTGCTAAAGCCGGTCGTGAATCCCCCACCATGGATCCACACCATCACCGGCAAATCCGCCTGCTCGGTATGACCGGTTGATAATGGCGACCAGACATTCAAATGGAGACAGTCTTCGCTCATGACCGGGACCGGCTCTATGTACATCAGCGGTTGTTCTGTCCCTGGGCCAAAACTCATCATCTCCGGCGGATTCGGTTGCATACATGCCGGGCCAAACTGCTTAGCACTCCTACGTCCCGTCCAGGCGGGAGCAGCTTCAGCCGCCGTCCAGCGTCGATCGCCTACAGGAGGGATCGCGTAAGGGATCCCCTTATAGGACGAGACAACGCCATCAGCCGACACATCCCCCACAAGGTCGCCCTGAGGAATCGTCAGTCGCACCTCGTCGGCTAAAACTGCCTGCGCTGCCAGGCAGCACATGACCAGTGCACTCCCCAATTGTCCGATCATCTTGATGGGATACATTATCTGATCTCCAAATTGCTATTTGTCGCTTACGCGTGCTCCGGTCGCACTGCACGCCTTGTCAGCCGTCGAAGCCGAGACGGGCAAAGTCGGCGATGTTCCTGGCGGTGTCTCGGCTTATGTCCGGGCAGCAGATGGGAAAGATTTCGGTGCCATGGATGGTGCCCATGACCTGCCTGCACCGGGCACTTACACCACCCTGAAGAAGTCGCCTGTAGAATGCGATCCCTTCGTCCCTCAGAGGATCGCATTCATTCACGCTGATGATAGTTGGTGGCAGTCCTTTAACGTCATCAGCCGTCGCAAAGCCGGGCCATGCCAACGGGTTCCTTTGCTCAAAGGCTTCGATACCATATCCCATAGCTCCACGATTGTGGTGCAGCTGAAGCATGATGCCATTATTCTCGATTGATGATGGGTGCTCTGTCAGCGGCCATTGACCCGCCACGTAAGGACAGAGCGCATACATCCCTTGAATCAGGCCAAGCTTACCATCCTGCTTCAACCTCAATCCTGTTGCGAGGGTCAGGTTACCCCCGCCGCTCTCGCCTGCCACAATGATCCGCTCAGGATCGATGTTGAGCTTGCTGCTATTGGCATGAACCCAGGCAAGCCCCGACACGCAATCATTCAGGCCAGCGGGAAACGGTGCCACTTCCGAGACAGAAGAGGCCAAAATTGCATTGCGAAAGTCGACCATCGCAACAGCAACGCCATTAGCCGCAATCATCCGGCCCCAGGCCTTGTAATTTCCGTCGTAGCAGGAGAGACGCTCCATTCCTCCGCCATGAATGTAGTATACGCACGGCACGCGCTCATTGGTATCTGGCCGGATGAACTGGATGTTGATTGAATTGCCGTCAGGTACCGACTGAACCTGCTCGGTGTGCACGCGAAGCCCGTGTGATGGGGCAATTTCCTCAGAATCGCACATGTCGAGAAAAGCCTTTAGTCCAGCCGCGCTAGCTTGTGCTTCTGGTGTGCTTTCTTCGCGCAATATGTCTTCACGACTATTCACGTCACCTAGCTCCGGGCCCATATCGAAAGCTGAAAAGACAGCCTTGATACGGGGGTCTATGCGAGGGTCATTGGCGATTTTTGAAGTCATTTTTGAAGCTTCCCCAATTTCGGAAATATATTCCGATAAAGCATGTCATGGCAAAAGAGCGGTTCAGTAGTTCCATCCAAGCCGGAGGCCGACTGTCCGGGGTCGCAATGTGCTGTAGCGGTTCAAGGAATAGTTTGCCGCGTCGATAAAGATCACGTCCTGGTTATTGGTCAGGTTCTCGACGTAGAGAACCGCACTGATATTGTCTTTTGACCATCCGAGACTGGCGTTGAAATTCTCATATGCTGGAACCTTTGCGAAGGCCGCATTGGGAATTGGCACGCCTGCTGTATTCGGGAAGGCGTTTGCGTACGATCCAACATATTGAGCATCAAGCCGGGCATAGAGCTCAGCACCAGAAGCCAACTGCCAATCATGCTTGATGTATCCTCCCGCCTTCACTTCAGGTGATGACAGTTTTGCTCCGACCACTGCGCCAGAAATCAGAGCTTCTTCCGGGGTCACATCGGTGACTTCAGCGCTTTGCAAGGTCAGGTTGAACCCGCCGACCATGTTCTCCGTAAACAGGGCTTCGAGCTCAGTTTCGAGGCCATAGGACCGCGCCTTGCCCACTGTTCCAACATAGGGCGTGGCATCGGATGAGCGAACCAGCGGCACCTGCATCGGCCCCCAGTCGATATAGTATGCCGCGACGTTTGCCCTCAGTCGCCCATCCAGCCAAACCGTCTTTGCGCCTACTTCGTAGTTCCAGAGCGAATCCGCTTCTGCCAGGCTTGGAATGATGGTCGGATCTGTTGGATCAATTGCGCTGACCCCGCCATTTCCAGCCGACGGACCGTTCGGATGGCTCCGTCTGAAACCTTGGGCAGCAAGCGCATAGTATGTCTGGTCATCTGTCGGTTGCCAGTCGATTCCGATCTTCCCGATGACCTTGTTCTGCTTACCGGTTGAGTTCTTCGATGCAACCGAAGGCACCTTGGCGATGTCTGCACCGCCAAACCCGAAAAGGGCTGTAAATATCGCAGGAATCAAGTCTGGCGTAGAGAAGCCGAGCCCTGTGTCTTCATCGACAAATTCATACTGGGATGCGCGAAGGCCGCCCGTAATCGTGAGAGTATCGGTGGCGTGAAAATTGACCTCTCCGAACACGGCTGCTTCGAAATTCGTTTTACCGCGTATATCATTTGTTGAGTCCGCGTTGGGTGTGACAATGGGTGCGAGACCGGTGATGCCTAGCCCGCCCAGGAAGGCTTCGGGAAAATTGAATGCATCAAGGTAATCGCTCTTTTGATCCAGATAGTAGACACCCGCCACCCAGTCGAACCGCCCACCAGGAGTAGACACCAGCCTAGCTTCTTCCACGAAGGAGTCGGTTTCAATGGTCTCCTGAAAATAGAAGGGCAGCACGTCGGTCAGA
>NZ_JBDNHC010000087.1:0-78054 GCF_041689005.1 Sneathiella sp.
AATGTAAACAACAATTGCTCGACGGGTTCTTCTGCCCTTTTCCTGGCACGCCAAGCCGTTGAATCGGGAGCGGTAGATTGTGCGCTGGCTGTGGGTTTCGAGCAGATGACGCCGGGAGCGTTAGCCGATGTTTGGACGGATCGACCGAGCCCGCTGAGCAAGTTTAATAAGCTTACAGATGAGCTAACTCAGGACTTCACGTCTCCAATGGCGCTGAAAATGTTCGGAGGCGCCGGACTTGAACATCAGAGAAAATACGGCACGAAGGATGAGACTTTCGCCAAAATTCGCGCCAAAGCAAGTACCCACGCTGTTCACAACGACAAAGCAATTTTTCGCAAGGAAGTTTCTGTTGAAGACATCATGGAATCGCCTAGGGTCACTAGTCTCCTCACACGGCTTCAATGCTGCCCGCCAACCTGTGGTGCGGGTGCGGCTATTGTTTGCACGGAAGAATTTGCTAAAAAGCACGGCATCAACGCAGACGTAGTCATTGCCGGTCAAGCAATGACTACAGATTTCGTTTCAACGTTTGGCGACGACATGATGCGGGTAGTCGGGTATGACATGACAGTTGCCGCCGCCAAGAAGGTTTATGAAATGAGTGGTGTTGGCCCGGAAGAAGTTGACGTAGTCGAGCTTCATGATTGTTTTACGGTGAACGAACTTATCACCTATGAAGGTCTTGGCTTTACCACGGAAGGTGGCGCTGAGAAATTCATTTGGGACGGCGATAATACCTATGGGGGAAAAGTTGTCACTAATCCGTCCGGTGGACTGCTTTCCAAGGGGCATCCTCTTGGCGCAACCGGCTTGGCGCAATGTTTTGAGTTGGTGAACCAGTTGCGCGGAAATGTGGGTAACCGGCAGGTGGACGGTGCAAGAAACGCACTCCAGCATAATCTTGGGCTTGGTGGTGCTTGCGTTGTAACTCTTTATCAAACGGCCTAGCCCTTCCTCCCGCAAGAGCGCCGGCACGTCTTGTATCGCTGTCATAGTACCGCATTGTTACCGATGGATGCCCAGTGCTTTCTGTACTGAGTTTTCATCGGGCGGCGGGGGGGCATGGATGAAAATGCCCAATGCCGACATATCGTTTGTTCAGCTCAGGGTTTTAAATCTTCAAGGAAAAAAGTCTGGTCTTTCCAGATAACATCGAGTTGGCGCTGGCTTTTTTCGTTGATCATTGCATAGGCTGTATGAGCATAGCCTTTTGCATTCTCAAAACCCACAGTCTGGTATGCCTGCTTCAGATGGGCTCTTTGGCTATCCACAACACCATGCCAGGCTGTCAGCCCTTTTTCAGTTAAATAAAGATGTCGGCTGCGCCGATCTTTGAGGTTTTCCTTCTGGGCTATGAAACCCTCCGTAATCAATGTCTTGATTGTGGGACTGATTGATTGTTGTGTTACGTCAAGGAAAGCGAGAATTTCTCTCACAGTCGCTCCAGGTTTGCGTTGAATTACATACAGTGCCCTAAAGTGGGGACGGCGCAGGCCGATAGACCGGAGGTAGATATCCCCCGCTTCGAGCATACTGTTGTAGCCCAAATACATAACCGCAAACAGCCAATGTGCATGATCCTCGGGGCAGAGGCTATCCTCATCCGGTGTCATTTCGGTGTTTACTCCTTGTTTTGGAGGGGCCTCACCAACTGCAGTTGGCCCCTGAAACTCGTTACGTGACTGTGGTTCGCTTGCAACTACTTATATTATAACATGAAGCTGGAATGAGGAAAGGCGACAGAGATACTTCCCGAACATAGGCCGCAAACATAAACTATATCTTGTTGTTTTTCGACAAGATGAGGAAGAAAGACCTCGAAGCAGAACCAGCTACCTACAATGTGTAGGCGCAGGAAATGTTCGGCGCCCGTGTTCTTTCGGACACCTAACGTTATTTGTTTTTCCCTTTTGCCAGATCTAGAGTCCCCGTTTGTGTCATTCCGGCCGAGGCATAACCGCCATCAACGGTCAAAATTTCGCCATTTACGTAACCGGTTTTGGGACTCGCTAAATAGCAAACGGCCTCCGCAATATCAGAGCAGCTTCCAAAACGCCCAACTGGAATCATGGGCAACAGGCGTGCAATCGTTTCTTCGGAATACGTCGCCTCAATCAAGGGGGTCATAATAGGGCCCGGCGCGATCGCATTCGCGGTTATGCCATAAGGTCCCATTTCGAGGGCGATTTGCCGGGTCAATCCAATTATCGCCGCTTTTGATGTGCCATAGGCAGTCCGTCCCACGCCGGCACGAAGGCCGCTAACAGACGACATGTTGATTATTCGTCCATAGGATTGACCGATCATATCGCGCGCAGCTCGCTGCGCGCACAGGAAGCTGCCGGTAAGGTTTACGTCCATTACCTGGTGCCAGCTCTTGGCGGTGAATTCGAGGAACGTCTGAATATTAACGATCCCAGCATTGTTCACCAGTATGTCTACGCATTTGTCCCAGCGTTCCGCCGCTGCAAAGGCGGCTTCGATGTCATCGGGATCGCTCACATCGAGCCTTTGACCGAGTGCGACGCCGCCCAAGGCTTCAATCTTCCTTACAGTGTCAGAAATGCCTGCTTCGGAAATATCTGTAACTATCACGCGGGCGCCTTTTTCCGCCAAATGGATGGCGGTCTCCTGTCCTATCCCCGAGCCAGCGCCGGTCACCAAAGCCACGCCGTATTCTTTCATGGTCATGCCCTATTATTTTTCATAATCGTAGACGCTTTTTTAGCTCTTCTGAGGCAGCGCATTTAATGCCGCCAGCCAATGTAAAGTAGATACAAACCCCAGAGATCGCAAAGCCGGTATGTCGATTGACTTCTTTGATCCCCGAAATTGATTTATCACCGCATTTTGTACTTATAGTGATCAAAACCTTCGAACTGATTATTTGTAAACAGGGGGCCTGATTAAGTCAATTTGATTGTTGCATTAGCGGTCCGTCTACCGTGTTTGGATATATAACAAACAAATTGACTTAAGCAGTTACCCTGTTATATAATTTTTGAAACTTGGAGGATTGTGCTGCGAATATGCAGTGCATGATAAAATCTATAAAAGCGTTGGGCGATAAAGAGCCTGTAATTAAACTACCAGAGCCTTATTAGGGAGGAACCATGAACGTTTTCAAATCTACAATTTTAACTGCTGCCTGCATCGGTGTACTAGCCGTCGCGGGGGGTAATGTTGTTCGTGCGGATGAAGCAGACGTCTTCAAGATCGGCGCTGTGCTGCCTTTTTCGGGACCCTACGGAATCATCGGTAAGGGCATGAAGCAAGGCGCGGAACTTGCTATCGAAATGCGCGGCAGCAAAGTTCTCGGAAAACCGATCGAGGTGACATGGGAAGATAGCGAAACGAAACCGCAACCATCTGTACAAAAAGCAACCCGCCTGATTTCTTCCGGGGCGCAGATGATTTTTGGTGCCGCAAGTTCCGCCTCAACCGTGGCCCTTCAGGGTATTACAGAACAGCGCAAAATTCCGCTTCTGGTGACCATCTCGGCCGATGACAAAATCACGCAGGCAAACGGATATCGTTATACTTTCCGGACATCCAACACACTTGGAATGGAAATTCGCATGGCGATAGAATTCGCTAAGGTTCGGGGTCTTAAAAAGATTTACGGCGTCGCCGCAGATTACGCGGTTACCCGTGATGGTATGGATTCCTTTAGTGCCGCCGCAAAAGAGGCTGGCATCGAGATCGTGGATGTTGATTACCCGGCGCTCGGAAATCGTGACTATTCCATCATCATTGACAAGATTTCCAAGACCGATGCCGACGGTGTAGCCCTGATCGTCACGGGAAGTGACGGCGTGACCTTCCTGAAACAGGCGGGCCAGGCCGGTCTGGGCAAAAGCAAGGTCCTGTTTGGTCCGGTTTTGCAAGATGAAGTTCTGGCGGCGGCCGTAGGGCCTGATGCCATCGGCGCAGCCTCGGGCGTCCGGTATCACTATTCCGTCGATAACCCTGCCAACAAGGAATTTGTTGAGGCGTATCGCGCCAAATTCAATGAATGGCCAGATAGTTTTGCTGGCGAAGCTTTTGATGGGATGAGCTGGTTCCTCGACGTGATTGATGGCACCAAGTCATGGGACCGGGAGAAATGGGTCGATGCCTTTGCAGGTAGTGTCCGCGAGAACTCCGTGGAAGGCCGAAAAGAAATGCGCGCTTGTGATCATCAGGCATTGCAGGTCGGCCTCTGGGGCGTTGTCGAAAAGGGTGAAGCTCCTTATCCTGCCCTAAAAATGAAGATCACCAATGTCTTTCAGCCGGAAGCTCTGTTCCCCGACTGTAAAGAATAGTCTGACTAGAAAAATCCGGGCGGTCGAAAACCAAATTTGACCGCCCTATTCTAATTGCAGGTTAGGTGATCGAGTTATGTCCACCATTGTGATAGGCCTCTCCATGGGGATGCTGCTATTTTTGCTGGCAGCGGGATTGACCCTTATATTCGGCATGCTCAGGGTTATTAATTTTGCGCATGGCTCCTTATACATGCTCGGGGCATATCTGGCTTTTCAGACGGTTAATATTACCGGTAACTTTTGGGCGGGATTGATTGCAGCGCCGATTATTGCGGCGGTTGTCGGGGCGTTAATGGAACGTATCGCCCTGCGTCCAGTCTATAATCGTGACCATGTTTACCAGTTGTTGCTGACCTTTGGTTTCATTCTTGTTGTTGACGAAGCCGTCCGGATGATTTGGGGGCTGGAATACAAGCAGATGTATCCGCCGGAGCTGTTTTCGGGGGCCGTCGAGATGTTTGGCAGTTCAGTTCCAAGCTACCGCCTTTTCATTATAGGCTTTGGTGCGGCCGTTTCCGCGGCCTTGTTCTTTATGCTCGATCGTAGCCGCTACGGCATGATCATTCGGGCCGCCAGCGGCGATCCCGAGATGGTGCGGACGCTCGGCATAAATGTTTCTCTGGTTCGCACGGGCGTTTTCTCCTTTGGCGCGGGGCTTGCTGCCCTCGGGGGCGCTGTCGCGGGGCCCTTGTTCCCGATCGAACTCGGCATGGGGTTTAACATTATCATCGACAGCTTCATCGTTGTGATCATCGGCGGTCTCGGCAATATCCGGGGCGCCATCTTGGCCTCGCTTTTAATCGGGATGACGCGCGCATTGGGGTATAGTTTCGCGCCGAGCTGGGTCGATTTCCTCACTTTTGTGTTGTTAATCGGGACACTCATCCTCAGGCCCGAAGGGTTATTCAGTCGCAAGGGGCGGACGGCATGAATGCACAACGTCTCATGGCATTGATCGTCGCCCTCGTTATTTCCACGCCTTTGATGTTTCCAGACGGACAAAGCGTCGGCCTGGTGAATGCCATACTGATCTGGTCAATATTCGCAATTGGATTTGACCTAGTATTTGGGGTTGCCGGAATGCTGTCGTTCGGTCACGCGGCTTTTTTCGGGGTCGGGGCTTATACGCTTTCGCTGGTGACAATGCGCCTTGGCTGGGATTTCCTTCCGGCACTTGGGGCCGCGGGCCTGGTTGGCGGCGCCTTGGCCTTGCTTTTCAGTTATTTTGCCATGCGGGTATCGGGATTGTTCTTTGCCCTTCTCACGCTCGCATTATCGCAATTGATCTATATTATGGCAGGCACTAAGCTTCGAATGCTCACAGGGGGCGTTGATGGCATTGCGGGTGTGCCGCGCCCGGACCTGTTTGGCGTCGATTTTTATGACGACGGCAACTACTATTTCTTCCTGCTGGCGTTGTTCCTTGTCGCCTTGCTGATTTCCGGGCTGATCCGGATATCGCCCTTGGGCCAGGCTTTAAAGGCCGTGAAATCCAATGAAGTGAGAGCGGAACAGATCGGCTTCAATGTCCAGCGGTTACAACGGTCCGTTTTTACAATTTCCGGGGTTTATGCCGGGGTCAGCGGGGGCTTGCTTGCCTCTCTGATTTTCTACGTCGGTCCGCAAATGCTGCATTGGACGACGTCTGGTGATATTGTAATCATGGTTCTGCTAGGCGGTATGGGAACATTGTTTGGGCCTGTTCTCGGGGTCGCGATATTCGAAATCATGCGTGAATGGCTTTCAACACAGACGTCCCACTGGTACGGAATTCTCGGGCTTATATTTATCATTTCAACGATTGGAATGCCAAAAGGCATTGCCGGCCTGATAACGCAGCTTTGGAACCGCTTCATGCCGGGAGGCAAGCCATGAGTGCTGCAGCCGAGAATAAACATGCTTTGCGTTGTGAGAATATTGAAGTCTCTTATGGCGCCTTCAAGGCGGTAACCAACGTCACCTATGATTTTAAGCCCGGATTACTATATGGTTTGATAGGCCCCAACGGTGCGGGCAAGACAACTCTTATGAACGCCCTGTCAGGCCGGGCGCAACTCAGCAAGGGTCGCGTGTTCCTCAATGAGCAGGAAATCACCGGTAAGTCCCCGCATGCCCGGACATGGGCAGGTCTTGGCCGTAGCTTCCAGATCACCCAGATTTTCGCTGAGATGACGGTGTTTGAGAACCTGCGGTTGGCGGCTCAGGCTCATCGGTTCAGGTTGCAGCCTTTCTGGCGCCCCGTTCATCATTTTAGAGAGATTGCAACGGACGCCGAGCGCGTTCTGGCAGAAATTGGCCTGGAGGGGTTCGGCCATGTTGATGCCGGAAGTCTTTCTCATGGTGATCAGCGCGCGCTCGAAATTGGATTGGCGTTGTTGAGTGAACCCAAGGTATTACTGCTGGATGAACCACTCGCGGGTGTCGGCCAGGATGTCGCTGAAAAGGCGGTCGAACTGATCCGCCGGGTGTCACAAGAGCGAACCGTATTGCTGATCGAGCATAATATGGACGTGGTTATGGAAATTTCCGACGAGATTATCGTCATGCTCTCGGGGGAGATCTTGGCGGCGGGAACGGCCGAAACGATCAAGCACGATCCGCGCGTTCGGAGCGCATATCTGGGAGAGGAAGAATGAGCCTTCTGGAAATGCGGAATTGTGACGTTTTCTACGGTAAGGCCCAGGCTTTGCACGATGTATCTATTAACGTGGAAGAGGGCGAGATCGTTTCCCTAATCGGCCGGAACGGTGCGGGCAAAAGTACGTTGCTGAAGGCGATCATGGGTCTGAACCCGCTCAATGCCGGTCAGCGCATGTTTGAGGGCCGGGACGCAACGAAAATCCCGACGGAGAAGCTCGGGCGTTCGGGTATTGCTTATGTGCCCGAAGATCGCCGGATATTTGCGACGTTGAGCGTCGATGAGAATTTGCGGATTGCGACCGTGATGGGACGCGAGGGGGCCTGGGACCTGAAGCGGGTATATAACCTGTTCCCCCGCCTACAGGAACGGAAGAATTCACGGGGCGATACACTGTCCGGCGGGGAACAGCAGATGCTCGCGGTAGGTCGTGGATTGTTGACAAACCCGAAGCTCCTACTGCTGGATGAACCCACGGAAGGTCTGGCGCCGCTGGTGGTTGAAGATCTTATCAAGGCAATGTCGTTAATTAATGCCGAGGGCGTGGCCATCCTTCTTGTTGAGCAGAACTTGAAAGTCCCGCTTAAACTGGCGCAACGGCAGTATATGATCGACAATGGCCATATTCGCTGGTCAGGAAAAACAGAAGAGCTGCTGGCGGAACGGGAAAAAATCGAAGGCTTGATAAGCCTTTAAATCAGGGAGTTAATCAAATGTCAGACGTGTATATCATTGGAATAGGAATGACACAGTTCGGTAAGTTTTTAAACCGTTCGGTCAAGGACATGACGTCAGAAGTGGTTGAAGAGGCACTGGAAGATGCGGGGCTAGAACGCAGCAGCATTCAGGCCGCCTTTTTTGCCAATGCCTCCCAGGCGGCCGTTGAAGCGCAATATCTGGTGCCGGGGCAGATCGCACTGCGGTCAGCTGGCTTCGAGGGCATTCCAATTACCAATATAGAGAATGCCTGCGCCAGCGCGAGCACCGCGCTCAACTCGGCGTGTGCGTTCATCCAGTCGGGGCAGGGCGATATTGCCTTGGCCATTGGGACGGACAAGATGAATTCCACCGATCGTGCGCGCTCCTTCGCTGTCTTTGATGGCGGCTGGGATGTTCATGCAGCGGAAGAATCGATTGCCCGTCTCAAAGATATGTCAAAAGATATGCCATTGCCGCCAGAAGCGGAAGACAACGGCGGTCAGCGCAGTGTTTTCATGGATGTCTACGCGTCACTCGCGCGCAATCACATGCACAGCTTTGGGATAACCCAAGCCGAAATTGCCGCCGCCTGCGCGAAGAATCACACCCATTCCCAATATAATCCAAAAGCACAATATCAGAACAAGATGACGGTGGAAGAGGTGTTGAGAGACCGCCCGGTGGCGTGGCCGCTTACACTTGCGATGTGTGCCCCGATCAGTGATGGCGCCGCGGCGGCCATTGTCTGTTCGGAAGAAAAAGCACGCCAGCTTGGTTTCGGTCGGGCGATCCGTGTCGCGGCATCTGTCTTGCGGTCGGGTACGAACCGAAAGCATGACGAATTTAACAAGCAGATTACGCATCTGGCGGCAAATGCCGCCTATGAAAAGGCGGGGCTCTCTCCGGAGGATATGGATGTAGCTGAAGTTCATGATGCAACCGCATTCGCCGAAGTTCTTCAGGTGGAAGCACTGGGTTTTTGTGAATTTGGGGAGGGTGGACGCTTGTCCGCGGAAGGCCATACGACCGTGGGCGGCCGGATACCCGTCAATCCTTCGGGCGGCCTGGAATCCCGTGGGCATCCGATTGGCGCCACCGGCCTGGCACAGGTCTATGAACTTGTAACACAGCTCCGCGGAGAAGCGGGTCCCCGCCAGGTGGACGGAGCGAGGACAGCCATTGCCGAGAACGGGGGCGGGTTCATGGGTTATGAGGAAGCCGCCGCCTGCATCACTATTTTGCAGAAAAACTAATCGACCGGGAGGAAAATTCGTGCGGGTAATTGATTATTTTGATCGCGGCGTCGCCTTGGATCCAGAAAGAGTTTGCCTAAAAGACAGCGATATTTCGCGCAGCTACGCGGACGTGCAGGAGCGGAACTACAGGATCGCCAATTCGCTTATCCGTCTCGGAATAAAGCCCCGGTCAAAAGGTGCGGTTTTCAGTTCCAACGCTGTTCCGGCTTTTGAATGCTGTTTGGGATTGCTGCGCGCAGGTGTGGTTTGGGTTCCGCTAAACGCCAAAAACGAGGTCAAGGAAAATGCTTATATCCTTGATAATTCTGACGTGGAGCTTCTTTTCTACCACAGCTCCTACGAAAGCAAAATTGAGGAGTTCGCGAGCCTTTGCCCGCAAATTCGTCATTTTATCTGTATTGATAAGGCCGGCGGGCGCGGCCAGTATCTGGAAGACTGGATCGACGGGGAAGCCAGTACCGACCCCGATATCCCGGGCGATCATGACACGCTCGCCTCGATCTTTTCGTCGGGCGGAACGACGGGCCTGCCCAAGGGCGTGTTATGGCCCAATCGGGTATGGGATGCCATGGTAACGGCATTTTACACCACCATGCCGGTGAAGAAACCTCCCGTGCACCTTGTCGTCGCGCCGATGTCCCATGCGGCGGGTGTTCTTGCCATTATCTCCATGGCAAATGGCGGTACCCAGGTTATCTTGCCGCAATTTGATGCGGAGAAGGTTGCGGAAGCAATCCAGAATGAAGGGGTAACCCATCTTTTCCTGCCGCCCACGGCGATCTATATGTTGCTGGCCTCTCCCGGGGTCAATAAATACGATTACAGCAGCCTGGAGCATTTCATTTACGCGGCGGCGCCGATGTCCGTGGACAAGCTGAAGGAATGCCTCAATGTCTTCGGGCCGGTGATGACCCAATCTTTCGGGCAGGCGGAGGCACCGATGTTCTGCACGTATCTATCGCCGGAAGATCATCTCGTAATCGGCAGCAATACAAAAGAAAAGAGGCTGGCCAGTTGTGGGCGACAGACCTTGCAGATGCGGGTGGCAATTATGGATGACGATGGCAATATCCTGCCGCCAAACGAGCGCGGGGAAATTGTCGTAAACGGTAATCTGGTGATGATGGGATATTATAAGAACCCGGAAGCAACCGAGGAAGTCTCCACCTTCGGATGGCATCACACCGGCGACATTGGATACAAGGACGAGGACGGCTTTGTCTATATTGTTGATCGCAAGAAAGACATGATCATTACGGGCGGTTTCAATGTCTATCCAAGCGAGATTGAGCAGGTAATCTGGGGGCATCCCGCCGTTCAGGACTGCGCCGTCATTGGCGCACCTGATGAAAAATGGGGCGAGGCCGTGAAAGCCGTGATTGAGCTAAAACCAGGGTTTAAGCTTGAGGCCGAAGAAATTATGAGCCTTTGCAAGAAAACATTGGGCAGCGTGAAATCGCCAAAAACTGTTGAATTCTGGACCAGCCTGCCGCGTACGCCGGTTGGGAAGGTTCGTAAAAAAGATATCCGTGCGAGCTTTTGGACCGAAAGGGACCGGGCAATTTAATTTTGCACAGACGCATCAGTAAACCCTAAGAATAAGCAAAAATATTGCGTTGCTGATTATGCCTGAAAGGAAAACTATGAGATGAATATATCGGCCTTTTTACCGGGCGTTGCGAAAATATACGGGGAGCGCCCGGCAGTTTCGCTCGGCACAAAGCTACTTTACACCTATCGTGAGTTTTCCGAACGCGTGATCGGTTTGGCCGGGGCGCTCCGCGGGGAATTAAATTTGGAACAAGGCGACCGAGTTGGCCTTGCCATGACCAATACTCCGCAATATCTTGAACTTCTGGTCGCCTGCTGGCATGCAGGGCTTTGCGCTGTTCCCATGAACTCTAAACTGCATCCGAAGGAATTCTCCTATATTCTAGAAAACGCAGGCGTAAAAGTCTGCTTCGTCACTGGAAACCTGATCGAGAACCTGAGCCAGTCGCTGACTGCTGTCGACGGATTCCACCGGGTTATCTGTGTAAATGATGATGAATATGAGACGTTGGTAAACAGCGCTTCAATCGATATGGTCGACGTCGAGGCCACGGACCCTGCATGGATTTTTTATACCAGCGGGACAACCGGGCGTCCCAAGGGCGCAACACTCAGCCATCATAACCTGATGGCGATGACCTTGCGGTATTACGCGGATATTGACCAAGTCTCTAGCAACGACTGCTATTTGCATACTGCTCCCATATCCCATGGCGACGGGCTCTATGCTCTTCCTCATTTATTCAAGGCAGCGCATCATATTCTACCGGAAAGCGGCGGCTTTAACGTTGAAGAGGTTTTCGAACTCCTTGAAACGTTTGAAAATGTAACTTTTATGGTGGCACCGACAATGTTGACGCGGATGACAAACCACCCCGGGTCGGCCACTGCCAAGGCGGAGAATATTAAGACAATGTATTATGGCGGGGCGCCCATGTATCTGGAAGATATTAAGCGGGCCATTGCTGTCTTTGGACCTAGATTTTACCAAATCTTCGGTCAGGGGGAATCTCCCATGACGGGGACGGGCCTAAGCAAAGAACAGCATGCTGATTTCTCTCATCCAAGATATGAGAAAAGGCTCGCGAGCACGGGGGCGCCGCGAACCGGGGTCGACATCCGTGTTGTCAATTCAGAAGACTTGGATGTCCCAACCGGGGAAGACGGTGAGATTCTGCTGCGCAGTGACGTGACAATGTCTGGATACTGGAATAATCCGGACGCCACAAACGACACCATTAAAGACGGTTGGCTGCATACTGGAGATGTCGGCTTTGCCGATGAGGACGGATTCATTACGTTGAAAGACCGTTCTAAGGATATGATTATTAGCGGAGGAATGAATATCTATCCGCGCGAAATAGAAGAAGTTCTCATGATGGATAGTCGTGTGGACGAGGTTTCAGTTGTCGGTCGTCCACAAACTGATTGGGGCGAAGAAGTCGTCGCCTTTGTCGTCCTGAGAGAAGGGGCTTCGATTATTATAGAAGAACTGGACGCGCTATGCCTTAATAACATCGCCAGGTTCAAACGGCCCAAAGAGTATTTCTTTGTAGATCAGTTACCAAAAAGCAACTATGGGAAAATTCTAAAAACCGAACTCAGGAAACGATTTTCAGCAAGGTAAACGGTACTGTCAGATGAAAATGGCTTGTCGTCTTATTTGGCATTTTTTACTCTCTCTGAATGCAAAATCGTAATCCGTTACGCTATTTCAAAACCTCACTAGAGGTTATGCGCCTTGCTGTGATGATGTATGTCAGATTTCCGCTGTCCCTTCGCAACGTCGAAGATCTTCTTCATGAACGAGGCATCGACATTAGCCATGAATCCGTTCGCTACTGGTGGAACCGGTTCGTCCAGTTTTTGCGCGCGCGATCCGAAAGAAACGGATCAATCCACCTTAAAATTATTCAAACTGGAAATGGCACCTGGAGGAAGTATTTGTGAAGATCAATGGAGAAACTCATTACTTGTGGCGAGCCGTCCACCATGAGGGCGAAGTGCTGGAAGCCTTTGTTTCTAAACGTCGGGATCGCAAGGCAGCCTTGGCGTTCGTTAAGAAAATTATGAAACGGTACGGAAACCCACAGGAAACAGAAACGAACAGATTACGTTCATATCGTGCCGCGATGCCGTTAATTAGAAATGAAGCATTGCAAGAAACAGGCCGTTGGTTGAACAATCCCTGTGAAAACTCCCACCTACCATTTCGACAACGAGAGAAGGCTATGCTGAAATTCAAGCACTTTCACAGATTGCAAAAATTTATTTCTATTCACGCATAGTTCCATAACCATTTCAACTATGAGCGCCACCCAAACGACAGAGAAACATTCAAGCTTCAAAGAAGTGCCGCACTGGCCGAGTGGCAATAACTTAACACTAAATTACGCCAATCAGAAATGAGGTCGCATTCTTGCTGACGGCACCGCTCAAGCTATTTGTCCTCTGACAACGCCATGCTGGATACTGCACATATCTCTGCCGTTCGATATATGTGTTTGGCGAGACATTCGCAGGCCTTTTTGACATTGCGCTCAAGCGTCGCGTTGAGAATTTCCGAATGCTCTTCGGGTACGTTGCGGCTTCCGGGAGTCTTGGTCAATGAAAGCCGTCGATACCGTTCACTTTGGTCAAATAATTGTCGTCTGATATGCTTGAGTTTCTCGTAAGGGCTGGCCGCGACCAGGCTTTCATGAAATTCCAAATGAACGCGTTCCCAAGCATCGTTCGGAGGATTCTGCCCAAGCTTTTGATCGAGTTTTGATAAACGATGGAATGTGGCAAGTATTTGCGCTTCCCATGAATCGCCCTGTGTCCCGTCTCCTGCATTCTCTATCGAAGATTTTAAAGCGGCGATTTCGACGACGACCCGAGTCTCAGTGATATCCCACAATTCTTCGGTTGAGATGCCTGCAACAGTAAAGCCACGACGTTCCTCGATAATCACAAGCCCATCCCCGCTTAGACGAGACAAAGCTTCTCGTATCGGACTATTGCCAGTATTGTAGAGGGTCTTTAAGGCGTCGACGCGCAAGCGCAACAGCGGGGGTAATTTGCCACTTAGAATATCCTCGCGGATATTTTGGTATGCCTGATCGGTCAGAGTCGATCCAGCGTTCGATGATTTAAGTCTAACGTCCATGTCTCACCAAAACCCATACATGCGCGATGCCGACAACTGGCAATTCAACCTGTTTTATATAATGTGTCATACCTTCGCTAAAAATACAATACATCGATAAAATATACTTTATCGATAAAACTATTGACTGCCGATGAGATTTGTTTATCAATCTCGTATGGACGCCTAATGAATTAAAATGAACACATCCGCATGGCGCCAAAAGGAGGAGACATCAAATCATGACTAAAAAATTATGGACGCTATTTACGTTTGCGATTGCAATCGTTTTTCTTTCCGTGCCAGCGTCCGCGGACGAATATCCCTCACGACCGATTAAAATTGTCCATGGTTCGAGTGCCGGTGCGCCACAAGATGTGATGCTGCGAAAATTAGCAGAATCCATGACAAAGGCCGCCGGGGTGGCTGTGGTGGTTGAGCCGCGCCCAGGTGGAACTGGTCAGGTTGCCATGGCCTATCTTAAAGGTCAGGCTGCGGACGGTTATACGATCTTTTCGGACGCGACCGGCATTACTAGTGTGTTGCAGCTTCCGGGCGCCGCATACAAGTGGACTGATTTTACGCCGCTTTATCGCATTCAGCTTGATCCTTTTGCGCTTTACGTAAAGCGCGATGGTAAATACGCGTCGTTGAAAGATTTGCTAAAAGACATGAAGGCACACCCGGAGGAAGTCCGCATTGGTGGGTATGGAACGGGTTCGCCGCACCAGCTGACGGCTCTCTTTCTTGCCGATGAAGCTGACGTGCAACTTAATTGGGTGCCTTACAAGAGCGGTTCAGATGCAATAGCTGCAGTTATGGCTGGCGATCTTGATGCTGCGATGAGTAATATCAGCGTCTATAATCGCTTCAAGGAGAAGACTCTGGTCATTGGTGTGACATCCGAAGAGCGTGTAAAGGCTCATCCCGATGTGCCGACAATAGACGAACAGGGTTTCAAGCTTGCACGTTATCATTGGCGCGGCATGTTCGTGAACAATGGCACGGATCCAGCTGTCGTCGATAAACTTTACGCAATTGTTGATAAAGGCGTGAATAGTGAAGAGTTCCAAGCATATCTTACGAAGTCGTCGACACTTCAAGGAACCATGAGCCGTGCTGATTTCGTGAAAATGCTGGAGGTGCAGGCGGCCAATGATGCCGTCACGCTCAAAAAAATCGGCATGATCAAGGACTAAGCTGGAATGATGATCCCGCTCACACTTGTCCTTTACGCTGGGTTAGCTGCTCTTACCATTCTTTTACTGGTAACGGCAGGCAGCTTTCCTGAGGCGCTTTCGGGCCGAGATATAGGTCCGGCAGCTTTCCCGGCCAGCCTCGCTGTATTGATGCTGGTCTTGATGGCTTGCGACGTTGTAATCTCGCGGCGGCAACTTAAGCGCGTACATGTAAAGGTCATTCTGCAAGCGGGATCGACGGCTCTTTTGGTTGCCCTCGCCGTTTGGTGTGCCGCACATTGGGGCTTCTTCTATGTCTTGCCGTTCGCACTTTTCGTTGGCTTACGGTTAGCTGGTTCAAAATCCTGGTTGGCAAACGGCATATTCTCCGTTGTCTTGCCCTTAGCTCTTTGGGTTCTATTCGACTATGTTCTGCTCATCCCCATCGCCACGCTTTAGGAGCACCTGATGCTTATAGAGGGACTTATTGGCGGGCTTGACCTGCTCATTCAGCCATCGGTATTGCTTGCGCTGTTCGTCGGGGTCACGATTGGTATGGCGTTTGGCGTGACTCCTGGTCTCGATGCCACATCCGGGACAGCGCTTCTGGTTTCCGCGACGTATGCACTTTCGACCGAGGTCGCCCTCGCTGTCCTGATTGGGCTATATACCGCAGCAACATACGCGGGTTCAATTACTGCCATCACGATCGGCGTACCTGGTACGCCAGCCTCCGCAGCGACGGTTTTGGATGGCTATGAATTGACGAAGAAGGGCGAACTTGACAGCGCGCTCTCAATCTCAATTACGGCCTCCGTCATTGGCGGTCTTATCGGCACCGTTGCACTTGTCTTTCTTGCTCTCCCACTTGCAGATTTAGCGCTGGCGTTCGGGGCACCAGAATACTTTGCGCTCGGGGTTCTCGGCGTCGCGATCATCGCCAGCTTGGTTAAAGGATCAATTCTGAGCGGGTTTGTCGTTGCGCTGTTCGGGCTTATCTTGACCACGGTTGGAATCGATCCGCTGACCGGTTTTCCTCGCTTTACGTTCAACAATATCAATTTGATTGAAGGCATTCCTTACATACCGGCACTTGTCGGCTTGTTTGCAGTGTCGGAAGCGCTGTCACTGCTGTTCGATGATAATGGCGACGGCCGGGTTGTGGCAAAGCCAAAGTTGTTTGCATTTACGCTATCAGCAAAAGTGTTCCGTCACATTTTCCGTGTGACGATGATTGGGTCGGTATTAGGTTCTTTTCTCGGCGCACTGCCTGCAGTCGGTGCGGCGGCAGCCAATTGGATCGGCTATAACGAAGCAAAGCGTTTTTCGCATAATCCAGAGCGGTTCGGGAAAGGGTCGTATGAAGGATTAGCCGCTGCGGAATCCAGTAACAATGCGACCGTCAGTTCTGCATTAGTGCCGTTGCTCGCACTCGGGATTCCTGGCTCAGCGACTGCCGCCGTGCTGCTTGGCGCCATGCTCTTGCATGGCGTGACCCCAGGGCCATCACTTTTTACCCAACAACTTGACCTCGTTTACTTCATCTTTCTTGCCCTTGGTGGTGCCAATGTCTTCATGGCGATCTTCGGCGTGTTTGGTGTCGGCTTCTGGGTGAAAATGGTGCAGATGCCGAAACCATTTATCGTTGTGACGATCCTGACGCTATCGGTGGTAGGTTCATTTAGCGTGCGGTCAAACGTCTTTGACATCTATCTCGCGTTAGGCCTTGGGTTGTTTGGCTACGTGCTGCGACGCGTGGGGATATCTGTCGTGCCGATTGTGTTGGCAATCGTACTGGGAGGATTAATTGAAGAAAATTTGCGTCGAGCATTAATAGCGTCCAACGATGGCATTTCGTTGTTTCTTGATCGCCCAATCGCACTTGGCGTTTTAATCTTCGCTTGTCTCACCTTCATTATACCGTTCGTCCAGAACTTCCGGTCTTCAGACCTGGATCATTTTCACGACAATACTAAAGAGCAGGAATGATGACTATGGGCAATCGAAACCTCGCATCTCCATCTCACACTGTGATCGAACAGTTGGGTGCTTATTGGTTGCGGCTTCCCCTCCTGACTCCTTACGAAAATTCACTTGGCACATTGTCCGATTTCGATGTGATTCTAATTTCTGTGACAGACAATTCCGGCCGCATCGGGTGGGGTGAGGCGTGCCCGGTGAAAGGTTATTCACCGGAAGACCCAACCGAGGCGTGGAATTATGCGGAAATGCTGTCGCCAGAACTCAAGGGATTGACACCCTCCGGAATTGCGCTTCATCTCAAAGCTTGGTTTCAGCGGTGTCCGTTCCTTGTTTCCGCAATCACTGAGGCAGTGGAGGATCTCGAAAACGAGCCGCTCCTTCGTATGTCGAAGCCTGGCGAACTTGAACTCGCGGGTACGGTCAATACGCTTGATGCGTCATCGGCCGCCGAATATGCATCCGGTCTCATCGAGCAGGGGTATCGGACGCTCAAGGTCAAAGTCGGGTACGATCCCAAGGATGATGCGCATCGCGTCAACGCGATTGTCGAAGCCGTCGGCGATTGCGCCCGACTGAGAGTGGATGCCAATCAGGGATATCAAGTGGATGCCGCGCTTGCGTTTGCACGCTCAGTGCCGGAAGACGCAATTGAATTTTTTGAGCAGCCCGTCGACAGTCATGACTGGCAGGCCATGGCAACAATTGCGAGCGAGTCTCCGATCCCTATTATGCTTGATGAGGCCATTTATGGCGATGATGATATTCGGCGTTCGAGTGCCATTCCTGGCATTGCTGCCGTTAAGTTGAAACTTAGCAAGGCTGGTGGTGCAAAAAACTTGTATCGCCAGTTTCGCCTGGCTCAAGAGCTCGGGCTTCAGGTCACCGTTGGTAATGGTGTCGCCAGTGATCTCGGCTGCTTGCATGAGGCGTTGGTTTGCCTGCATATGGAGATGCCGCTTGCCGGCGAGATGAATGGATTTATTAAGACCGATGTCCGTTTGCTTGAGCAATCGATCTCTGTTTCCGGGCCGAAGCTTGTTTTGCCAGCTAGCTCAAAAACACGGCTTACACAGAAATTCGATAATTGGATTCACAGGGAAATGACCTGCGCTTAAGTGCGGAGGCAAAAGCAGAGAAAGAAGATGAGCAATACTCCATCAATCATCGTTCGACCAACCGGTAAGGCACTCGGGGCCGATATTGAGGGCGTCGACCTTTCAAAGCCCATAAAGGCTGAAACGTTCCAGCAAATTCAAAAAGCATGGAATGATCATCTCGTATTGCGTTTCCGTGGACAGAAGTTGTCGGATGCTGACCTGATAGCATTCAGTCGGCATTTTGGGACGCTGGACCTTGCCCCGATTACGACAAGCGGTGAGCGTGAGATACCTGAGTACCCAGAGATCAACGTAATCTCAAATGTAAAGGTGAATGGCAAAGCCATCGGTAGCCTCGGTTCGTATGAATCTGTTTGGCACACAGATATGTCATATAACCCGGATCCCCCGAAAATGAGTTGCCTTTATTCACTTGAGGTTCCCACCGAAGGGGGAGACACGGGCTTCGTCAATATGTATGAAGCTTATGAGGCCCTGCCGGCGGATCTTAAGGAAATCGCGGACAACTACGAGTGCAAGCACGACGCAAGCAGAAACAGTGCTGGAGAACTGCGCAAGGGTTTCAGTGATAGTGATGATCCACGGGAGGTCCCTGGCGCGCTTCATCCTCTCGCTCCGGCCCATCCGGAAACCGGGCGCCGGGTCATCTATCTTGGCCGCCGCCGCAACGCATATATCCCCGGCCTTCCGCTGGAAGAGAGTGAAGAAATTCTAGACCGCATTTGGAAGCACGCCAGTCAGGACAAATTCCGTTGGGACCAGGTTTGGAAGAAGGGCGATCTTATTTTCTGGGATAACCGATGCACCATGCACCGCCGCGACGCGTTCGACGAGACCGCACGGAGGTTAATGCATCGCACGCAAATACAAGGGGCTGCAATGCATCGCTAAGTTTACGCCAATTTTCAAAGATTAAGATTACCACGAAGAGGAAAGATAAATGCGTTTGCTTCGGTTCGGAGAGCCTCGTCAGGAAAAACCCGGTATCTTGGATGACAATGGCGTTATCCGAGATTTGTCTGGCATTATCCCGGATATTACACCTGCAACGATTGATGATGGCTTAATGGATCGGTTGCGAGACGTGGACCTTGAAAGCCTTCCCGCGGTCGATAGTGCCGTCAGGATTGGTCCATGTGTGAACCGGCCCGGAAAAATTGTCTGTATCGGCCTGAATTTTAAAGACCATGCTGACGAGGCGGGTATGGAGAGGCCGTCGGAACCGATCATATTCATGAAGGCGACCACCTCTATTTGTGGACCGAGCGACAACATAATTCTTCCGCGCGGCTATAAGAAAGTCGATTGGGAGATTGAGCTTGGAGTGGTTATTGGCCAGCGTGCGAGTTATCTGGATGAAGCCTCTGCTGCTGACGTCATTGCCGGGTATTGTCTCGTCAATGATATTTCGGAACGAAGTTTTCAGCTCGATCGTAATGGACAATGGACAAAAGGGAAGTCGGCTGACACGTTCTGTCCGCTAGGGCCTTGGCTCGTCACGAAAGACGAAATCCGAGACCCGGGCAATTTACATATGCATTTGGAATTGGACGGCCAGGTCTATCAGGACAGCAGCACAGCCCAGATGATCTTTCATGTACCCGCTCTGGTTTCCTATGTAAGCCATTTCATGACTCTGGAACCTGGCGACATCATAGCCACAGGAACACCCGCGGGTGTGGGTATGGGACAAACGCCTCAAGTGTATTTGAAGCCAGGCAGCCAACTTGTTCTAAAGATTGCAGGGCTTGGCGAGCAGCGCCAGACAGCCGTCGAATTGGATGATTTGAAGGCTGTAGGATAGTCGCGCTGTAAGAATGATGCATGAAGGAAGTTACTGCATTTGTTTTGCCTTCGAGGAAATTTTACAAAATTTTAACTGAGGATGATCAGATAATGGACTTCCAACTTAAAAATAAAACGGCATTAATTACCGGTGGCAGCCGCGGCATCGGTCGGGCAATAGCCCTCATGCTGGCAGATCAGGGTGTCAACGTTGCGATATGCGGGCGGTCCCAAGATAGTTTAGATCAGACCGTTGCCGACTTAAAGGATAAGGGGATTAAAGCGTGGGGCTATAAAGCCGACGTCAGCCGTATAGAAGACATAGAGAAGTTCGTTTTGGATGCTACGAAGGCAGCCGGATCTCTGGATTTTCTCATTAATAATGCGGTGACCTCGACAAGTGCGCCGTTCGACGAATTGACTGATGATGAGTTCCGGTATCATATCGACGTCAAGCTTATGGCATATATCCGCATAGCGCGGTTGGTGCTCCCGCATATGCAAAGTAGAGGAGCCGGCAGGATCATCAATATAGGTGGAATGACAGCCCGCATCGTTGCACCACTTAGGATTACAAACGGTGTGGCGAATGCGGGGGTCGCCAACTTTACGAAACAATTTGCTAACTATGCCGCCCGCTTCAACGTAACCGTTAATTGTATCCATCCAGGATACACGGCAACTGAGCGAGCAACCCAAATGTTCGAAAGTGAAGCCAGCCAGACGGGCGAAGATATTGATACCGTAATTTCGAGACGTGTTAAAGATATCCCGCTTGGGAAGCTAATACAACCAGAGGATATTGCGGCGGCTGCACTTTTTTTCTGTTCTCCCATGGCAAACATGGTGACCGGGCAATGCATCGCCGTCGATGGCGGGTCAGGCGAAGCGGTGGCGTATTGAATAACATTGTCATATATGAACGCCTCCTGAAATATAGGCGATTTCTAATTTGGTGGTGGGACGGGCACTGTCAGAAGAAAATCGGGCTTTGACCGTATCTTAGCAATTCCATAGAATCCTCGAATAAAAAATAAGAACCCATTCCGGTATTTCAAAATCTCACCGGAGATTATCCGCCTTGCGGTGATGATGTACGTCAGGTTTGCACTTTCACTTCGCAATGTCGAAGACCTTGTTCATGAACGGGTCATCGATATCCGTCATGAAACAGTCGGCTATTGGTGGAACAGATTTGGCCCATTGTTCGCAAATGAAATCTGTAAGAAACGGATCCATCCATCTCAAAATTATTCAAACTGGAAATGGCATCTTGACGAGGAATTTGTGAAGTTTGATGGCGAAACATATTACCTGTAGCGCGCCGTCGACCACGAAGGAGAAGTTCTGGAAGTCTTTGTTTCTCGGCGCCGCGATTGCAAGGCAGCCATGGTGTTTTTTAAAAAGCTTATGAAACGGTACAGAAAACCACAGGAAATAGTAACGGATAGATCGCGTTCATATCGTGCTGCCACGAAGACCATCGGAAATGTTGAGGTTCAAGAGGTTGGTCGGTGGGAGAATAATCGCTGTGGAAACTCCCATCTCCCGTTCTGGCGACGAGAGTAAGCGATACTGAAATTCAGGCATCACCGAAGTTTACAAAAATTCGTCTCAATCCACGCGTTAGTCCATAACCACTTCAACCATGAACGTCACCTAACCTACCGACAAACATTCAAGCTTCAAAGAAATGCTGCACTGGTCGAGTGGCAGCAACTTAGTGCGGCATAATAGTGGCACCTTATCGTCAATTTACGCCAAACAGAAACCAGGTCGCATAAGTCTAACAGCACCAATCTGATGCTTGGCTTAAAGTCCTGAGAATTCTCGTCCGAATAATTCGCGCACCAACAGAACTTTCATTATGTTTATGGTTCCTCCGGTGAATGACAATGCGGTGACGTCACGCACGCGCTGTTCATGCGGATAGTCAATGAGGTAGCCGTCGGCCCCATGCAGTTGCAGACAATCCGAAATCGCGGCCTTTGCCGATGAAATTCCAAACCACTTTGCCATCGCCGCCTCCCGCATCGAAGATTGCCCGAGGGACGACATGCTTAAGGCGCGATACGCCATGAGACGCGCCGCCTCAATTCGTGTCCAATGTTCGACGAGCGGAAAGCTGACCGCCTGATTGGTAGCGATGGGCCGGTCAAATACAATTCTGTTCTTGGTGTATTCAATTGTTTCTTCAAGCACCGCCTGCGCGGCCCCGATCGCGGCAAGTGGAGAGAGGCACCGCGAGACATTGAAGCGAACATTCAATGCGCGGCGACCGCCGCCATCATCGCCCATCATCGCAGATGCAGGGACCCGAACATGTTCAAACACGACCCGACCGAGTTGGTGGGCGCGGGCGCCCATCTGGTCCATTGAGCTAACGTTGATCCCGGGGAGATCGGAGTCGACGCGAAACATGCTGATTTTGGTTTTGCCGTCTTCGGATTCCGTCTTTGCCGTGACCGCCATGACCTGCGCGCCAGGCACCAGGCTCACATGGATCTTGGTGCCGTTAATGACATATTCGTCGCCGGCTTTTTTTGCAAATGTAGATGTGTTCCCGACATCCGAGCCGGAGTCCTGTTCGGACATGGCGAGAGCGACCATCGTCTCACCGGCATTCACAGCGCGCACCGTTTCCGCGCCCCACCCGGGCATCAGCGTTCCAATACTCGCCTGCAGCCAACATATGATTGCACAGCTGATATCGGCTCTCGCTAACTCCTCGATGGTGATGCCGAGACAGACATGATCCCGAGCCTGACCACCCATCTCCCGGGGGGCAATGACACCGAGGAGGCCAGCGTCCCCCATCTTTTTAACGGCCTCCCAGGGTATTCTATTCTCCTGATCCCACTTGCTGGAATAAGGTGCGATCTCCTTCTTTGCAAATTCACGCACATAGGCGCGATAGCGCTCATGATCTTCCGTAAAGGTTAGAACAAGATTGCTGGGCGTTATATCATCCATCTTTTGTCTCCGCCTAGGATGTGACTGGATCGGCAGGGGAGGTGATTGCTCCAGCCTTCTCAAGCGCGTGCAATTTATCGTCCGAATAGCCGAGTTCCCGGGACAAGACCGCATGCGTATCCTTACCGATCGCGCCCCCCGCCCACCGTATGGACCCCGGGGAATGAGAGAATTTAGGCACAATGCCGGATAGCTTGACCCGTCCCATTTCGTCATCGGGAACGTCGAGAATCATCTCGCGCGCGGCGAACTGAGGATCCTCAAAGACATCCGCAATTGTGTAGATGGGGGCTGCCGGAACGTCATGTTCAACCAGAAATTCATACAAATCATTCAGGGACCAACCTGCGGTCCATTCACCAATTATTCCAACAATTTCTTCTTCGTTAGCGAGGCGAGCGGGGCCACTGTTGAATTTCAGATCATCGAGAAGCTCTGGCTTCCCAATGGCAACAGCGAACCGGTCGAATACTGTGTCGTTCCCGGCGGCGATATGTATCCACTCATCATTTTTTACGGGAAAAAGACTGTTTGGCACGTGTCCATGCAATCTGGAACCAACGCGCGTTGGTACTATGCCAAGCTTTTCAAACGTCGGAACAAAGTTTTCCATCATGGAAAATGAAGATTCATAAAGTGCGACGTCAACGACTTGGCCGAGACCGGTTCGATGTCGCTCTTGCATGGCGGCAAGACCTCCGAAGGCGCCATAGAGACCGGCAACATAATCGGTAACGGGCGCCGCGACACGGGCGGGCGGGCGGTCTGGCTCCCCGGTGATACTGCGAATGCCGCTCAGGGATTCCCCGATTATCCCGAACCCGGCTCGCTTACTATAGGGGCCGGTTTGCCCAAACCCACTAATACGGACAAGCACAAGACTGGGATTGTCCTTGGAAATCTCGTCATATCCAAGGCCCCATTTTTCGAGCGTTCCCGGTTTAAAGTTTTCAATTAAAATATCGGCGCCTCGCACCAGATCCCGGACGATGCGGCGTCCGTCCTCGGACTTCATATTGACGGCGACCGTCTCCTTGTTCCGATGCATGCTCGCCCACCACAAGGACTTTCCGTTGAACTGGCGCCCCATGCCCCGAAGCGCATCGCCGGACGGCTTTTCGATACAAATGACAGAGGCGCCGAGATCGGCATATAACCGTCCGCAAAAAGGGCCCGCCACCGTACTTCCCAATTCAACGACCCGGCATCCTGTTAAAGGCCCCTTGGCCGCGTCTGCTTGATTCATAATGCCTACTCCAGTAATCCGGACAAACTCATTGCGTTTGCTCGCGATAGGGTCTTCGGGGGTTTTTTTTAAGGAAAAGTCGGTGCGACTGGAGAACTTACACAAGCTCCCCAGTCGCAAACTATGTTCCCGACCGACATCAAAAGCCGTCGGCAGGTGAGGGATAATACTCACTCACCCCTTGATATAAGCCTCGTAAATCTTTTTATAGGCTTCTTTGTCGTGATACATGCCTTTGCGGAAATCCTCTCCGTTGATCCAGACAGGCGGATATCCAAACTTCTTGCCGAATTCGATAAATTCAGGATCTTTTATGGCACTTTCAAGCCAGCCTGCCAGTTCGGCAACGACCTCATCGGGTGTTGTTACGGGAACGAAGATACCGCGGATTGCGGCCACCTTAACCGGGATTCCCAGACTTTCAAGTGTCGGGACATTGCGAATTTCAGGATATTCGATGTTGGTGAGCTCTCCGCCCGCCGTCAGCACATTGATCATGCCGGCTTTGACTTCCTTCAGAAGAACCGGGGAATGAATCACGCCGGCATCGACCTGATTGGCGAGCATGGCTTTCTTCAGGTCGGCCCCGCCGGAATAGGGAACGATTGTAACGTCAAGATCGCCGTACCCCTTGATACCCGACGCCATGATCATGAGCGCCCCCGTCGCGCCGCCGACCCCGATTGTCAGCGTGCCCGGATTGGCTTTTGCTTTTGCCGCGAAATCTTCGAACGAGCTGTAGCCGCGATCCTTGTGCGACACCAGCCAGGTTGGCGTGTTGTAAAATGCGCCAACATATTTCATCTTGTCGAGATCGATCGGCAAGTTCTGCTTAAAGGTCATAAAGGCAACCATCTCGGTCGAGCCATTCATCAGGATCGTACATCCGTCCGGCTTGGCATTAATTGCCTTAACCGACCCGGTAACGCTGCTTGCCCCGCTGATGTTATCGACGATGACGGACTTGCCGCTCACTTTCTCAAGCGCCACCGCCAGGCCGCGCCCGAGCCGGTCGGTGCCCCCGCCAGCTTTCCATGGTACAATCATGCGGACTGTATCGCAGTCGATGGATGCCTGGGCGATCGGGGCTTGAACAGCGAACGCAGTTGCCAAGGCGATCGCACCCGCCAGAATTTTTCCTGTTCTTTTCATCTTCATTTCCTCCTTTGAAGTTTGTTGTTTTGATAGTTAATCCGAGATGCCGATCTTGCTGCGTCGGCCTTTCCGTGCATCTTTGGTCCCGGAATAGATTTCCCAAGACAGGACGAGAACAATAAGCGCCACAATCAGCTGTCGTGGCCATGTGTCGATAAAGGTAGTCCAGTCATTATGGGAAATAACGAGCGCGAGACGAAGGTTCGCCTCGATAATGGGCCCAAGAATTATCCCCAGGACCACGGTAACAACGGGGAAGCCGCGCGCTTCCAGAAAGTACCCGACAACCCCGAAGAATATAGCGATATAGACGGCATAAACACTGTTTACGGTTGCAAAGGCGCCGACTGTCGCCAGCAAAAGGACGAAGGGGAACAGCCATGACCTATCCTGCTGCAAAACGAAGATAAACATTCGGATGGCGCGCCAGGCAATCAGGAACATGAAGATCGTGGCGATCAACAGCCCGGCCAGAATGCCGTAAACCAAATCGGAGTTTGACTGGAACAGCATAACACCAGGCTCAATCCCATGCAGCACCAAAGCCCCCAGCATAATTGCCGTCGAGCCATCGCCGGGAATACCGAGCGTCAGCATCGGGACCATGGTCCCGCCTGTCGTCGCGTTATTGGTGGATTCCGGTGCAATAATACCGTCCGGCTCCCCTTTTCCAAAGGCCTCCGGGTTTTTCGATTGACGTTTGACGGTCGCATAAGCGATCCATGTCGCCCCTTCAGCCCCGACGCCCGGGACCGCGCCAATACCGGTGCCAAACAGACTGCCGATAACGGCCGGTCGCCAGCGGCGTACCATGTCCATCATGGAGGGCAGCGCGAGGTTTACCTTGGCGACAATCTTTTCGCTCCGCTGTCCGACCAGCTTCAAATCGCTGAAGACAACGGCGATCCCGAAAAAGCCGGTGAGGGCCGCTGCAAACGGGATACCCGACATCAGGTCGACGATGTCGAATGTATAACGGGATGTCGCGTCGACCGGATCCAGTCCCACTGTTGAGATCAACAGACCGAGAAGAACTCCGATCAGGCCCTTTAACATCGATCCGCGCACGAAGGATGAAACCATCAACAGGCCAAGAATACCAACCAATGCAATATCGGCATTCCCCGATTGCAGGGCGATGGTCGCAAGAAGGGGAATGAACGTAATCGCGATGACCCAGCCGAATACACCGCCGAATGTCGAGGCCAGCGTTGCGTATCCAAGCGCCAGCCCGGCCTCTCCTCGCTCCGCCATAGGATGCCCGTCCAGCGCCGTACAGGCGCCTGCTGGCGTTCCGGGCGTTCGCAGCAAAATCGCAGAGAAGGAGCCGCCTAACTTAGTGCCAACATATACGCCGATCATTGTCAGGAGCGCGGGGAGAGGCTGCATTGTGTAAGTAAGCGGCAGCAAAATAACGATTGCCATGGGGGAGCTTAGCCCCGGCAGCGCCCCGATCATCAGGCCAAGCCCGGTGCCCAGGAATAAAAGCAAAAGGTTCCACGGCTGAATGACGTCGCCAAAGCCGCCTATGAGTCCTTCAATCATTCTTTCTAACCCTCAGTAAAGCGGCAAATTCAATATGGAAACAAACAGGATGTGAAACAGCCCGCCGCCGATCGCAGCGACAAGGGCGTTGAGCAAAATGCGCTTTTCGCCGAATATGAAGAACGCGATAAACAGGAATACGCCCGTCAACAAAAAGAAGGGAACCTTGCCAAGCAATAAGGCGAACCCGATTAGCATCGCCAGGACGGCAAGAATGCGAAGAGACGAATGCGATGGCGCCGCTGTTTTATCAGCGGGAGGCTCTATATCCGCGTCAGCCTCTTTTTGATCCTCGACCACTTCCTTGCGGGAGCGGGATAACGCTAAAAGGCTTGAAATGACGTACAGGCTGGATATTAGAAAAAGCAGTGCTGAAATCGCAAACGGAAAGCTGCGAAACGTGATATTCGCCGCGCGGCTGCTTTGAATGGCTTCGCCTGGACCATACTGAATATAAAAAAGTGCAAAAAGCCCGACGATCGCCAGTACCGTCCCGAGGACAGCATCCTTCATATGCTCCGACATAAAATTTAATCCTCCCCTATACCGTTTTCGGTCTTGCTTAGCTTTTCTCTTCCCATTACTATATAGGATATATACTATATAGTAATCAAAATAATTGGACATTGGCCAAGATTTTTGCTGACAAGACAAGATGCTGTGCAAAACCGCAGAAATTTTAAGGAAGGTGAGACGAAGGTGGACACATTGCTCGACAGCCGTCCCGACCATATCCGAGCCGCCACCGTGATTGTGGATCTTGGAGATTTCCTGCCGAAAGCGTTGGCGGCCACCGACAGACCCGCTGCCCCGAAACATATTCAGTTGTCCCGAGCCCTCGTCCGTGCCCTGGATGAAGGCATCGTCAGGGAGGGTGACAAACTCCCGAGTGAATCCGATCTGACGGAAATGACACCTTATAGTCTCGGAACCGTTCAAAAGGCCGTTAAGGGACTGATGCAAAGCGGCTTTGTCATGCGCCGTCCGGGAATCGGAACAATTGTCAAGCCATGGCGGAAACGCCTTACGGAGCCCCTGCATTGCCGGTTTACAAACAAGGAGGGAGATTACCTTCCGGTTTATCCCTCGATCCTCAACAGGACGCTGGTCACGGACGCGGGCCCTTGGAGTGTGGTGCTTGGGGAAACGTCGCAGATTTTCCGGATCGACCGTTGCTTGCGGATGGATGATGAATTTTCAGTTTTCTCTCACTTTTTTGTCGACATTGACCGGTATCCAATATTTGAGACCCTGCAGATCAAGGATTTCGAGAGCAACAACTTCAAGAAACTGATGTACGCGCAATCAGGCGATCCGATATCCCAACTCCGTCAAAGCCTCACTTTCGTGCCTGCGAGTGCTGAAATAGCTGGCCATATCGGTGTCGAAGAAAAAACATCGGTCCTGCTGTTTAAGGTAACGGTCAGGACGAGTTCCGACGACACCCTTTATTATCAGGAACTCTACATCCCGCCGAACAACTTTGACCTTCATATCGACAGCCATCTTGACGGTCTTGTCAGCCCTTAATTTCTTTCAATATCATGTGAGGATAAAATGAAGCCGCAAAATCTTCTCGTCATCATGTCAGACGAGCATAACCCCAAATATCTCGGCTGCAAGAATCACCCGCTTGTGAAAACGCCCAATCTCGACAAGCTTGCCGCCGACGGTGCCCGCTTCGACAGCGCCTATACGCCGTCGCCGATCTGTGTGCCAGCCCGCGCTTCCTTCGCGACAGGTAAATATGTGCACCAGATTAATTACTGGGATAACGCACTCGCTTTCGATGGGTCGGTGCCGAGCTGGCATAGCGTGCTGCGGGAGCGGGGTCACCAGGTCGTTTCAATCGGAAAACTTCATTTCCGGTCCAGCGAAGACGACAACGGCTTTTCCGACGAGCAGATCGCGATGCACGTCATTGACGGAAAAGGGGACCTGATGGGTCTCGTTCGCGGCGAGGATATGCCGGTTCGCAAGGGGGCGTATAAAATGGCGCGCATGGCCGGCCCCGGGGAATCGGTGTACACGACATATGATCGTGATATTACGGCGCGCGCCCAGTCATGGTTAAGTGAGGAAGCATCGAAATATACGGATAAGCCCTGGATTTTATTCGTATCGCTTGTCTGCCCGCATTTCCCCCTGACTGCGCCAACAGAGCATTTTAATTACTATTACAATCAAGATATCCCGTTGCCGAAATTGTACGAGCAGGCCCGGGAAAAACAGCATCCCTATATTCAAAAATATCGCGCGACGATGCCGTATAACGATTTTTTCAAGACGCCGGATATGGTCAAAAGGGCGCTGGCCGGTTATCTTGGGCTCTGTAGTTTCGTCGACGAGAATGTCGGCAAAATCCTGAATACCCTTGAAGATAGCGGCCTCGTCGATAACACTCGCATCATCTACACGAGTGACCATGGCGATAATAACGGCGCCCGGGGTATCTGGGGGAAATCAACGATGTATGAAGAATCTGTCGGCGTGCCGCTCATCCTGAAGGGGCCGGATATCCCCTCTGGTGTTACGGAAACGACGCCCGTCAACTTGACGGACCTGTATCCGTTCATTATCGATGCGGTTGGGGAGCTGGATGACGAAAGCGTCACCGCCGAGCATCCAGGAATCAATGTCTTGGACGTTTTGGCGGGCAACCATCCGAATCTCGCCGTCTTTTCAGAATATCACGCGATGTGTTCGAAGTCGGCCTCCTTCATGATCCGAAAGGGTATATACAAACTCGTTTATTATATCGATTATGAACCTCAGTTATTTGATATTGCGGCCGACCCGGAAGAATTGAAAAACCTCGCCGGACTTCCGGAATTTACCGACATTCAAAAGGATCTAACGGACGAATTATTTAAGATTTGTGATCCGCATGAGGTTGACCGCAAAGCGAAGGCGGACCAGGTGGCTATGCTGGCGGCCTGCGGCGGAAAAGAGGCCGTGATCGCCAGAGGTGACCTGGGATTCAGCGTACCCCCGGGCGTCGAACCGATGTTTGATTAAATAGCTGAGGGGGCATTGTCATGCGTGGGCGGCTCCCTTTTTTCAAGAGATTAATTGAGGTAATTCTGATCAAAGCTATGCCAGAGGCTTTGTCAGAAGAAAATTTCTTTTTTGTCTTGCTCGTTGACGAGCCTCAGAGCATGACAAAAAAGAACCCCTTCCGCTATTTCGAAACCTCGCCGGAAGTCATCCGTCTGGCGGTGATGATGTATGTCCGATTTCCGCTTTCTCCTTGAAATTTCAAAGGCTTTCTTCATGAGCGCGGCATCGATATCTGTCATGAAACAGCCCGCTATTGGTGGAATAGATTTGGCCCAATGTTCGCAAGTGAAATCCGTAAGAAGCGGATCCATCCGTCTCACGATTATCCATGAACGCCATCTAACAAGCCGAGAAACATTCAAGCTTCAGAAAAATGCCGCACTGACCGCATGACGCCAACTTAGTGCGGCATGATAGCGGGTACGTTTGAGCCACCTTGTTTCATACGGAGACGAGGGCGCATTCGTCCGATAGCACCTTAAATAATACGGAATAAAAGGTATGAACTGCAGTGCAATTGCGAGTGATTAGCAAAAACATTGCGTCTAATGTGGAATGGTGTAAGGTCGCCTAATTCAGAATATTTGGTGAATTGAGGGATTATGCGCTTTTTAACTATTATGCTTTGTGCACTTGGCCTTGCGGCTTTCGATGACAATACAAATACGGCTAATGCTGCTACTCAAAATGAGCAGGTAGTGAACCTTTACTCCTCGCAGCAAGAGCACCTAATTCGCCCTGTATTGGTAAACTTTACCAAAAAAACAGGTATTACGGTCAATCTGACCACTGGTGGCAACGCTGAGCTGGTAACCCGATTGGAATATGAAGGTGAAAACACGCCCGCAGATATGCTGTTGACGGTGGATATCGGCAATGTATACCAAGCCAAAGACAAAGGCTTGTTACAAGTGGTTGAGTCTGAAATATTGTCGGGAAATATCCTTGCCTATCTACGCGACCCCGAAGGCTACTGGTTTGGCATAACCTCGCGAGCGCGACTGATTTTTTATCATAAAGACCGGGTTGAGGCGCACGCCGTGCAAAACTATGCGGATTTGGCAGACGACCGCTGGAAAGGTCGTGTTTTAATTCGCTCCTCTAATAATGTGTATAATCAATCATTGGTCGCGTCTCGGGTTGCGCATGATGGGCGCGAAGCTGCGCTGAAGTGGGCAAAAGGTTTAGTGGCTAATATGGCGCGCTCCCCTCAGGGTGGCGATACAGATCAGATTAAAGCGTTGCTGGCAGGCGAGGGTGATTTAGCTGTGGCGAATAGCTATTATTATGGTCGTCTAATCGCCGGAGATGAATCGGTACGTGACCCGAAGGTGGCAGAAAAAATTGGAGTAATTTTCCCCGATCAGGAAGGTCATGGTACGCATGTGAATATCCGCGGTGGTGGAGTGACAAAATATGCAAAAAACCGTGCCAATGCGGTGAAGCTTTTGGAATATTTGGTGCAGGAGCCAGCACAACGTTTCTTTGCCGACGCCAACCTTGAATACCCCGCCAACCTGGCTGTTAAGGCCAATAGTGCAGTGGAAGCATGGGGAGAATTTAACCGCGATCAGTTGAATTTAGAAGAAGTCGGCAAGCACCAGCGCACCGCTATCGAAGTAATGGACGAGGCGGGCTGGCGCTAACCGATGATCCGCAGCAAAAGTTATATCAGCATAACGCTTGCAGTGATGATAGCGGCGCCGCTATTTATCATTGCAGCGGGCTGGGTGGTGGCAGATAAGGGCACATTTTCCTATTACCTTTCCAATAATTTGATTTCCATCTATGCGTTGAATAGCGCCATTATTTCGATGGCGGTAAGTACTTGCGCGCTGGGAATTGGTATTTGCACTGCATGGGCGGTGACGATGTTGGCCTTTCCTTGCCGCGGTCTGATGGAATGGTTGCTGGTTTTGCCGCTGGCCATGCCTGCTTATGTTGCGGCAATGATATATGGCGATGTGCTACAGGGAGCGGGGCCAGTGCAAAGCTGGATTCGTGAACTAACAGGGTTGAGCTATGGCGAATACTATTTCCCCGCGGTTCACTCGTTGGGCGGGGTGGTATTTGTACTTTCGTTCACACTTTATCCATATGTCTATTTATTGGCACGCAGTGCGTTTCTCAGCCAATCTCGACAAATGCTGGAATGCGGTGAAACACTGGGACTGACAGGGTACAGCCTATTCACTCGCCTTGCTCTGCCGATGGCGCGGCCCGCTCTGGTAGCAGGAATGGCGCTGGTGGCGATGGAGGCGCTTGCAGATTTCGGGGTAGTGGCACTCTATGGCGTACCTGCTTTTACCACGGGCATTTATCGTGCATGGCAAGGCATGTATGACCCCGTAGCGGCAGCGCGCATGGCATGCATTTTGTTAGCAATGGTGCTGTTTGCGCTGGCGATAGAGCGCCGTGCTCGTGGGCAGGCAAGCTATCACAATAACAATGCGCTTTATCATCCACTACCGCGCTATCGTCTGTCAGGTATCGCGCAGTTGGGAGTATTATTGGGCTGTAGTTTGCCAGTCTTGCTGGGCTTTATTGTACCGCTTGCACTAATTATGCAGTGGAGTATGGAACATGTTGCACTGTTTGCCGATACATCCACGCTGCAGGCGCTAGGAAATTCATTGCTGCTGGCGATATTAACAGTGGCGGTAGCGATAACGGTGGGCTTGTGGTTTGCTTACGCTCTACGGGGGCAGATTCCGAAGGCAGGTAGATGGGCTATTCGACTAGCCACGGCGGGATATGCCATTCCCGGATCCGTTATCGCTGTGGGGGTGTTGCTGCTGTTTATTTTGTTGCAACAATATGTATTGCCAGGAGGCTGGTTGCTGACCGGCTCGTTGCTAGGCATTGTTTGGGGATGCGTTCTACGCTTTCTGACAGTGGCTTTCCAGTCTGCCGAGACGGGGCTGGGGCAGGTTATGCCGCAGATGGATGCCGTCGCCAGTACGCTGGGAGCGAGTGGACGCGGAATTTTATGGCGAGTGCATTTGCCAATAATGCAGGCGAGTCTGCTATCAGGCATGTTGTTGGTCTTTGTGGACACATTAAAGGAGTTGCCCGCCACGTTGTTATTGCGGCCTTTCAATTTCGATACGCTGGCGATCCGCACCTATGAACTGGCGGGAGATGAACTATTGCATCGCGCCGCGCCTACGGCATTGCTGCTAGTGGCGGCGAGTCTATTACCTGTATGGCTACTGAACCATAAGATGGCGGCAGCCGGAAGGGGCGATGTCCCATGACGCAACTTAAAGTGCAAGGCATTTCCCATGCGTTTGACATATTAGAAGTGTTGAACGATGTCAGCTTTACGGTGGAAGCGGGAGAGCTGACTTGTTTGGTTGGCCCTTCTGGCTGTGGAAAATCGACTCTGTTGCGGCTGATTGCCGGACTCGAACAAACTCAAAGCGGCAGTATTACACTGGAAGGCGAGGTGCTTTCGGCGCCGGCGCATTCGGTGCCGACGCGGCTGCGGCGCATTGGACTGGTGTTCCAGCAACCATCGTTGTTTCCGCATTTAACGGTGTGTGAGAATATAGCTTTCGGGCTACATGGTCAGCCAAAAGACCGCGTGGCAGCAGCAGTGGAAGAATTACTGGCAGTGATTGGCTTGGCTGAGCGCAGCAAAGCCTATCCCCATCAGCTTTCCGGTGGTCAGCAGCAGCGGGTGGCATTGGCGCGAGCTTTAGCACCCAAACCACGTTTGATGCTGTTGGATGAACCTTTTGCCAACCTTGATCATGCCTTGCGCTGTGACATGCGCGAGGAGGTGTTGGGGATGCTGAAACAAACGGGTATTCCTGTGGTAATGGTTACTCATGAGCCGGAAGAAGCGTTGATTATGGCCGATAAAATGGTGCTGTTGCGCGCTGACGGGCGCGTGCATCAGTATGCCAGCCCGCAAGAAATTTACCGTGCCCCCGTGGATGCCGAAGCGGCAGCGTTCTTTGGCGTAATCAATCGTATTGGCGGGTATGTTGAGGAAGGGCAGGTGGTGTCACCTTTGGGCATCTGGTCACAATCCGCCTGCGGGGTGGAGATGACCGATGGCTCCAAGGTGGATATTATTGTCCGGCCCGAATCCCTTAGGCTTGCCAATGACGCTGACATAGCGGCTACCGTAAATGAGGTGTGGGCGACTGCAGTTGGCTGGATGACAGCAGCAAAGCTGAGCGGTGGTATCAGTGTGCGTTTTATGATCCCCTATGCACAAGGCATCAAACCCGCCTTCGGCGACCATGTGAATCTACACTGCGATGGCGCACATATATTCCCTGCCTGAGACTATATGTCAGATTTCTCCTTTCGCTTCACAATGTTGAAGATTTGCTTCATGAGAAATTCCTATTTTCCGTTCCGGCGAAGAGAGCAGGCTATGCAGAAATTCAGGCACCTGCGAGTTTACAGAAATTCGTTTTTATTCACGCATCAGTCCATAATCACTTCAACCATGACCGCCATCTAACAAGCCGAAAACTATTCGAACTCCACCGAATTGTCGCACTGGCTGAGTGGCAGCACCTTAGGGCGGCATAATAGAGACACTTTTGGGCCACTTTACGCCAAACAGAGACGAGGTCGCATTCGTCTGACAGCACCAAAATGGCTCATAAGTTGGGGAATCTTGCCCCCGAAAGGACCATCTCATTCATTCGCATTGAGATGTTGGCGGTGTGTATCGGGGCAAAATCTCCAAATCCGGTGAAGTATTAGTCGGCCAGTTCAGGCTCCGTCGGCAGTTCCTGCGGAGATTTGACCGACATGCCCAAGGCCTTGGCAATTCCTTCGCCATAGGCCCGGTGACAGCGGGTGCAATTGTCGATGTGGCGTTGCTTTATGAAATCCGGAGCATCACCGAGATTTCGCGCTGTGTTCTCGAAAAGAATTTGCTGCTGCGCCGGCGTCATCAACTGGAAAAGCTTGCACGGCTGACTGTAATAATCATCGTCATCTTCACGGAAATTGAACATCTCGGCATTGCCGTCTATCTTGAGCGGCGGTTCTGCGTATTCGGGCTGATCAATCCATTGGCCGAAGCTGTTCGGCTGGTAGTGCGGCAGGCCTCCGTAATTGCTGTCGATCCGCCCTTGGCCATCGCGGTGATTGCTCATGACCGGACACTTGGCCGCATTGACCGGCACCTGTTGATAATTCACGCCGAGGCGGTAACGCTGCGAATCCGGATAATTGATGAGGCGCGTCTGGAGCATCTTATCAGGTGAAACGCTGATGCCGGGCGCCAAATTCGATGGCGAGAAGGCGGCCTGCTCGACGTCCATGTGATAGTTTTCGGGGTTGCGATTTAGTTCGAACTCGCCAACCTCGATGAGTGGATAATCCTTCTTGTACCAGACTTTGGTCAGGTCGAACGGATGAACGTGATAAGTTTCCGCCTCTGCCTCGGGCATGATCTGCACATACATCTTCCAGCGCGGAAAATCGCCACGCTCGATCGCTTCGAAGAGGTCGCGCTGATTGCTTTCGCGGTCATTGGCCACGACCGCCGCCGCCTCTGCGTCGGTCAGATTCTCGATGCCCTGCTGGGTCCTGAAGTGGAACTTTACCCAGAAGCGTTCGCCAGCATCGTTCCAGAAGCTGTAGGTGTGGCTGCTGAAGCCATGCATATGCCGGAAGCTCTTAGGTATGCCGCGGTCCGACATCACCACTGTAACCTGATGCAGGGCTTCAGGCAGAAGCGTCCAAAAATCCCAGTTGTTCGTCGGCGAACGCATGTTGGTACGCGGATCCCGCTTCACCGCCTTGTTGAGGTCGGGGAATTTCTTGGCATCGCGCATGAAGAACACAGGGGTGTTGTTACCCACCATGTCCCAATTACCTTCTTAAGTATAGAACTTGAGCGCAAAGCCCCGAATATCACGCTCGGCATCCGCCGCGCCGCGTTCCCCTGCGACGGTACTGAAGCGGGCAAACATCTCAGTCTTCTTGCCAACCGTGCTGAAAATCTTGGCACGCGTGTAGCGTGAGATATCGTTTGTCACGGTGAAGGTGCCGAACGCACCTGAACCCTTGGCGTGCATGCGACGCTCCGGGATGACTTCGCGCACGAAATTGGCGAGCTTCTCGTTGAGCCAGACATCCTGAACCAGCACGGGGCCGCGCTTGCCGGCGGTCATGGAGTTCTGGTTATCAACAACTGGAGCGCCAAAGGCAGTAGTAAGGCGGGATACAGGGCATTTGCCCTTGTTCAAGATTTCATCAGCCATGATTATTACCACTCCAGTGCATAGAAAAATTGTTGTTACATCCTATAGTGTGCGTCCTCTCGTGGCTATCGGAAATAACAGAGCGGATATTTGAGCTAATAGCGGAAGCTGTTGCAGCATGAAAAAACCTTTTCCGGTATTTCAAATACTCACCGGAGATCGTCCGGCTGACTGTGATGATGTCTCTCAGGTTTCCCTTTTCACTTCGCGATATCGACGACCTATCTTCATGAACGCGGTATCGACATTTGTCATGAAACCGATCGCTATTGGTGGAACAGATTTGGTTCCCTGTTTGCGCACGAGATCCGGAAGCAGCATATTTATTCTTCTCACAGTCATTCCAACTGGAAATGGCACCAGGACGAAGTATTTGTGGAGATCAATGGAGGAACATATTACCTGTAGCATGCCGTCGATCACGAGGGCGAAGTGCGGTTAGGAAATTTTCTTCGATTGAGATTAGATGAGCATTAATTTCGTCGCACAAAATTAATGCGGCAAGGCGGCTATCCTCTCCTGCAACACCCTCTTCGCGTCATGTTAGTGGCATCATTGTTATCCTGACTAGATATAAATTTTGTATCAATTCTAGCATATTGTAACTGAAACAATTTATACATTGACCTAAAATTGAATCAATGCATAGTTTATGCACATACTAATGCGATTTTGAAATCGCCTTAGTACTTAAAACAATAAACACGCTTGGAACCCTTGATATAGGCATCCTTGATAAAGCACTATTGTATCAATCTTAAAGCAATAGAGACGTTGGTTACCTAGATCTGCCTTTTAGAAACCAACAGAGATTTGGACGTCTATATCCAAACATTGTCGGGAGGACAAAACAGATGGCTTTCTTATTCTTGAATGCGCGTCGTTTAATCGGCGCCATTGCGCTTATAGCTGCATTGTCATCAATCATGACATCCACGCAAGCTGCCGAACTCAAAAAAGTAAATCTTGCTCTCGGCAGCACAAGTTTCGCCTGGTTTTCAATTTACGTGACACACGGCGCGGGCTTCTTTGAAGAAGAAGGCTTGGATGTAAATATTATTTCAGTCAGTGCCAACCAAACACCCGTGGCCGCGATACTCAGCGGTGGTGCTGATATTGCTGGCATTGGCGTCCAGGCTTCCTTTGCTGCTCGCGATAAAAAGCTACCGGTTAAGCTGTTAGCCCCGGTGGCTGAGGCATATACCTCAACGATGTTTATTCGCAAGGAGACTGCGGCAAGACTCGGCATATCCCGTGAATCTCCGATCGAAGATCGGGTTCGCGCCCTTAAAGGGCTCAAACTTGCGACAACCGCAATTGGCGCGGGCCCACACCTTATGTATAAGTTCCTGTTTGCTAAATACGGCATGGATGCCGACAAAGATGCAACTGTGGTTCCTGTTGGCAACTCACAAGCCACACTTGCTGCCATGAGCAAGGGAGTGGTCGATGTCAGTTGTTTTTCCCCACCGGTGCCGCAAAAGGCGATAGCCGACGGTTATGCAGAAACCCTGATTGATTTCATCAATGGTGATGTGCCCGAAACACTGGGCATGGTATATACCGCACTGGCGATATCGGAAAAGAAACTGCAGGATGACCCGAAAATGCTCGCTGCTTTCCTGCGTGCGCTCGACAAGGGGGGCAAACTTGCTCATAGCGATAAAAAGCGTGCCGGTGAAGCTGCTAAAAAATTCATGAAAGGGCTTGATTCAAAGCTCTATAGCGAAGCTGTGGATGCAATTATCGGTTCCGTGCCGACATCCGTGGAGACGCCGATTGACGGGCTTGAAAAGTACATGGTCATCCTTAAGGGGGGCGGGTATAAATACGATATCGATTTCAATGATCTTGTTATCAACGACTTTGTCAAAAAATCACTCGCAAATAAGATGTAAGCTTTAGGCCGCCCCGGTGCGGTGCGTCGGGACGGCTTGCGTGCGTTTCTTCAAATTCACGATAAAGATTGGCGCAGGGAGAAACAGTTGAAATGCTCATCTTCGACTTTCTAATTTTGTTGCCATCGAAGACTGCGATCCAATCGGGTAATAGCAAAAATGACGGAGCCGACAAGTGATTGATTCTCCGATATTAGAATTTCGCGATGTCACGAAGGTTTTTTACAAGGGAACACAGCCGGTCGTTGCGCTCGAAGGCTTGAATATCAAGATTCAGGAAGGTGAGTTCGTTTCTGTGATTGGCCCCAGCGGCTGTGGCAAGTCAACCCTCCTCAATCTGGCGGCCGGGCTCAGTCCTGCGGCAAAAGGCGACGTAATCTACCGTGGCAGTCCGGTCGACAAAATCAACCTTTCTGTTGGTTATATCACCCAGCACGACAACCTTCTGCCATGGGCCACAGTGCGCAAGAATATTACTATGGGTTTAAAAATACGTAACGTACCGACGGCAGAGCGCAAACAACGTCTTGAGCATTATCTTGAACTTACCGGACTCAAGGGTTTTGAAAATCATTACCCGGCGGAACTTTCTGGAGGTATGCGAAAGCGCTGCTCTCTTGCACGAACTCTTATTTATTCGCCAGAAATGGTTCTGATGGATGAACCGTTCAGTGCACTTGATGCACACGTAAAAATGATCATGCATAAGGAGTTGCTGCGTATCTGGGACGAGGAACGCAAAACAATCCTGTTTATCACACACGATCTTGTCGAAGCGATAACGCTGTCGGATAGAATAATTGTTCTTTCAGCGCGGCCTGGTCAAGTTAAACAGGTAATGCAGGTTGATCTGCCACGCCCCCGCGATCCCTTCACCCTGCACACAAAACCCGAATTCTCCGCTATCTTCGAAACTCTGTGGGATGGCCTCAAGGACGATATCTATAAGGGTGAGAATGTCTGATGACCGAACGTATCGTTAACGAAGCAGAACGGCGCAGAATCAAACGGGCCGAGGATGAGTTTAGTGATGCACCCCGTTCACCTATGGATATGCCCGCAATACGTATCGGCATCCGCTTGCTGATGATTACAGTCTTTCTCATCACCTGGGAGTATGTCTCCGGTCGGTGGATCGAGGAATACTGGGTTAGCAGACCAACAGAGGTCTGGGCCAAAATTGTGGAATGGTGGCAATCCGGCGATCTTGTCTTGCATATGGGCATCACCTCCGGTGAAGCGATGTCCGGATTTCTTATCGGTACTATATTGGGCGGCGTCGTTGGTTTCATCTTTGGCTGGTACAAGAGAATTGCTGATATCCTTGATCCCTTCATCATCGCCATCTACAGCTTGCCGAAAGTTGCGCTGGCGCCACTCTTTATTATCTGGTTCGGAATTGGCTTTGAAATGAAAGTCATTCTGACAGCTGTAATTGTCTTCTTTCTTGTCTTTTTCAATACATACTCTGGGGTCAGGGACACCAGCCGTGAATTGATCGATATTGTTCGGCTGATGGGCGCCAAAACACCACAAGTCCTTTGGTGGGTGGTACTCCCTTCGGCGTTGACCGCTATCTTTGTAGGATTAAGGATTTCCGTTCCGTACGCTCTGATTGGCGCCGTCGTTGGCGAGATGATGGCTTCAAACCGTGGCGTTGGATTCTTGCTGATGCAGTCAGCGGGCCAATTCGACACGGCCGGGACCTTTGCTGCGCTTCTGGTGCTGATCGTCATTTCGGCGGTGTTCAACGAAACAATCCGACATCTGGAAGCTTATCTTTTGCGTTGGAAGGATGTGCAGCGTTAGTAAGTTGCTATTTAGCCAAAATATAAAAAAGAAAAACCTAAACGCCATCTGAGAGCAACAAGAAATAATTCACCATGTAATCACACATCTAATTGCACCAGTTGCGGAAATTTTGACGCCCTGTAGTCAAACGCCATCAACGCACAAAACTGGCCGGACTGTGTCGCCATTGTATATCAGGCCTCGTCGACCCGGTCTTCACAATCAAAAACCCATTTTTCGATACATAGAGAAAGTCACAACATGAATGAGCTGATAAAAGATGAATATACGGGCATTTCAAGCCTGCTTGTTAGTGAACGGGCAGTTCCCGGTGCAGGCTTCCCATGCAACCCGGAACATGTACGGCTCGCCGCTGAAATAGGCACTTTTGCTGATCAACACTTCAAGCCCATCGCGGCAAAATGGGATACTGAAAATACCTTTCCACTGGTTAACTTCGAAAAATTAAAAGATCAAGGCTGGTTGGGTATTCCCGTTTCCACTCGGTTCGGCGGCCAGGGTCTGGGTCTCCATGAAAATCCATTGAGTTGGGTGCTGGTGATTCAGCAGTTATCGAAAGCATGCGGCAATACCGGGCAAACCTTCCAGATCTGGGGCCACTGCATGTCAATGATTGAAGAACTTTCAACCCCCGAGCAAGCCAAGCGGTTTACACAAGAAGCGATGCAAGGAATAATTTGGTGCTCCGGTGGCAGTGAACCGTCGAATTACACCCAACGCCGGAACAGCCCGACAAACGCACGCACGACTTATGCTCGAAAAGTCGACGGTGGCGTCAGGGTTAGTGGGCGCAAGCTGTTTATTAGCAACTCAACAGCGGCGGAACGCTTCTTTATCTTTGCCGAACTTATGTCGCCCGAGGGCGAACACATCGGCATGGTTCATCCCGTTATCAATCGTGGAACTGAAGGTCTCACGGTGGAAAATACGTGGGATGCAATGGGCATGCGCGGCACCGCCAGTGACAATCTGATCCTCGATGACGTTTTTGTCCCGGACGAGGATATTATTGGCATGCATAATCCGAACGGCTATTACCAATCCCGTCTTGCTGGAAGCTTCCTGGTAGGGCGGGCCGCGGTTTATCTCGGGATTGCAGATGCCGCATTTCTGTATCTGGTCCAGTATCTGCGCGAGAAAGTCAAATCAGGTGATGATCCCATCATGCAGTACCGGATCGGCCAATTGGAAATCGAACGGCAACAGTCGGCGGCAATTCTATATCGCGCGGCTTGGGTTTGGCAGGAAGCAATCGCCGGGCGGGGCGATATGACAGAATGCGCAACATATGCAGCACTATCGCATACTGCGGTCAGCGAAACTGCCCTTCGTATTACCAACGAGGCACTAGAACTTTGTGGGGGGAGAGGGATGCTGAAAAACTCCCCGCTGGAAAGATACCATCGGGACGTTCGCGCATATTCCGTATCGCCGCCAACATCAAATGCGACCCGGGTCAATATTGGCACCAAGATACTGGCGCCGTTAACTGAACGTGATTCGCTAGTAGGTGAGGGCGTCTAAAAACATATCCCCAAAAGACACCAACGCCCCGGGAACAGCGAACCATTTCCGGGGCGTCAGCGGGAGAAAGTCTAACGTTGACCCTTCGTGAAGGGTCAACGCCATGTCCAGTTCAGTTATTCAACGCTCATCTTGCTGTATATGCGCTCCTTCAGAAGCTCAGCGAACGTTTCTTCGTCGCGGCCCCGCTCATCAAGCAGCTTTGTCCACTCGGCCTTAAGCCGAATGATTGATGCCTTGATCTTTTCGGGATCTTTGACGCCGCGTTCCTTGCCTTTGGCAACAATACGATTGTCAATGTAGTCCTTGCGGAAATTGTTGATGAAGCTCACCATTTCTTTATCCGCGTGATAGAACTTGTTGCCTTTTGCTTCCATTTCTTTCTGAACTTCACCATCGGAATGGACATAGCTAAATGTCGTCTCCGCGATCACACTTGGCAGATTATTGATGATGATTTGACGTTGCTCGGGCGACAATTCGGCCCATTTCTCAAGCCTCATATTCAACATCGATCCGCCCATGAACCCGCCAAGGGGATCAAGTATCGTATACTTTGCAACTTCGCCCAACGAGAACGATTTTTGGCTGGCCAGCATATGGGCTGTGCAGTCGATCACGCCTCGGTCTAACGCTTCATACATCTCGCTGGTCGTCACGCCCACCGGTATGCCACCCATTTCCTTTATCATTTCGGCGATGCTGGAAAAGCCGCGCACTTTTACATTTTTAAAGTCTTCAAGGTTCTTCCTTTCTTCCTTGCATTGAAGCAAGTACGGGGTCAGCGCATAGGTTCCAAGATATTTAACTTTGAAGTCATTTTCATACTCATTAGTGCATTGCGGGCAGTTCTGAATGACCAGCTCGTTCAGCGCACCGGTTATGGCAAGCGGGTCGTCATTAAGCATTGAAAAATCGCCGATGTAGTTATCCACTGGCATTTCCGAAGGGACAAAGATGCCAAGCATATAACCTGAATCAGCCAGACCATCACGAACCCCGGACGGGATATCCTTGGCACCTAGCAACACCGACCCGAACTGCCGATCAAATTCAATGCTGCCGCCGGAGTCCTTTTCAATCTTGGAAAAAAACTTTTCCAGCGTTATGTTCGTTGGATGCTTCAGTGGAACGTAACTGGCATATATGATTTTAACCGGGTCTGCGGCTTTAGCAACAATCGGTATCGCACTTGTCAGCGCTAAAGCCACTGTAAGGATTATTGGTAATCTCATGAATTCCTCCCATGAACTATATTGTTGGTGGCTTTTTTAATTTTAGCTGCCCTGGCACCACCAAAACCACTTTGGCAAGTATTTTCGGTTATTTTTTGAGCATTTCAGAAGTGCTTAATATCCCCCATCAAGCGACCTTTGATGACTTGTTCTCGACCACAATCTGCTGCTGGGTAGCATCAAACTCCATCCCTAGCGCCGCGCGCCCAATAAGTTGCGCGGTGCCATAAAGATTTGCATGCGTGCTATGAACGTGAATGTCACGGATGGCGCGCTCTAGATCGAAAGATTTCAGCAGCGCTGTTGAACCCACCACCCTGATTGTTTCGCTGACCATCCACTCGGCAGTCATAATGCAGTACAACTTGGCCATCAGTGAGTATTCTTCGGCTTTGGCCGTATCGTCGCCGGCCCATAGAGAGCCTGCGTGATATAACATGTCGCGGGCAGCGGCCAGACGCATACGCATTTCCCCCACAGCGCGCTGGGTATGGGGGTCGTCGCCAGTTTTGCGTTTGTTCGGTACATAATCGATAACAAAATCGAACATTCCTTGAGCAGCCCCGAGATGTGACGCGCCAAATCCCAAGTGCCAGCGGGCACCAAGGCGTTCGCGCGGATAATACCCGGGTCCAACCAAGACATCTTCATCCGGAACAAAGACATCCTTCAAAGTGAGTTTTGGACTTACAGCGGATCGCATACCTGTCGGGTCCCACCATGATGCGTCAACTTCGAATCCGTTGGCATCGGCAGGGATCATCACCAAAAGAAAGTTGTCCGGGATTTCACCCTGGTCACTACTGAGGGCAACAATATTCCACGTCGCAGCAGACGCGTTAGTCCCGTAGTTCTTGATGCCATTCAAAAGATAGCCGCCATCTTTCTTGATAGCATCACTCTGTAAATTATATTGTCCTCGGGCGGTACGCCCAGGCTCGCTACCGGTCCAGGAGATGGGGGTTCCCTTCTCAACGACCAGGCCGAGATAGCGCTTTTTCTGTTCGGGTGTGCAGGCATGATCCAGCATCATGCATGAATGCCCATGCACCTGAAATACGTGGGCCGCCCCCATATCGACGCGGGCAATTTCCTCAATCCCAATTAAAAACGAGAGAGGATCGTGACCCGTAACAAAACTTGAGCCGTTACCACCCAGTTCCCGCGGAACACAGATGTTCATAAGGCCATTTTGATGAAGCGCCTCGATCATTTCGATAGGTACTGAAGCCGCCGCATCATGCTTACGCGCGTGTTCAGCGACAGTTGTGGTTGCCACCGCCCGAAATTTATCGCGCAGTTCTTGATGTTGCTTATCAAGTTCATAATTCATTGATCAGGTTCCCTCATCCAGATATCTCGACACCCGAAACCCATTCTTCGACAATTTCGGCTAGAGTTCTGCCGCATCAATCATGGTACGTTCCGGTATACCGTCTAATAAAAAAAACGGTAATTTGTATCAGTTTTTTCAGTGCAATTTTTTAATTTCATCTAACATATTGACCTATTTTTCTATTTTGAAAAATTATAGTGTTTATTATCAATATGTTACTGTCTTTAAAATGACACCTATTCAATAGTGACAAAGTATGAGTTGAAACAATGTTCAGGTCAATGTATAAATTGTTCTAATGACAATGTGGATCCCCAATCTTTCTAGCAAACGCGGTCCTCGGTACCTGGCGATCGTCAACGCGATCGGTGAGGCCGTGGAAAGTGGTGAATTATCCGAAGGCGACAAGCTCCTCCCGCAACGCGACTTTGCCTACCGGATTGGTCTGACGCTGGGCACGGTAAGCCGGGCGTTTTCTTTGGCTCAGAAACGAGGGTTAATTCGCGGAGAAGTCGGTCGTGGCAGTTTTGTCTGTGGCCAGAATTTGACGCGAACGGGACTTGATTTCAGGCCCCGCTCACCGACAGGAGAAATAGTCGATCTATCGTGCTTTTTACCTGGCGGAAATCGCATTATAGCAGCCATTTCAAAAGTAATTGGGGAATTACAGCAAGAGGGTGATATTTTGTCTCTGCATCGCTATCCGCCAGGTGCAGGGATCAAGAGCCATCGGATTGCCGGCGCAAAATGGGTCGGTCGACTTGGCTTTGATGTCAATGCGGCTGATATCATTGTTTGCCCAGGTGCTCAACAGGCCCTGTCGGCAACAATGGCGACGATTACCAGCCCTGGCGAAATCATTTTGACCGAAGCATTGACCTATTCCGGTGTGAAACAGCTTGCGCATCTTTTTCATCTTCGCCCAGAAGGCATAGCAATTGATCACGAAGGCATATTACCCGACGCCCTGGAAGCTGCCTGTGTGACATCACAGTCACGCGTTCTTTACATACAGCCGTCGGTCCATAATCCGACAACGGCGGTAATGAGTGCCGAACGTCGCAAGGATATCGCCGCTATAGCCCGCAAATTCGATTTAACTGTGATAGAAGACGCGTCATGCGCCGCATTATTGCTTGATGGCCCGCCACCGATTGCGACGCTAATTCCAGAACGTACCGTTTTCATCGTCGGGACGTCAAAATCGCTCTCACCAAGTCTACGTACAGGGTTCTTGACTTGCCCACATGATCTACGCCGGCGAATTGCGGCAAACATGCATACCCTGAGCTTGTCATCGGCACCATTAATGGCGGAAATTGCGGCGCGTCTGATCAACAGTGTCGATATGACGGCAATGTTAAAGTTGCTTAGGTCTGACTTGGCGGATCAACATGATCGTGTCGAAAGGATCCTTGGCTCATTCGAAATACAGCACCACCCTGCAGCACCGTATACATGGCTGAAATTACCATCCTCGTGGCGTGCTGACGATTTTTCCTCGACAGCAAAAATGCATGGCGTTGCCGTGGTCAGCGCTGAAAACTTTGCTGTAGGCAGAATCAATGCACCGCATGACATACGCATATCCGTCGGCATTAGTGCTCAGCAGAGGACCTTCGAATCCGGGCTTTTAACTCTTGCGAATTTACTTGGAAAGCCGCCGCAGCCACAGCATTCAATCGTCTGACTGAATTTTGGCGTCTCTTAATTTCGCAGAGAGATGCGCCGCCAACCACTGATGAAGCTATATCAAACTATATTTGCACCGCTTGCTCTGAAAATGCTCTTTGAACGGCCAATTTTTAGGCAAAAAAATCGGGGGCAATAATACGCCCCCGAAGTTTAATCATTGGATTTATTCCAAGATTGCTTAATTCATTCAATGCAAGCCGGAGTCAGTTAACCGGAACCTTGCTGTAGACTTGTTCCCACAACAGACGCTCGAAGGTTTCGCGATCGCGGCCATTTTCGGCCAACAGCTTATCCCACTTGGCGCGGAGTTCGACAATTTTATCGGCAATAATCTGGGGATTCTTGACGCCCCGCTCTTTGCCTTTTTCTACTGCGCGCGTTTTAATATAGTCGGTGCGAAAATCTTTGATGAACTTGGCGAGATCCGGATCGGCGTCATAAAACTTGTTGCCTTTCGCTTCCATTTCTTTTCGCACTTCAATATCACCGTCAATATAGCCAAACATTGCTTCGGTGATCAGCTTGGGCACGTTCTTCAGGATCACCGTCCGCTCACTCGGGTTAAGTTCGTTCCACTTTTCGAGGCGCATATTGATGAATGATCCGCCCATGAACCCACCTAATGAATTCAGGATAACGTTGTGCGCCACCTCACCCAGAGAGCGAGTTTTCTGGTTTGTGATCGCCTGCGTGGCGCAGTCGAGCGTTCCACGCTCAAGCGCTTCATACATTTCATTGGCAGAGATTGAAACGGGGATTGCCCCCATCGCTTTGACTAAATCAGACCAACCCGAGAAGCCGCGCACCCTCATATTTTCCATATCGGCAAGATTTTTAATTTCTTCCTTACACTGGAAGACATAGTCGGTCAGCGCATAGGCCCCCAGAAACTGGGTATTGAAGCCTTCGCGATACTCCTTGTCGCATTCATCACATTCGAGGAGGATCAGTTCGTTGTTGACACCCGTCATTGCGAGGGCGTCGTCATTCATCATCGAGAAATCACCGATGTAGTTATCAACCGGCATTTCCGAAGGGACATAGACCCCAACGAAATATCCGGCATCAGCAATGCCATCCCGTACCCCGGCCGGAATGTCTTTTGGCCCGAGCAGAGAAGATGCAAAATGGGGCTCCCAGACGACGCTGCCGTTGGTTTCTTTCTCAACCCGCTCAAAGAATCTCTCAAGAGGCGGATTTGATGTGTGCTTCAGGCCTAGGTAGTTTGCGTAAACGATTTTCGTTTCTGCAGATGCCTGACCTGTAAAGATCATTGCCGCAAATGCCATTGCAACAAGTTTAATAACTGAATATTTCATAGTTTGGTCTCCCATTTTAATTTTTTCTAGTCTGTTCGTCAGTCTGTATAGTTTCTAATACTCTCTCCAATCATATAACTGGGCAACAAGCGCTTCGAATTCTGGCTTGATTACTCATGCTGGAAAAAGGCATGTCTTATTTCACGGACACTTTGCTGTAGATTTGTTCCCACAACAGTCGTTCAAAGGTCGCCTGATCACGACCATTTTCGGCTAAAAGCTTATCCCACTTGGCGCGGAGTTCGACGATTTTAGCAGCGATTTTCTCCGGGTTCTTTACACCCCGTTTTTTACCTTGCTCGATTGCGTCGGACTTAACATAGTTAACGCGAAAGTCGGTGATGATTTTACCGACTTCTTCGTCGGCCATGTAGAACTTGTTGCCCTTCTCTTCCATTTTCTCGCGCACCTCGGCATCCAGATACACGCCATTATTAAAAGCGGTCGACGCGATCAGATGCGGCAGATGTTTGAGGAGCACGGTCCTCTCGGAAGATGTCAAGGCGTCCCATTTCTCAGTTCGCAGGTTGATCATCGACGCCCCCATAAAACCGCCGAGCGAATTCAGGACAGTGTTTTTAGCAAGTTCACCAAGTGAGCGGGTCTGCTGGCCACTGATAGCGAACATCGCACAATCAATGATGCCTCTGTCAAGCGCTTCGTACATTTCATTGCTGGATACAGATACCGGGACAGCACCAAGTTCTTTGATTAAACTCGTCCAGGCCGAGAAACCGCGAATTTTCTTGCCCTTGAAATCAGCAAGACTATGGAGTTCGTCCTTGCACTGGAAGACATAGTCGGTCAGCGCATAGGTTGCAAGAAACTGGGTATCGAAGCCTTCTCGATACTCGTTATCGCATTCTTCACACTCGAGAAGGATCAGCTCGTTGTTGACACCCGTCATCGCGAGAGTATCGTCATTCATCATCGAGAAATCGCCGATGTAGTTGTCAACCGGCATTTCCGACGGGACATAGACTCCGACGAAATATCCGGCATCCGCAATGCCATCCCGGACCCCCGCCGGAATATCCTTTGGTCCGAGCAGAGCAGATGCAAAATGGGGCTCCCAGACGACACTGCCGTTAGTATCTTTTTCAACGGCTGCAAAATAGTCGATAAGCGCCTTATTCGTCGGCTGCTTAATGCTAATATAGTTTGCATAAATCAACTTTGTTGTCTCTGCGGCCGAATAGCCGGCACTGCATAGAACTGCGAATGCAACGAGCATTATGCCATAGAAATGTTTCTTCATTTTATTTCCCCCTGTTGGGTTAATTAGGTGTTGGTATTTCAGCTTTTCTAACCACATCACACGTCAAAACTGCATCAAACTTGGCAGATATAGTGAGATTTGAGGGAAGATTATCAGCAAAGTAAGTGTGAAAATATCCGCAACGATAAACCACAGCACGCCTTTAAATATAGTCTCGAGAGGAATACTGTCGCCAACCACGCCCTTGATTATATAAACATTCAGGCCTACCGGCGGTGTAATGAGACCTATTTCAAGGTATTTGATGACCAGGATACCAAACCAAATGATGTCGGCGCCCGATGCTTCAAACAAAGGCAGTAGGACCGGAAGCGTCAGCAGCATCAATCCAAGAGAGTCCAGGAACATACCAAGAAAGATGTATATAACAGAGGCTGCTATTACCAGTATCACCGGGTCCAGCCCATAAGGTCCAAGCGCAGAAGAAAGCGCTGCCGGTACACCAGATACAGCCATGAAACGGGTCAGCATAATGCCACCCATAGCGATTAAGAAAATCATCGCCGTGGCTGAACAGGTCTCAATTACCGATTCCTTAAACACGGTCCAGTTCAGTCGTTTCTGAGTTGCTGCAATGATAAATGCCAGAAAAGCTCCGCCCGCTCCGGCTTCTGTCGGGGTGAAAAACCCACTGTAGATTCCGCCAAGAACGCCGACGATAAGTACCGGCAGCGGCCAGACTTCGCGGAGCACCTGAATCTTTTCGGTCAAGGTAACGCCACCCTCAACTTTCGGTGCGAGTTTCGGGTTGATTTTGCAACGTATCATGATCATGGCCGCAAAAACGAGTCCGGACAAAATGCCTGGTAAAATCCCCGCGATCAGCATTTGCCCGATCGAAGCCTCGGTAAATATTGCGAACAAGATAATCAGGATAGAAGGTGGAATCAAAGATCCTAGAGTACCGGCTGCGGCGACAGTCCCGGTTGCAAGCCCCGGATCATACTTGTATTTCATCATCTCCGGGATCGCGATCCGTCCCATTGCCGACGCCGTAGCAACGCTTGACCCGGAAGCCGCGGCAAACATTGCACAGGCCGCAGTACTCGCAATCGCCAAGCCGCCCGGCAATCCGCTTAGCCACATTCGCGCCGCGCGATAGAGGCTTTGAGTCAAGCCTGATTTGTAAGCAATATTGCCCATCAAAAGGAACATCGGCACTGCCGATAACGACCAATGCGCGATGAAGTTAAAAGTGAGTGTTTCCAGTGCTGAAATCGCCGGCAGCCCACCGCGAAGCACGGCGACTCCACCCAGCGAGACAATTCCAAGGGAAAACGCAATCGGCACCCGCAAAGCTAAAAGTACTAAAAGAAGTACGAGGCCACCGATACCTATAATTAAATCCAAATCCATTATCTCACACTCTCTCTGAATCTTCGATGTGACGGTGGGCGATAGCGCCCTTACCAGTGACGGCAAATTGAAATTCTCGTATGCATTGCACAACCATCATGAGAGTCATTACCGTGAGCCCGACAGGAAGCATCCATCGTGCTGGCCAGATACTGACATCAACCATTCCAATCCATATTTCATTCTTGATTGTCATGTTTATTGCCTTATCGAAACCGGCGTATGCAAAAATGGCAAGGGCTGCGCTACACACGGTAAGAACAACGCCATCCATCCAGGCTTTGCCTCGTTCACTCACCTTAAGTGTGAAAAGCTCAATGATAATGTGCCCGCGCTCGAGTTGTACGTAGCCGAGCGGCAGGAAAACGACGGCAACCATGTAGTATCCTGAAACAATTTCTTCCGTCCCCGGGATCGACGCCGTAAAAAAGTAGCGCAAAAACACTTCTGACATGACATGAAGCATCATCATGGTCATCGCCACACAGCCAAGCACCATGAGTAAACGCGCACATAAATTAACTATTTTCTCGGATATTTCTAGCATATAACCACCCCATTTCTCCGGCTCATTTTTTCTATCCGCTCGCGCGGATTTTGATTTGCCGTGTATTATCTTAATCATAAATCTATACTATTGTATCTATTTTAATCAATACAAAGATAGAAAAATGTAATACTCTAATAGAGCAATTTTGCTGAATCAGCAAACTAAGCTTTAAGCCAAGGGATGACGGAGGAAAGAATGAACAATCTCAAGTCAATTGCCAAAGCGGATGTTCAGATGCAACTTGCTGATTTCGCCGCGAACGGCGATCTCACGCAAATGCCAGAGAATGCCTGGAACACTGCAATCCAACAAATCATCGATACCATCGCAGTCGGATGGGCCGGCAGCAACGCAGACGGGGTCGCGCAAGCAGCGGAACTCGCCATAGAGGATAGCAGCCAGCATTGTGCGCTACTTTGGGGGCGAGAGGAAAGCGTATCGGCGGCGCAGGCATCATTTGTAAATGGCGTTGCCGCGGCGGCGCTCGATTACGACTGTGTCCATCAGGAATCACTGCTGCATCCGGCAGCAATCACGGTGCCAATTGCGTTAGCCTTGGCTTCCGAAGTGAACGCTAGCGGCGAAAAATTGATAGCGGCGCACATTATCGGCAGTGAATTTATGTGCAGGCTGTCGATGGCGACACCACGACAATCGAACTGGTTTGCGGGGTCGATATATGGAATTTTTGGCGCCACGGCCTGCGCTGGATACCTTCTTGATCTATCTCCGCAGCAAATGCAGAACGCCTTCGGGTTGGCGCTTGCGCAAACGTCGGGAACGAAACAGGCAATCACGGAACGGAAGTTGGCAAAAAGGTTCCAGACGGCTTTCGCCGCCCGCTCCGGTGTGCTTTCTGCACGATTGGCGCTACGCGGTGTAACTGCGGCGAACAATTGGCTCGATGGCACGGCCGGGCTGTTTGCACTCTATGAAGCAGGCGATCCCATGCTTGCCGTCCATGACCTCGGCAATTCATTCACGTTTGATCAAGCGACCATCAAGAAGTATCCAAGCTGTCTCTGCACGCATGTCGTTATCGATGGCGTTTGTCGATTGCTTCAGGACAACAACGTTGCGATAAACGACGTGTCGAGCATCGATACAACTATTACAAAATACATGTCCCGGATAGTAGGGGCACGCTACGAGCCAGGTGATAACCCTCAAGTTGCCGCACAATTTTCTGCTGCTTATACCGCCGCATGTGCCTTAACGCGCGGCGGGGTGACGCTGGCGGATATCGAGATGAAAGCTGCGACAGATCCCCAGCGCGTTGAATTGGCGCAATCCATATCGGTAACAACATTTGATGATATTGACGGTCACGTCGCGCCGGCAAAAGTATCCTTGACGCTAAAAAATGGCATCACGCATAGTATCGATGTAACCGAAGTACCGAATGCCGCAAATGGCCCCGACGCAGACAACATATTGCGCCGTAAATCAATCGACTGCTTCACGCGAGGTCAAACGCCGCTATCAGAAGCTTCAGCCAACGAACTTGTTAATCGGCTGCTTGAGTTGCGGGCACGCACAAATGTCCGTGACTTATTCGACAATCTTTGAGAGCGGACCCCGCCTACAGCAATACACTAAATCGCAAAGGAAAGACTAAGATGACCCAGTTACTTACCGAAAAAACCGCATGGATAACAGGCGCCGCTGGCGCCATCGGAGCAGAAGTATGTCGCCGGTTTGCAGAACATGGAGCTAGGATCGTACTTTCAGGTCGAAATGAAGCGGCTCTTCAGGAAATAGCCGACACCTTGCCTGCCAGCGCTACGCCATTAGTATGTGTTCTCGACATTACTGACCGCAAAGCGGTCGATGCCGCGGCAGAAGAGATACTCAAAAGTAATGGCGCGATAGATATACTGGTAAATTCGACCACCTGTCCGATTTTCGCAGATTTTCTTGATCTCTCGGACGAGGATTGGATGGCCGTGCTCGATGCTAAAGTTCTGGGCTACATGCGTAGTAGCCGTGCCGTTTTGCCGCATATGAAGAAAAACGGCGGCGGTGCTATTATCAACATTTCTGGACGCGGCGGACATCAGCCGAGCTCACCATCGCATCTTGCCGGGAGTTGTTCCAATGCTGCAGTCAACACCCTGACCAAAGGCCTTGCCAACATCTACGGGCCAGCCGGCATTCGTATCAATGCGATCGCGCCCGGACCGGTTCGCTCGCCCCGATATGACGCAATAACACTGGCAAACAAGAAGCTTGCCGGTAAATCCAGCGGTTCGCAGAGAAGTGGTATCGCTACAGCCAATCCGCTCGGCGAGATGTCGGAAGTCGGTGATATTGCAGATGGCGCATTATATCTCGCATCCGACATGTCGCGGTTTGTTACCGGGATTGTCCTGCAAGTTGATGGCGGTGGAACCGCCTGTCTTTAAAAAGCGGGATTTAACGCTCGCGAGTTTTAAGTGTTTCGCGTGTCGAAGCATTGACTTCGCGAGCGTGCGCGAACCCGTCTTCAAGAGAAAGGCCGTCACAGTTCCTGACTAGGGACTTGATCCATCCGATTATCCGTCGATCATGCGCCGCCAACGTGCCAGCAATACTTATCGCCTCGGCGCGCGCGGTTCCGGGCGTAACGATTGCTGAAACGAGTCCCATTTCTCTGAATGCCTTAGCACTGTATTGCTGACCCAGAGCGAGCAGAATGAACGTATCTTTCGGACCGATCCTTTTCACCAGATTTGGCGCGACCAGTGCAGGCATCACGCCTTTGGTCACTTCGGGATAACCGAAAACCGCAGTATTCGATGCAACTACCGAATCGCACGCCATAGCCAGACCACAGCCGCCTCCCAACGCAAAACCCTCAACAGCGGCTATCACAGGGGTCTCCATCTTGTTCAGCGCAAGAAATAGCCCGGCAATTCTGTCTGCATGGGCCCCAATATCATTTGCGGATGAAAGCTTCTTCGTCTCATTGAGATCGACGCCTGCTGAGAATGCTTTTGGACAGCCGGCAATTACGACCGCACGGACATCCTCCGAAGCCTCGGCGTTTGCCAACTCCTGAGTAAGCCGTTCCACCAAAGGCCGATTCAGTGCATTCAACTTCTCGGCGCGGTCGAGCGTCAGTATACGAACCTTGCCGACATCTTGTACAAGCAGGTGATTGACGGTTGCGCTCATCTAATCTGTCCAAGGTGATAGTGCGGCAGCTTCTCTGGCGGCGATCCACCCACCGACGACGCATTCCGTCAGGTTCCCGCCACCCATATAAAGATGCCCGAAGACGCTGCCCATTTCACCCGCCGCATATAGTCTCGATATCGGTTGATCAAACGGATTAACGATTTCCTGACGGACATTGTGACGAGGGCCGCCCTGGGTATTTATGACGACAGGATAAACGCGCCCGAAATAGTATGGCGGTGTATCAATGGGCACCATCGTGTCGGGCTGCCGACCCTGCTCATAATCGAAACCATCGGCAACGTAGCGGTTCCAATTTATAATCGTCTCTTCAAGCCGGCGCACTTCAACCTTGAGCTTGCCTGCGAGTTCTTCGATTGAGTTCGCCTTTTCAAATATACCACGCTCTACTTCCTTAAGATTATCAGGACTCCAGTCATAATGAGCATCGGCATCATTGAAGGCTGTCCGCCCCATAGCGTACATTTTCCTGCCGTTTTCGTCGAAAATCATGTACGCCGGAATCCGAGGAAAGCGCTGTCGTTTAGAATCAAAAATATCGAACGGACGGACACCCATATCTCCCGGGTAAGGCAGATATTCGTCCATGAAGCGATGACCATCCTGGTCAACGACGATCCAAGCCATTTTTGCCAGTGACTTTTGTGATAGCGGTTTCCCGTGGTCATCGACAACACCAAGATCCGACACCTTATCAAGATGACCTGGTGTCCACATCGGAACGGCCTTCAGATAAAAGCCGAAGGGGTACTCACCTTTCGGATCCTGTAGACCGTAGGGTCCGTGATAGTGCCACATATGCCAAAGGTCTGCGCCAACCGCCTGCGCCATGCGAATGCCGTCGCCGGTATTGCCGGCGAATGAACCAGGTAATACCGGTTTGGCTTGGAAATACTGTTGCTTCATTTCATCGTCATTTTCGAAGCCGCCACAGGTTAAGATGACAGCTTTAGAGGCGCGGATATGCAGCGTCTGGTCGCCTTTGCGGGCAACGAGTCCCCGTACCTCGTTATCGGCATCAACGATCAATTCCCGTGCAGCAATTCCAGTATGAACGGGAATCTTGCGTGCGGTAATGTTGTCTTCAATAACCTTGAACAGTCTCCCGCCGTTCTTCGTGCTGTGCGTTGCGTGATATCGCTCGCCGTTTTCAAGTTCCGGGACCTCAGATACTTCGCAATATGCCAGCGCCTCGCAACCAGGTAACGGATAATTGCCAAGTGCGGGTGTCACCTTGACCGTTGCATTACTGAGTTTGGCAAGGCCGCGGATATAATCGGGAATTTCAGTCATTCCGTCTGCAATAACCCTGAGAATATCGTCCGGCGTGCGTCCGCCGCACGTGGCTTTCAAATAACTGAACGCTTCTTCGGCATCCTCTGAGACTCTAATCCCACCTGCCGAAACAGCAGAAAGACCGCCCGGGAATAACATCTTCTCTAAAATGATAACCGACGATCCCGCATCATGCGTTTCTATGGCTGTTACGCCGCCTGCTGCACCAAAGCCGACGACAACGACGTCTGCTTCCATATCCCAAGCTGGAACCTGATGAATTTTCATGGCATGCTCCCCCAAATCAAACCATTGATCACGGATCTATCCGATGCTTAAAGCCCGGAACGCGTCTCGTACGTGTTCGGTAAAGCACGCTGCGGATAACATCGCGGGTCTCACACGGCTTGATTACATCGTCAATGAGCGCCATATCTGCAGCGCGGTAGGCTGATGCGGCCTCCACGGCTTTCTCATAATATTCGGCGCGAAGTGCTGCCGGGTCTTCAGCCGCAGCAATTTTCTTGCCATAAGTCAACTCAACGCCCGCGGCTGGTCCCATCATATCAAATTGCCCCGTTGGATATGAGACAATGGTATCGGGTTCCATGGTTTTGCCGGCCATGGCAATATAAGCCAATCCGATTGCCTTCCGGACAATAATGGTCGTTATCGGCACCGTCGTTTCCACGACTGTGTTGAGAAAGCGTGCTGCCAGCGGGACCATGCCCTGACTTTCGACTTCCGGACCGACGATAAAGCCCGGACAGTCAGTCAGAAATACCATCGGGATATGATACGCATCGCACAACTCAATAAATTTGCGGGTTTTGCGTGTTGCCTTGTCATCCATTGCGCCAGCCATATGCTTGGGGTGATTGCCGACGATACCGACCGTTTCGCCATCTATTCTGGCCCATGCATTTACCATATTGCGTCCGTAGTGTTCCTTGTAATGAAGGATCTCTCCGGCATCGACGAACAGTCGGATCAATTCCTCCATATCGTACGCACGGCGATGATTTTCCGGCACGATAGTCGTGATTCTCTTGAGGCCTTCAGGGGTATCCATCGGCGCCGACTTCGGTTCGGATCTGGGCGGCAACTCATCACAGTTACTCGGAAAGTATGACAGGAATTGACGGATTGAGTTCAGACAGTCCTCTTCGCTTTCGGCGAGATAATCGACTTGCCCCGTTTCCTTCGCCACTTTTTCAGCGCCGCCTATTTCTTTCGCTGTTACGTCAAGCCCAATTCCGACTTTAACGACTGGCGGACCCGACATACCCATAAATCCGGTGTCTTTGACGATCGTAACAAAGTCCGATTGCGCTGCCGTAAACGACGGACCACCAAAGCAAGCGCCCATAATTGCTGCGACAACTGGTACGCGGCCTGAAAGCTTGTAGTGTTCGCGAAAGCGGTTTCCGATACCTGCCGCCATTGCACCGTTGGCTTCCTGAAAACGTCCGGCACCAGCTTCCATCAATGCGATATACGGAGCCTTATGAAGATATGCCAGTTCGCGTATTCGAGCAGACTTGAGCTCTCCAACCCGGCCACGCGTCCCGGCAACGACTGTAAAGTCTTCCGAGGTGACATACGCAATCCGACCATCGATTGTCCCCCAGCCAGCGACAAGCCCATCGGCCGGAGTTCTTTCTCGCAAATCCGAATGCTGGCTACGGCCTAATAGACCAATTTCCTGAAAGGAATTTTCATCGAAAAGGAAGGTGATTCGTTCGCGTGCTGTCATTTTATTCTGCTGATGGAGGCGATCAATTTTCTCCTGTCCGCCCATCAACCGGCTATTATCACGGATTTCATCCAAAGTCTCGATTGTCGAATCTTCCATTTCCAAACCCCTTGTTTTATAGTTTTAGCAATATTCTCGTTTGCCGCGAACCTGTATGCACCGTAAACCTTTTGGAATGGGGTGCGCTTGTTTTTGTTGTATCTTATCCCATAATGTCATAGGTATAATCAATACATTTTACCGATATTGGATCGGTTGAATTATGCACAATGATTAAATCAGGCGCAAGATGCGCCCAAAATAGGACGAAATTTATGAGCAATACTGACGTAGCCGCCTCAGTTACCGGGACAGTTTGGAAAATAGAAAAATCTGTCGGAGATTCAGTTTCCACTGGCGATGAGATCATGATTCTTGAGTCTATGAAGATGGAAATCGGAGTCGAGGCGCCTTGCGACGGCACACTTTCGGCGATCACCGTTAAAGAACAGGATACGATCAGCGAAGGACAGGTCCTTGCCGTTGTTACCAGTGCATAAGACAAATTCACGCTGTTTAGTTAGGATGGCGTCTGATTCAAGGCCGCATATTTTCCATCATGATAAATCAACGGTTGCCCTTCGTCCGCTGTCCGCTGTGCAACAACCCGGCCAAAACAGATCGTGTGCGTTCCGACGTCCACTTTTGAATCCAATTCGCAATCAAAATTAACCAGAGCACCTTGTATAGCCGGTGCCCCTGTTCTCAGGGTATCCCAATCGCAAATAGTAAATCTCTCCGAAGCGCCCTGGGACATAAAGTGGCAAGCGGTATCAAATTGCCTCTGATCAAGCACGTTTACACAGAACCGCCCGGTGTCCTGGATGGCGCTATACATGGACGCCGAGCGATTAATGCAAATCAAAAGTGTCGGAGGGTCGGCGCACACCGAGCAGACTGCTGTTGCCAGCATTCCACGGGGCTCGTCGCCACACATTACTGAAATGACATTAACGGTTGCAGCAAGATGCCGCATGCCGTGTTTGAACAGATCGGGGGAAACCTCTTGCATCTTCAATTCTCGTTCATTGCGTGTTTGGCTGAAGAGCAGTGCAGGACCGGCCCCTCATGGATTGTCCGGCCGAGGAGCATCCCGGGCACTTTTCTGAAATCTATACCGTAGCCGATCAATGCCGCGACGGTTTCTAGAGCCCCGATATCATTGAAAGGTACTTTTTTAACTAAGGTTGCCTGCATTAATGATTGTCTCTATTGCTGAATTTTGGCAGATTATGGCCCAGACTTGGAATAGGCACAAGAAGAATGTATCGTATTTTATGTTGACAATAAACCTACAATTAAGCGTTACTGATAGGTACAATTAAACGATATTGATCGAATCGTCCTCATAAAAACACAAAAACCCTAATCCGGAGGAAACATGGATTTTTCATATACGTCGCGTCAACGGGAACTCATGGACACCGCGCGCGAAGCATACACGCGGAAACTAGAACCCCTAATCGGAGACGGAGGTGTCGAAGAACACTATAAGGTCCGCCGTGCCATGGCGGAACAGGGATTACTCGGTCTGAACATGCCGACCGAACTTGGAGGTGTAGGGCTACCGCTTCTGGATACCCTGCTTGTGATTCAAACCCTGCACGCCTGCTCACCGGTTTGCGGCGGCCTTGCACACAGAACTTCAACAGGTGCCTGCGGCGCTATTGAGGCTTATGGTACACGCGAGCAGCGCGAGAAGTATATCCGCGGGATATGTGCCGGCGAGCTCGGCATCTCTATCGGAATCACAGAGCCCGGCGCAGGCTCAGCGGCCACGGACATGAAAACGCGCGCCGAAATTGTCGGCGACGAAGTGATAATCAATGGCTCCAAGCAGTTTGTCAGTTCTGTGGATACCAATGACTATACCGTCCTTTATTGCCGTTTTGGCAAGACCGGCCGCTCATCCGATATTGGGGCCGTCATTGTTCCCCATGACGCCCCTGGATTCAGCCGGTCCAATGGCACAGTCAACATGGCCGATGATTTGCTGTTTGAGCTCTATTTCGACGATTGTCGGGTGCCGACGTCCAATATCCTTCTTGACGGCAGCGCTTTCGGCAAGCTCATCAGCGTATATAACGCTGAACGGCTTGGCAGTGTTTCACGCATGCTTGGTGCGGCACAGGCGGCTTATGAATATGCTCTTGCATACTCACAGGAACGGCGTCAGTTCAATCGTGAAATTTGCGACTTCCAAGGTATCCAGTGGATGCTGGCCGAAATGCGTATAAAGTTGGACGCCGCCCAACTGCTGACCTATCGCGCAGCATCAACGGCTGAGGCAACTGGCTTGCCTGAAGCGCTCGAAACATCCATCGCCAAGGTATTCACGGCAAATGCCGCAAAAGAAATTTGCGATGATGCGATTCAAATTCTCGGCGCCAACGGTTATACCAAGGAATATCCCCTGGCCCATCGTTATGCAGAGGTTCGCGGTGGCTCGATCTATGGCGGCACTGTCCAGATTCACAAGAACATGATTGCGAAGCGTATTCTTGATCGAAATATCAGTCAGTGGAAAAAAGACTAGCGGAGAGGGCCATGACTGAAATCGACCGGACACTTATTGGCTCGGAAACGACACCTTTCGTCGTTGAAGTGGAGAAGGGGGCGATTCGGAAATTTGCAGATGCAATCGGCGATCCCAATCCTGCTTTTCGCGATGCGGAGGCGGCGGTTCAGCAAGGATACCCCGGTATTATCGCACCGCCGACTTTTCCGGTGACATTCTTTCCGCCGGAAGTGCCTGCATGGACCAGAGATTTGGACCGGCGACGAGTCCTCGCGGGTGAACAGAGATTTCAGTATTCCCGCCCGATCCTTGCCGGTGATATTTTGACCTGCCGAATCATCTTCCGCGATGTTACGGATAAGATGGGGAAATCCGGGCGGATGGAATTGCTTTTTCAGGAGATTGTCGGCGTCGATCCCAACGGCAATCACGTCTTCACAAATACCAAGAGCATGGTGTACCGGGAAGCCGCGGGTAATCAATAATAATAAATCACTACGGAGATTGACGGGTGAAAACAATCAACGCACATGAATTGTACAAACGGATGCAGGCGCCGGAAGGAACCTGGCCACATCGGCAATGGGCGCTGTTCGACGTTCGCGAACCGGGAGAAAGCCAGAACGGCCATATCCCAAGCGCAACATTTTTGCCAAGGCGCATGCTCGAGTATCGGCTTCCAGAACTTTTGTCGACAAAAGCCACGCCCGTCATATTGTACGACAGTGGACAGGCGGATGATTCACGCGCCAAGCTGGCGGCTCAATCCATGGACGATTTCGGGTACACTGATGTTACTGGGCTCGACCGGGGGGCTGCTGCATGGCAATCCGCTGGCCATGAACTTGCCACGGGATGGAATGTCCCGGGTAAGGATTTCGGAGAACGGCAATTGGCGGTCAGCAATGTTCCGTATTTAAGTCCTGACGAACTCGCCGACAGATTGGCCCAAGGCGAAAAAATTGGCATATTTGATGTCAGAACACCGGGCGAATACCGCGAATCATCGATTCCCGGCAGCATTAGCGCTCCGTCTTTCGAATGGGCTTCGCATATCAAAGACATCGCAGATACTTACGATACGATCATTATCCACTGTGCTGGCCGAACCCGTTCCATAATCGGGGCGGCGACTGCGTGTGCACTTGGGATCGACAATATCCACTCACTTGAGAATGGCACAATGGGCTGGATCCTTGCTGATCGTGAGTTGGCTAAAGGGCAGGACGGAATTCTAGGTACGCCAAGTGATAAAAGCCGCCGTTATGCGCAGCAGCGGTCACGCCAACTGGCAGATGAAAGTGGTGCGGCATATATCGCTGCGGACACCCTTCGCAACTGGTCAAATGACCGGAGCCATACACCGGTCTACATTTTTGACACGCGCGACATGGATGCGTATACGGCCGGACACATTCCTGGTGCAATATCATTGCCTGGAGGTCAGGCCTGCCAGCGGGCTGATGATTTCGCCGCTGTTCCAGGAAGCCGGATCGTTTTTGTCGATGACGACGATGCGCGCGCTGCCCTTTCTGCCTATTGGTATTGTCGGATGGGCTTCCCGAATGTTTCTGTGCTCGATCAGGGGATGCCTGGCTGGCTTCAAATGCAGTACCCAATAGAGACAGGGCGCGGCCGTTCCGCACTGCTCGGCCTTGAAAGCGCCGAGCGCGCAACGCAAGCTTACGATGCAGTAGCATTCGCAAAAGTTCTCGATTTAGAAAAGCCGCCGCTTGTCATTGATGTCGGTACGAGCGAACAGTTCGCTGCGTGCCATATTCGGGGTGCGATCTGGATTCCGCGTGGGAGTCTGGAAGACAAGATTAATGACTATGCCAATACGTCAACTCCGCTTGTTCTGACCGCACGGGACCCGAATCAGTCGACATTCGCAGCAGCGTCGCTCGTTGCCAAGGGGTTCACCGATGTCAGACGTCTGTTGGTGCCCGGTAAAGACTGGCATCAGTCGCTGTCGACCGAAACCGGTCTTCCTGAAGGCATGGCCTCCACACAAGATACGCTGGCAATACCTTATCTCCAGAACAAAGCCCGCATGCGAGAATATCTCGAATGGGAAGAAAAGCTGGGTCAAAAGCATAAAAGCGAATCCTCGACGTCAGGGGCCCGTGTACCATGAGTACCGATAACTGGGGCGGGGCGGCGGAGGTCGCTCATCTGGAAAGTATCGCCAAACGTCATACCACGCTCTGTGGAGACGGTTCTCTTACCTGGCGTGAATGGGGTTCCGGCCCGCCGCTTATGCTCTTTCACGGAGGCTTCGGTTCCTGGCAACACTGGTCTCGCAATATTCCGGGGTTATCGGAGAAGTTTACGGTATTCGCAGCCGACCTACCGGGTCTAGGCGATTCAGATGTAGCCCCTGAGCCGCACACCTCCGAAGGCCTTTCTGCAATTCTGAGCGATGGCTTAGAACAGTTGCTAGGCCGTGATACTCGCTTTTATCTTGGTGCCTTTTCTCTCGGCGCGGTGCTCTGCAGCCCCTTGATTCACAAGGCAGGAGACAGGCTCATACATGGCATCCTAATTGGCCCCGGTGGATTAGGGAAATATTGGACTAATGCCGTCGAGAACCAGCGCCGCCGCTCGTCAACCATGAGCGAGAGCGAGTTACGCGATATTGTGCGAAGCAATCTTGGGCACACCATGATCGGTAACCGTGAAATGATCGATGAAGACACCATTACAATCCAGATGGGGCTGCTCAATCAAAAACGGGGCCTGAAGGGTCTGCCGATGTCGCAATCTCCGGTGCTGGTCAATCTTCTTCCGTCGATCCACAAGCGAATAACCATTGTCTGGGGCGAATTGGATCCCTACCTCGTGCCTGACTTGCCGACGGCAATTGCCGATCTTCAGGCGGGTTGCCCTGGCCTCGATGCCAGAATAATTGACGGCGTTGGCCACTGGGCTAACTATGAGGCCGCTCCGGTCGTCAATGAGATGTTTTATCAATTGAAAAATTGAATCAATTTACATTTATTGTATCTTTTGTTATTGTTGCATTATGTAAACATTGTTACTTTGTGCAAAGACTGTTTCGATCATCGCCAGCCGCCAAAATGGCTTTCATCACGGTTGAAACAAGAATGTTCCTTGGGAGAGACTAAATATGATCGGACTAACAGGCTTCGGCGGATATATTCCCAGGCTGAGGTTGTCACGCAAAAGCATTGCCGACACGAACGGCTGGATTCAACCCGGACTTAAAGGACTCGGTAAGGGCGAACGCAGTATCTGCAATTGGGACGAAGACAGCGTAACAATGGCAGTCGAAGCCGCACGGGATTGTCTGCACGATCGAGATAATGCTGAAATTCGTGCGATCTATCTCGGATCAACGACTTTACCTTTCCTCGATCGACAGAATTCAGGGATTGTCGCTGCAGCACTTAACATGGATGAGAGCCTTTCGACCGTCGATATCACATCATCACAAAAGGCAGGCACCACTGCACTGAGCACGGCGCTCGATTCCGCCGATAGTTCTGATGGCAAAGAAATTCTCGTTCTGGCAAGTGACGCAAGACATACCCGGGCCGCAGCTCAACAGGAAATGATTTTCGGTGATGGAGCCGCTGCCTTTACGGTCGGATCGAAGGGGGTCATCGCGGAATCATTGGCCAGGCATTCATTTGCGACAGATTTCGTTGATCACTATCGCGGCGAAAACCGATCATACGACTACAATTGGGAAGAACGCTGGATCCGCGACGAAGGCTACCTGAAGATCATGCCGCAGGCTATTGACAAAGCGCTTGCCAAAGCTGGCATCGACGCCGCTTCGGTCGATACCCTGATTGCTCCGTCAACCCTCAAGCGGGTGCCGGAAAAAATCGCCCAAATGACTGGCATTAATGCAGATGCGCTCGCAGATGCGCTTGATGGGAGGGTCGGCGCTACGGGTTGCGCACACCCCCTTGTTATGCTCTCGCACGTCCTTGAAAGTGCAAAGCCCGGACAGATTATAGTTGTTGCCTCTTTCGGGCAGGGCTGCGATGTCCTGATTTTCAAAGTTACGAACGCGATTGCTGACCGCCAACCACAAACAGGTATTTCCGGGTATATCGCACGCCGTCAAGAAGAAACCAACTACAACAAGTACATGGCATTCAACGACTTGGTCGAACAGGAAAAGGGGATGCGCGCGGAACTGGATAACCAGACAGCCATGACACAGCTCTATCGTCGACGCGACATGCTTCTCGGTCTGGTCGGCGGCGAGTGCGACGTCTGCGGGACCCGTCAGTTCCCGCGTTCCCGCGTTTGTGTCAATCCAAACTGCAACGCAACGAATACGCAAAAACCGTGTAATTTTTCAGACACGCCGGCAAAAATCATGACATGGTCGGCCGATCACCTGACCTACTGTCCTGACCCACCCTTGCATTACGGCATGATCCAGTTTGAGGGTGGCGGCAGGTTCTTGGCCAATTTCACGGACGCTGACGTTGGTCATGTCGGTACAGGCCAGGACGTAAAGATGATGTTTCGCGTCAAAGATTTCGACAATCAGCGCGGCTTCCGCCGGTATTTCTGGAAAGCCGCCCCCATCCGGACAAGTGAGGAATCAAAGAATGGCTAGCGGTATCAAAGACAAAGTTGCAATCCTGGGGATGGGTTGCTCAAAATTCGGTGAACGCTGGGAAAGTGATCCCGAGGACCTAATGGTCGAAGCATTTGACGAATGCATTGCCGATGCCGGAATCGACATGAAGGATATCCAGGCGGCATGGCTGGCAACAGCGATTGAAGAAATTCACGTCGGCAAAGGCGGCATCCCGCTCGCCTTCGCATTGCGCCTGCCTTATATTCCAGTAACGCGTGTCGAAAACTTCTGTGCCAGCGGCTCGGAAGCGCTTCGAGGAGCAGTCTATGCAGTTGCCTCCGGCGCCTGTGATATCGCTCTCGCGCTCGGGGTTGAAAAGCTCAAGGACACAGGGTATGGCGGACTCCCGCAACGCAGCCGTGGCGCACTCAATTCAATGTGGTGGGCTAACTACTCGGCGCCGGGATCCTTTGCTCAACTTGCCTCGGCGTATCGTGCAAAACATGGCGTCGACGCAGCCGAGCTAAAACGTGCGATGGCCCATATTTCCGTCAAAAGTCACGCTAATGGCTCCAAAAACCCCAAGGCCCATTTACAGAACAAGATCACTGAAGCACAAGTACTTAATGCGCCAATGATTGCCGAACCTCTCGGCATTTTTGATTGCTGCGGCGTAAGCGACGGCGCCGCGTGCGCAATTGTCACGACACCTGAAATTGCCAAAAGCCTCGGCAAAAAGGATTTGATAACCGTAAAAGCGATTCAGTTGTCGGTCTCAAATGGTATCGAAGCCGGTCACAACACCTGGGACGGCAGCCATTTCATGACCGCCCGGATTGCCAGTAAGCGCGCTTATGAGGAAGCCGGTATTCGTGATCCGCGTAAGGAGATCGGCCTTGCTGAAGTCCATGATTGTTTCTCCATTACCGAGTTGGTGACCATGGAAGATCTTTATCTTTCACCTGAGGGTGGCGCTGTAAAAGACGTGCTTAATGGATTCTATGATGCTGACGGCGGTTTGCCGTGTCAGATTGATGGTGGCCTGAAATGTTTTGGCCACCCCATTGGATCTTCCGGCCTTAGGATGATGTACGAGCTTTATTTACAGATGCAGGGCCGTGCCGGTGACCGTCAGGTTGAAAATCCGAAAATCGGACTTACCCACAATCTCGGTGGCGCCCCGCATCAGAATGTCTGCTCGGTTGCCATCATAGGCCAACAGGGGGCCTGAGTGTAGGCGATCAATCTATTAAAAATCTTCCGGCCACAACGTAGACCGGGTTCAATAAACCGATGAGTGGAGATGCGAAGTATGGGGAATATGCTAGACGGGAAAGTTGTCATCGTTACTGGTTCTGGGCGTGGAATCGGTCGTGGCATTGCCGAAATGATGGCGGCACAGGGGGCCAAGGTGGTCGTCAATGATCTCGGCGCGACGGCTGAAGGGGAGGGCTCGGATACAGGCCCGGCGAACGAAACTGTCGCTGCAATCGAAGCTGCCGGTGGCGCTGCAATTGTCAACGGCGACAGCGTCGCAAGTTGGGACGGAGCGCATAATATGGTTGAAGCCGCATTGTCGAAGTGGGGCAGGGTCGATTGTGTTGTCAATAATGCCGGTATTCTGCGTGATGTGATTTTTCACAAAATGGAAGAATCCGATTTCGACGCTGTCATCGGGGTTCATCTTAAAGGTGCTTTTAACGTATCCCGCGCGGCCGCGCCGCACTTCCGCAAACAGGAAAGCGGCGCCTATGTCCATATGACATCAAATTCAGGACTGGTTGGCAACTTCGGACAGGCAAACTATGCGGCGGCAAAAATGGGCATCCTCGGGCTTTCCAAATCGATTGCACTCGATATGAGCCGTTTTAACGTACGCTCCAATTGCATTTCGCCGTCGGCCTGGAGCAGATTAACCGGCACGATTCCCTCCGAAACTGAAGACCAAAAAGCGCGTGTGAAAAAAATTATGTTGATGACGCCCGACAAGATTGCGCCGCTTGCAACCTATCTTTGTAGCGATATCGCAAATGATGTCACAGCGCAGATCTTTGGGGTTCGCAATAACGAGATATTCTTGTTTTCACAAAATAGGCCGATCCGCTCTGTCCATAACTCCGGTGGCTGGACACCGGAAAAAATTGCAGATCATGCGATACCGGCGCTCAAATCGTCGTTTTACGCTCTTGATCGATCCGCTGATGTCTTTAGCTGGGATCCAATCTGATTTACGCGTACTCGGTCGGCAATGCAGTCCGACCGAGCCTCGTGTGGGCCTGCTAGATAATTGCGAGTTGCGGCCCCGGTCGCTCCATAGCAATTTTACGCACTATACGAAGGCCATCGATCAAAACGCCAAGATTGGTCTGTGGATTCAGCGATATTCTTACGGCGTTGCCAACCTCATCAGAGCCAACCATAAAGTTGCTTGAGCGAACGACCGATACACCGGCTTTTTGAACTGCATCTGCAAATTCACTCGAGCTCCAGTGATCCGGCAATCTTAACCAGGCGAAGAATGCTGCGGGATTGCTGTTGACGTCGAGACCGGACAATTCCTGACGCACCAGTTCATGGCGCCGCGCCAATTCCTGATTGTTGCGATCAGCGATGCGGCCGGCCGTTCCATCCATAATCATCAGCGAAGCCGCTTCCATAACCAGAGGCGAAGTCGCCAGCGACAACGAATGGATGGTATTGGACAAAGCCTCAATGAATGAAGCCGGGGCGCCGATAAATCCGACCCGTAATGCCGGGGAGACACACTTGGAAAGGCTGCTAATATAAATTGTCCGCTCTGGTGCATATGCCGCTAATGGCAGACCACGATCACTCAAGCCCGCTGCAGCAACGTCATCTTCAATCAGAATTAAGTCGTGGATGCGTGCGACCTCGGCAATTTTTTTGCGGCGCTTATCCGACATTACGCAGCCGACTGGATTATGCACGGTCGGTTGCAGATAGGCAACGCGCCCGCCCGTTTTTTCGGCCGCCGCAGCCAACGCCTCCGGAATCATGCCCTCGGAATCCATCTCTACCCCTTCAAGTTCTATTTCCCGAAGAGACGCGATTGATTTCAGGCCCGAATAGGTGATCCGTCCTGATAAAATTGGCCCTGGAAGATTGGCGAGAGTCATGATGGCCGCAAGCAAACCGTGCTGGCCGCCACTACAGACGATTACCTGCTCGGGGGGGATTTTCAGACCACTCCGTTTGATCCAGGCCGCGCCTGCGGTTCGATGGGTAATATAGCCAGCAGCGGGTGGATAACCGATGAGCGGCAATAAGACAGCATGATCAGCGACGCCGGTGATAACCCTGGCCAGAGTATCTGCCAATTCATTAACAGGGATTCGAAAGCAGGCCAGATCGACCGTCCCTGGTTTGCGTTCCGGCAGATAATTCGCAAACGTATCTTTTTCGTCGTGAGGGCGGACAAAGGTTCCGCGGCCAACTTCACCAGACACCAATTCACGCTTTTTAGCCAACATGTAAGCTCTGCCAACAGTCCCGACGGTAACTCCGAGTTTTCCGGACAGATCGCGTTGCGGTGGAAGCTGCGTGCCTGCCACAAGCTCACCACTGTCGATGGCTTCTGCAATTGCACTCGCAAGGGCAAGATAGCGTGGCCCACCAATATTCGAGATATCGGGTACCCACATATCGTTCTCCAAGTTCGAATCACCATTTTTAGTGTTTACAGACATTGTATCAATACCAATATATCAAAATTACACCAATTTAAATTGGGACATTGCACACAATTTGAAACAACGTTATAAAGGAACAGTGGTCATTATAACTGAGGATAATCGTGTTCCGCGTCCTAGTCGTCAAACAATTCACAATGATTAGTATAGCAGAAAAATCAAGATTTAAACAGTACTTAGCGGATTTATTCCGGAATATGCTCACAACAGGTACATCTTTGCTGGGGACAATGTGCGCATTTTCCCGAAAAGAGTACAATTTTAGTTAGGTCTGATATTGGGCTTATGTGGATCGACTACCAATTGTGGTTATTGTTTGCGGGAGGTAACATGGAGACGGGCAGCACTAAAATTACGGTGAACGTGATATGCCGATGAATAAGTTCACAGGAAAAACCTACGCGGAGTCAATCGCAATTATTGCCGACACTTGGGGCGAGCGGGAAGCCCTTATCTACGGTAGCCGTCGTTATACATATCGCCAAGTTAAGCAAGAAATTGACAATGCATCGCGCAAGTTGCAATCACTTGGGTTACGCAAGGGGGATAAGGTTGCGATCTGGTTGCCCAATCGGCCCGAGTTATTGTTTGTCTGGCTCGCGGCTGGTCAGATCGGTTTAACAGCTGTCATTATGAATACCCGTTTACGCCTTGAAGAAGCTGGCTATCAAATTGTCCAATCGGATAGCCGTGCGGTCATTGTCGCTGGAGATGGGGCGTTTCGTGATTTTGTGGGCGAACTTGTCGAACTGTGTCCAGACATCTCATCCGTCGCGCCGGGGGAAAAATGTGGTGGCGAAGGTTTCCCGGTTCTGGACCATATTGTGGTGCTCGATCCAACATCCCACGATCATTCAGCCCTCATTCAATGGGATGCCATAGATTTTAACACGGAAACTCCTCTCGACTATGAAAAGGATCCCGACAGTCCGGCCCTAATCGTTTACAGTTCAGGCACAACAGCGCTGCCAAAAGGCGCGCTTCTCTCGCACAGTATCTGGCGCAAGGCTGGCGATCATGGGGCGCGATTTTATCAGACGCCGGACGATAAGCTGTATCTTTGTGTCCCGTTGTTTTCAATTTTGTCGACGGTTAATGGCGTCATGACGTTCTGGGCGGGTGGGTCATCCGTCGTGCTGGAAGACCGGTTTGACGCTGAAAAGATGATGGCGACCATTGAGCGGGAAAAATGTACTGCCGCATATTTACTGCCGCTGATGACGCAGCGAGCTCTTGAATTGCCAAACTTTCAGGATTTTGACTTATCTTCATTACGAACCGGCATCATTCTTAGCACCGATCCTGACGCGTATATGCAGGTTTATGAAAAGCTCGGTATGAAAGGCTTTATTACAAGCTACGGCATGACAGAGACTTCCAGCGCTTGCGTGCGGACCTGGTCAGACGACTCTGTTGAAGTGAGGCTGGGGGGGCACGGGAAACCCCTGCCTGACATAGAGGTCCGAGTTGCTGACCAGGTTACTAATATAGAGCTGCCGCGTGGAGAGACCGGGGAGATACAAGTCCGTGGCTATAATACCATGCTCGGATACTATAAGAAGCCCGAAGAAACCGCTCGCGCGTTCACCGAAGACCGTTGGTACAAAACAGGCGACGCCGGAATTCATCAGGAGGATGGTTCGTTCCGTTTTCTGCGCCGCCTTACAGATGGGTATAAGCACAAAGGCTTTAACGTATCCGCAGCAGAAGTTGAGGTCGCTATTGAGCGCCATCCCGAGGTCAAGAGCGCAGCGGTTTTAGGTCTTCCGGACAAAACATTTGGCTATATCGGAATTGCATACGTAATTCTCACCGAAGGCGCCGATGTCACCCCGGAGGCACTCTTGGTCTATGTTAAGGAGCATTTGGCTTCTTTCAAAATACCGGCCCACATATTTATTACTGACGCCTTCCCGATGACCGCCGGCACCGAAAAAGTACAGAAATTCAAGCTCCGTGATATGGCGTTGCAGGAACTGGCAAAACATTCTGCAAAGGTATTATAATTATGAATCCGTTTCGAGATCTGACCTACGCACAAAGTATGGCATATATTGCCGAGACGTATGCGGACCGGGAGGCTATAGTCTACCGTGAAGAACGCTATTCGTTCGCCGATTTGAAATATCAAGTCGATAGAGCGTCGGCGCGTCTCGCATCTTTGGGTCTAAGACCCGGTGATAAAATCGCCCTCTTGTTGCCCAACCGACCGGAGTTTATCTGGTATTGGCTCGGTGCGTCACAGATGGGCCTTGTCGTGGTTGTGCTCAATACGCGCCTTCGCCGTGATGAAATTGCTTATCAGGTGGCGCAGTCAGACAATCGGGCGATAATTATACCGGGCGACGGTTCGTTTCGTGATTTCCTCGCTGAACTGTATGAATTGGCGCCAAATCTAGTCGGCGGCGTGCCTGGGAAACTTGCTAGCGATGAGCTGCCGGAACTCTCATATGTAATCGCCCTTGATCCGTTCGATGCGAAATATACCGGCGCCCTCGACTGGTCGGCGCCGACATCAGACGATCTGCCAGTGCCGGAAATGGAAACCGATATCAACAAGCCCGCCATGATTGCCTACAGTTCCGGAACGACGGCGCTGCCCAAAGGTGCAATGATCTCGCACCGAGCATGGCGCAAGGCATGGGAAATCGGTGCACGTGTCGATCTCAACGAAAATGATTGCCTGTATATGGCGATCCCGCTTTTCGGGTCCATGGCGACACTCAACGGCGTACTGCCGTATCTGGTCCGCGGCGCAAAGCAAATCATCGGTGAACAATTCGATGCTGGAATATGTCTGCGCGCGATTGAAAAAGAACGTGTAACCGGCATTCATCTGCTGCCTCCGAGCATTAAACAGATCATAGAGCATCCTGAATTCTCTCAATGGGACCGTTCCTCGTTACGCCTAGCATATATTTTGTCCGTAGATCCGACGGTCCTTGATGCCGCCGCCGATGTCATTGGCATTCCGGGTATCATGACTGGGTTCGGCATGACCGAAACCACGGCAACTGTAACCCGCAATCGATGGGACGACTCCAGGGCGATACGCCACGAGTTCCAAGGATATGCATTGCCGGATATCGAAGTAAAGATTGTCGACGCGGAAACGCTTGAAGATCTCGACCCGGACACGCCCGGTGAAATATGGGCTCGCGGGTACTGCATCATGAACGGCTACTATAAAAAGCCAAAAGAAACTGCCGCCGCGCTGCGATCCGACGGCTGGTTTCGTACCGGTGATGTCGGCCAACTCAATAAGGAAGGCCGCCTCCGATTTCTAGGTCGTCTTGGCGACGGCTACAAATCACGAGGTTTTAACGTTGCGCCGGAAGAAATTGAACATGTCATCAACCAGCATCCTGCGGTTGAGGCTTCTGCCGTCGTCGGGGTGCCGGACCCACTTGCGGAAAAAGTCGGGGCTGCGTTTGTCGTCCTGAAATCGGGTGATGAGATGACAAGCGATACGTTAATTGAATTTCTCAAGCCAAAGCTGGCAAGCTACAAGATGCCGAACCATGTGTTCTTCGTAGATAGCTTTCCCCGGACGACAGGCACAGGGAAGATACAGAAGTTCAAATTGCGTGAGATCGCTGCTAAACGTCTTGGCATTGCACCACCGGCAGCCTCCGCTATAGAATCGGGGAGATGCTAATGAACCCGTTTATCAACAAAACCTATGCCGAGTGCATTTCATATCTAGCTGATACCTACGGCCATAGTGTTGCGCTGAGCTTCCAGGGACGTGATTACACGTTCAATGCGATCAAACGTGAAGCGGACAAGGTCTCTGTCCGGCTTGCTAAACTTGGCATCAAGCCTGGCGAAAAGGTCGGCATCTGGGTGCCGAACCGGCCAGAATTCGCATGGTTATGGTTTGGGGCCGCGCAGATGGGCGTTGTCCCAGTTATTCTCAACACCCGGCTTCGTAAAACCGAGTTCGAATATCAAATCGCGCAATCCGAAAGCGTCGCCGTTTTCGTACCTGGCCAAGGCGCATTCCGGGATTTTCTCGGTGAATTGGCGGAATCCTGCCCGTCAGTGAAATCCGGGACGCTGCCTGCCGATCCGTTCCCCAAACTTCGCCATGTCATCGCACTCGACCCGGCCGACAATGATTATCAGAACGTCCTGGAATGGGACGCTCTTGGCGACGATGGGCCAATGCCAGAATACATATTGGATCCCGACGCACCGGGATTGATTGCTTATAGTTCGGGAACCACATCGCTACCCAAAGGCGCCATGCTTACGCATTGCATCTGGCGCAAGGCGTGGGACGGATCACGCTATCTCGATCTTGAACCCAGTGACTGCCTCTATCTGACGGTGCCGCTGTTTGGCGTCCTCGGTTGCATCAATGGCTTGCTGATGTTCTGGAGCAACGGATCCCGCATTGTTCTTCGCGATCGCTTCGATCCTGAAGATGTAATAAAGACGGTCCGCGACGAAAAATGTACCCTCGCGCACATGCTGCCGACCATGATCGAACGGATCGCCGAACATTCGACCTATAACAAAGCGGCTTTTGATACGCTCCGAGGCGGCGTACTCCTCAGCAGCAAACGAGAGCACTTCGAACGCGCGGCGGAAGTCATGTGCGCTGAGGGATATACATCCGGCTATGGCCTTACTGAAACGACTGGGTTGGTAACCCGTTGCCGTTGGGATGCCCCGACCGAAGTGCGGCTGAATCATCAGGGATGGCCTCTGCCTGATTGCCCTATTCGTATCATTGACATTGAAACCGGCGCCGACCTCCCGACGGGCGAGGAAGGCGAAATCCTGATTGGGGGCTATTCGGTGATGCTTGGCTATTTCAACAAGCCCGAAGAAACGGAAAAAACCATTGGCACGGGTGGCTGGCTGCGGTCGGGCGACCTTGGCTATCTGAATGCCGATGGTTCGCTCAAGTTTCTTCGCCGCGTAAAGGATGGCTATAAACATAAAGGCTTTAACGTTTCAACGCCAGAAGTTGAAGCTGCGATTATGCGTTTCCCTGACATTGCCGCAGCGGCGGTTGTCGGTGTCCCCGATCCGCAATTCGGCGAAAAGGGCGCAGCATTCGTCATCCCGGTGGATGGAGAAACTCTTGATACGGAGAAATTGAGTGAATTTCTTAAGGGAGAACTAGCATCGTTCAAGGTCCCAGATGTGATTTTCGTGATTGATGCATTTCCGTTGACCGGGGGCACCGACAAGGTGCGCAAATTCAAGTTACGCGATCTGGCCATGGAAAAATTGGGTATTACCGACTGACCAGCATTGGCCAGCAACACTACTGGAGACGAACAGATGGCGGGGGACATCGCGAATGACATCACGCTGATCCGCGGCTCAGCATTATGTGCCTTGCTGGGAATCCGCTACCCGATCATTCAGGGTGGTATGACTCTTGTCGGCACCGGCCATTTGGCGTCAGCTGTCTCCGCCGGTGGCGGACTTGGTGTCGTTTCAGCAGGAAGAATGGATGAGGCAACATTTGCCCGCGAAACGGATTTCGCCCTGGATACCACCGATTGTCCTCTGGCAGTGAATATCCCGATCGGCCGCGCGCAGGAATGGACCGAGGCGTGTTTCAATATTGCTATCAAGCGCGATATTAAAGCTGTGCTGATCGGCGGCGGCAACCCCAAACCATGGTGTCCGCTCGTCAAGGATGCTGGTAAACTTCTCGGTATCGTTGTCGCCACGCCAGATCAGGCAGCTAAAGCCGAAGCAGCTGGAGCCGATTTCGTGGTTGCCGAGAGTATTGAAGCGGGTGGCAGAACAAGCCGGGAGGAACTCGCCGGGGTCACACTGATACCAGCTGCATCTGAACGGATATCCGTTCCGCTGGTCGCCGCCGGTGGCTTCGTTGACGGCCGTGGCCTCGCAGCCGCAATGGTGCTCGGCGCCGATGGTGTGCAGATGGGAACTAGGTTCATGTTGGCTGAGGAATCCCCGCTCCATAAAAATACTTTTTCGGCGATGCTTGCCGCCGACATCACCGATACGCTGGTCGTTGGCACGCGGCACCACATGGGCCGTCGTCTACTGCGGGGTCAGGCGTCGGAAATGGTACATGGCAGCGAAATTTCAGCGTCGCGCGAGGATATGATTGCCATGCTGTCAGGCGAATGGAGCCGACAGGGGCTGCATCTCGGAAATCTGGAGCAGGGTATGATTGCCTGCGGACAGGGCGTCGGACTGATACATGACGTTCTGCCTGCGTCGACCATTATCGAGAATACGGCCCGTGAAGCGGAAGCGCATTTACGGCGTGCATTGTCAATTTTCGGTGCATTGAATGAACAGTCAAGCGGCAATGCCTGACAGCCCCGGAACAGCCGGGCCCATGGATATCACGCCACACGAACGCCTGGCGCTGACTAGCATTGTAGCCGCAACCCTGCTGCTTACCACCGCTATGCTCACGACCATTGGCATTCTCGGCGAATGGCCGTCAGTGACGAGAGCCGCGACGATTGTTCTCGGTGTCTTTATTGCCTTCGAGATTTTTCGCGTACCCGCTCAACAGCTTGTCACCGGCGGCGTCTTGATTGCGATCGGGACTCTCGCCGCCTTGCCTTCCGACGGTGTTTTCGATGTCCTCAAACGGGCATCCGAAGGAACATTGATATTTGCAGCAATGTTTTCCGCTGTTGCCTTTCTGCAATATCCGGCGCTCAACAGCCCGTCGATGTACGCAGCGCGTGAAGTGGTTGTCAGCCAACCGTCCGGGCGGCGTTATGCGACCTTGAGCGTCGCTGCCCATCTGTTTGGCGCATTGACCAATTTCGCGACCCTTAGCCTGCTGTCTACTTTTTTATCCGGCAATCTTGAAGAATCAGCGCGTGAACGCATGGCCTGTGCAATGATACGTGGCTTTGCATTGGCGGCATCGTGGTCGCCGTTTTTTATCAGCATAGCTGTCGTCCTGTATGTACTCCCAGAACTGAAATGGCTGCAGATTGCCTTGCCCGGCATCCCTCTGGCAACTTTGCTGCTTGTATATGGATGGGCTTATGACAAGTTGACAAGTAAACGACATACAGTTCTGTCAGATCCCTCCATCGCTCCGGCGCCAAAGAAACTCGAGTGGTCAGTCATTCGCAAGATCGGGGTTCTTGCCATTACCCTCGTCGGGATGATCCTTGCGACGACGGAATTGCTCAAAATTTCAACGCCAATTGCCATATTTCTGGTTACGCCAATCATAGCGCTGGTCTGGCAGTGGCTGCTTGTACGAGCAAAAAAAATGGCACGATACCCGACATGCTCCGTAGCGTACTCGGCGGGATCAGCCGTCTCAGGGCCGAAATTGTAATGTTTATATCAGCAAACTTCCTGGGATATGGCGCCGCTCGCGCCATAGACGTGGAGACCGTTACAAATTTTCTGCTCAGTATCGGCGTCGTGAACTGGGTCGCGATTTATGTGTTACTGGCGGGCATGCTCATATTGGCCATGTTGATGATCCATCCCCTGGTGCTGATTGTTTTGCTTGGCCAGGTTTTCCCGGGCGAGGCTATTGGCGTGCATCCTGTCAGCCTTGCACTATGTATGTGCCTGCTTTGGGGAATCGGCACGACAGCTTCTCCAGGGTCCGGATTGACCTTATTTATGACCCGCGCCCTAGGTAAATCACCCTGGTACGTTGCTTGGAAACTGAACGCTCTATATGCCGCTGGAGGAGTTTTCGTCGGTGGGGCTTATATCGCAGTTGTGAACCAATGGCTGTTATGAGCTGCTTGCTGAATACTGTTCTGTTACAACGTTTGAGCTGTCAGAAAGCCGCATAGGAAAAATGCGACTGGAACTGCACAGACTATTAGCCCTTGGGAGGAATATCGCGGGTTCGCCGATAAACAAGGAGCATCAGGAGAAAAATTCCGGCCATAAGCGCAAACATCAGACGATAGCCGAGAACCGAGCCAGTAACCTCTGTTGAATCAGTGACTGAGCCAATAACCTGTCCGGTTACAAACTGCATGATAAAAACTCCCGTTATCGCCAACAGACTGATCAATGAAACAGCCCGGCTCGCGTATTCCGGTGCAAAATGCAACTGACCGTGGGCTAATACGACAAGGAAAAACGGTGCCGCCAGTGTGATCATTACGAACAGGATCGATGACATCCAAAAAGACGCATAGCCGACAGTCGCTAGCAGAAAGAACATCACTGCAATAGCGCCCGTCGCCATAAGGACAACGCTCCTTCGCGTGTTAAAAAATCTCTCGATAGGACCGTACATGAGCATGCCGAAACTCATGGCAATGGCCATTGCTAAAAGAACGTAACTACGATGAATGGAGTCGACTTGATGGACGTCCTTCAAAAATGGTCCGGCCCAGATCCCGATCAGCATTTGCATCGGGCTATACAGAAAGATTGCAATCGACAGAATTGGCCATATCCGGCGGTCACGAAGAACCATGCCGAGGCCAGCGATACTTGAGCGCAAGGTCTCCGGAGGCCCTGCTGGTTTGAGAGGCGCAGCGTCGAACGGAACATCACGGACGACGATGTATGTCAGCACAGCAGATACCAATGTGGCCACGGCAAGTGTTGAGAAGACAGAGCGCCAGTCGAATAGTTCGAGCACCCAAGCCAGTGGTAACGTCGAAAATAACGCACCAATACAGCCAACGAACAGAAAACGCCCGGTGATGGTGGAAATCATTTCCGGCGTCCCCCAGCGAACAAAAACTGTATAGGCACCAAGCAATGAGGTAGCAAAGCCAATACCGAGCATGGCACGGCCGACGAAAATGCCGATCCAGCTTTCCGCATAACCCAGGATGAGGCTGCCTGCTACTGCGATCAAAACCATTGCCGGCAGGACAATACGTGTGCCATACCGGTCGATCAGTATGCCCGAGGGCACTTGCATTAACCCTTGAAAGATAAACATGCCGCCGATCACCAGACCGACCTGTTCGGCGTTAAGCATCAGCTCTTCAACAAATACCGGCGCCAGCACCGATCCCGAGGAGCGATGGAATTGCCCCAATGAGAAAAGGATACAAAGGACAATAAACATTAATATAAAGCGGCCGCTTCGCATGGGAGATACAACAATATCCGAGTTGTTACGATGCTGAGATGACACAAATTCACCTTTCATTGGGATTTTTTAGCGGGTACAATGTTGACATCAATGCTTGACAAATACGAGTCATTAAATCCAAATAGACTCAATAATAATACAAAAACAACAGGGTATTTTCATGCCCGGAATTGAGAATCCCTACAACCATGTTAAGTATACAGGATACCGACAAAGTGAATGATGCACGGCTTTCTCCTATCGATGACGTTATTGCTGATATTCGGCAAGGAAAAATGGTCATTTTGATTGATGACGAAGATCGCGAAAATGAGGGAGATTTTGTCATTGCTGCGGAATTCGCCAATGATGCGGCCATTAATTTCATGGCTCGGTTCGGGCGCGGATTGATCTGTCTCGCGCTGACGAGTGATCGAGTTGGTGAACTCGGCTTACCGCCTATGGCGCACCGCCAAGGCGGACGTTACTCTACGGCATTCACGGTATCCATCGAAGCGCGCGAAGGCGTAACCACCGGCATATCTGCGGGTGACCGCGCGAAAACAGTCGCCGCCGCGATTAACCCACGTATGAGTCGCGATGATCTGACGACACCCGGGCATGTTTTTCCTCTATCCGCACGGGATGGCGGCGTCCTGGTCCGCGCTGGTCATACCGAGGCCGCGGTCGATCTTGCCAATCTTGCGGGTCTCACGCCGGCCGGTGTTATATGCGAGATTATGAACGACGACGGGAGCATGGCGCGTTTACCAGATCTCCGCAAAGTTGCGGAATATCATGGACTTAAGCTCGCCTCAATTGCGAATTTAATAGCTTACAGAAGACGCAAGGAAAAATTGATCGAACGCGTTCTTGAACGCACCGTTACAAGTCGTCATGGAGGTGAGTTCCGGTTAATCGTATATCGCAACCTTGTCGACAAGGCCGAGCATGTTGCCCTTGTGAAGGGAGAAATCGATCCAAGTCAGCCCGTCCTGGCACGCGTGCATGCAGTCAATCTTCTAGACGATATTGTCGGCGATCTGTTTTATGAGCATGGTGGTGAGATCCATCGTGCCATGTCGCATATCGGCGAAGTCGGCAGCGGGGTCATTGTTCTAATCCGCGAAGCACACAATGCAAGCCCTTCTGAAGTCCTGTTGAGCCGTGAAAAGTCTGCCCAGAAAAGCGGCAGTAATCTTCGTGACTATGGGACCGGCGCGCAAATCCTGGCTGACCTCAATATTCGCGACATGATACTGTTGACCAATAGCTCGCGGACTATCGCCGGGCTTGAAGGTTACGGCTTGCGGATCGTCGAGCGCAAACCGCTTTAATTTTAGGCATTCTATGGGAGAATTTCCGACGCGCAGGCTGTGTCGAAGCCTAATCCGCTTGGAAAAGTCAAATTGATACCATTTTATCCGTGACATTTTAATACTATCGTGTTGGTATAAAGCATTACATTGGGGTTTGCTTTGCCTAACTTGGCCATCCGAAAAACTGGCGCTGTACGAGGAAATATGATGACAAAACGATTTGAGGGTCAAACAGCTGTTGTAACGGGCGGCGCTGGGGGAATTGGGCGGGCAATTGCCGAAACATTCGCTCGTGGCGGTGCGAGGGTTGCAATCTGCGAAATTAATATCGAATCTGCAATCGCAGCTGCAAAGGATATAACAGAAACTTTTGGCGTCGAATGCGCGGCCTATCAGTGCGACGTTTCAGATCCGGCAAATGTGGAGGATGTTTTTGGGCGAATCGTCGATGAGCTGGGCGGATTATCCATCCTGATCAACAATGCCGGCGTAACCCGCGATAACCTCATTTTCAAGATGAGCGATGACGACTGGGACACGGTCATGGGTGTACATCTGCGCGGTGCATTTGTTTGTTCTAGGGCAGCACAACGAGTCATGGTCGAAAATAATTACGGCAAGATCGTCAATATTTCTTCTACATCTGCCCTCGGTAATCGCGGTCAGGTCAATTATTCGACGGCCAAGGCAGGCCTGCAGGGCTTTACCCGCACTCTCGCGCTTGAGCTAGGGCGCTATAATATCAATGTTAACTGCGTTGCCCCGGGATTCATTGATACCGAGATG
>NZ_JBDNHC010000088.1:0-16946 GCF_041689005.1 Sneathiella sp.
GGATTGCTGACCATGGCGCTGGCGGGCTTTGCGAAAGACTTTATTGCCGGGGCCGTCCTCAATGATGTCGGGCCGGAAATTGCCGCATCCGGCGGCGCGCGAATTCTCGAGTACATCGGCAAGGACGTCCGCTTTAATAGCCTCGAAGATGCGGTTGTGGCCCAGAAAGCCGCCTCCACCGCCTACCCGGATTTATCCGAAGAGGACTGGATGCAGCAAACGGCGAATAACTTCAAATTCGATGCCGAGGCGGGCAATTACAAGCTGAATTACGACCTCAATATCGCCAAGGCCCTCGCCGAACAGCTCAATACCTCCGAACCAGTCGACCTGTGGCCGTTTTTTGCCAAGCTCAACGACATTCCGACGCTTGCCATTCGCGGGGGCCTGTCGGATGTGCTGAGCGCCGAAGTGTTTGAGCGGATGAAGGCGGAAAATCCCACCATGGAGACCCTGGTCCTTGAAAACCGTGGTCATGTACCGCTGCTCAACGAGCCTGAAGTTCTGGAAAAAATGGATCAGTTCATTGCTCGAATTTGACGCGACGCCGTCTTATCAGTCCGTTCGCGACGCCGCCGATAACCTCAAGGGCATTGTTGTTCGCACGCCATTGCTGGAGTCGATGGCACTGAATGAAAAGCTGGGGGCCCGCCTGTTCCTGAAATGCGAAACCCTTCAACATACCGGATCATTCAAGTTTCGGGGCGCCTATAATACCCTGAGCCGGCTGTCCGCCGCTCAGAAAAAGAACGGTGTGTTTGCTTATTCCAGCGGCAATCACGCGCAAGGCATCGCGCTGTCGGCAAAAATGCTGGGCATCCCGGCGACAATCCTCATGCCCGAGGATGCGCCGGAAATCAAGAGGACGAATACGCGGGCCTATGGTGCCCAAGTGATTACCTATGACCGCTACACGGAAACACGCGAAGAGATCGGCGCCCGGATCGCAGCGGAGGGCAACCTGACGCTGGTAAAACCCTACGATAATTATTTCGTCATTTCCGGTCAGGGAACAACAGGCATCGAGATTGCCGAACAGTTAAAGGAAATACAGGCCGCGGCACATATCTGCGTCTGCCCGGCGGGCGGTGGTGGCCTGATCGCCGGAACCTCGCTGGCGATGCGGGAGCTTAGCCCGAAAACAAAACTCTATTCGGCGGAGCCCGAGTTTTTTGACGATACCCGGATGTCGCTTGCAACTGGAAAGCGCCTCCCTAACGAAGGCAACCACCGCAGCATCTGCGATGCCATTGTCACGCCGATGCCGGGGGAAATTACGTTTGAGGTCAATAAAGTCACGCTCACCGCCGGACTGGCGGTGACAGATGCCGAAACGGCCAGCGCCATGCGCACCGCCTTTGACTATTTCAAATGTGTGATTGAGCCCGGCGGCGCAGTGGCATTGGCCGCGCTTCTGAGCCAAAAGCTCGACATTGCCGGGAAAACGGTCGTGGCGGTCGCCTCCGGCGGAAATGTGGACCCGGTTCTCTACAGCCGGATCCTTGGCGGCGAGATTTAGTAGCTCGCCCAGAATTGCCCGTTTTCAAGCTTCTCGCGATATCCCGCCATAAAGGATTCCAGCTGACTTACTTCGGCGATAATCGTGGCCCGCTTGCGAAACTCGGCTGCTGACGGATCATTATCCTCTGTGATCAGGTCAAAGGCGGCAAGATCCGCCGTCCCCACCATTTTACCGCGATAAATGTTCCGCATTTTCCGGATACCATTTTTATCATTGGCAAGATTGCGGGCCACGGCCAGTTGCATGATCCGCTGGCGGTCAAGCCGGTCGAGGTCCTCCGCGACGGTGCTACGGCCGTTGCCGATCAGGTGTTCTATGGCCGGAATTGCCTGTGGCCAGTTTTTTGATTTCCAGTAAATTTCCGCCCGCAATACATCGGCCTCGGAACTAGTATCGTCGGCGATCAGGTTGAGAGCCTCCTTATAATGTTGCAGGTCAGCCTGTGCCCGGGTTTCAATATGCAGCCGTTCGCGACGGGCCTCCGGCGGCAGGTGGCGCCATTTTGTCTTATAAAGAACTTTCAGGCTCTCCTCAGGCTTATTATTCCACAGCTGAATAACCGCAAGCTTGGTGCCAGCGTTTGTCCGTTCCAGTCCCTTAAGACGGAAATTGACCTGATGTTCCAGTAGCTGCGCAGATTGTTCCAGCAGGTCAACACGGGCGAGCCGATCTGCGAGATTGCGGATCATTTTATCCCCCTTGTCGCCCACTGGTGTCAATTCCCGATACTGATAGTACAGTGCAAGTGCCTTGATCGGCGGCAGCTTGTCTGCCCCACCCTCAAGGAACAACTCGGCAAACAGATCATTCATTTTCTTGCCAAGGTCGCGCGAGTAGGACGAGGCTGGAAAATGGGTAACAATCCGCTTGTAGGATTCAATGCCATTTCCAATCTGCCCCGTCGCCACATACAGATCGCCAAGACGCTTTTGGATATCAACCTCAAGATCATCGCCGCGCCAGCCGAAATCCAGCTTTTCCAGCTCCTCTATGGCCTCTTCCGGCGTGATCCCCTTACTGATAAGATCGACGTTGATCTTCTGGAACCGCGCCCGTTCGGCAACCGGTCGATCGCCCGATTTGATCACCTCGGAAAATTTGGCGGTAGCCGCGGGAAAGTCGCTTAACTGGAAATCGAGAATGCCCTCCAGATACGCTTTTTGCGATGCCTGTTCACTCGGGGTTGGCGCCTTGATTTCCGCCAGCAGCGATTTTGCCAGATTAACATCAATATTTTTGAGCGCCGCCTGCGCCCGCAACAGCTCGAACCGGGTTTTTGTCTCCTCCGGATAGACCGCAAATGCCGGTGCCGAGAAATTCAGTTCCTGCGCCGCCTTGACCCAATCTCCGCTCGCAGCGGCAACGGCGCCGCGCCATGGGGCAACCTCGATATCGCCATCAAAATCTGCGTCATTTAAATACGACCCTGCTTTATCCAGATGATGAAGTCCAAGCCCGGCAAGGCCCATCAACAGGCGATATTCACGATCTTTTTCAAAATCCGGGTAGCGCGCATGGATCTGACCGAGGACACCCGTCGCATCGGCAAAAAACCTGTGCCCGACAAAAAATTTCGCGAGGGTCATCAGGGCTGCCCGTTTCTCCTGCGGTGGGGCCGCAAACACGCGCTGCTGCAATTCATGCTTGCGCTTTGTAAAAAGAACCGGCGAAACCTGTCGCCACTCGCCGAGTTTCACGAAATGTGCTGTCTTGAAATCGGGGGTCTGGTGAAGCCCCTCACCGTCCATCTTGGGAACGTCTTTCTTCTTCGCAACATCCGGCATAAACTGCGTGGAAATGGCAACGACAGACACGCCATTCTGCTCGCGGTCGATCTGAAGTGTCGCATCCTTCGTTTTCAGGGCAATCCCCTGAACCGATGCGAGAAGTGATATCCCGTTATAGAACTTGGGTGATTTCAGCCCCCAGCCGGAGACGTTGAGTGGCATGACCACGAGCTCCTCGCCAGCTTTGTGATCCGTGAACCTGATTTCATGGCCGTTGTTCACCGCTGGAATATAAAGTCGTAAACCGGACGACGACACTGTCTGTGACTGCACTGTAATAGCATTTTCAAGAACCGGCGTAGTTCCGATCTGGAAATCAATATGCCACTCATTTTTTACCTTGTTTACTTTCGGAATATATCCCTCACGAAAATTGAACCGGAGAAGAGTGCCGCTGTCATTGTCCTGCTGTGACGCGCTGGAAACCAGAAATTTGTAGGGACCGGTGAGGTTTGAAAAATCGGCAACGGCAGGCTGATCGAAAACCACCCAATAGGCACCGTCTTCTTCAAACATCGCCATGGCTGCCGGTTTGTGCCAGGGGAAAATCAAGCGAAATCCGTCTTTTAAATTGGCAATCTCGATGGCCAGCCTGTTTTCCGGGGCGGGCTGTACCGCGACGGGTTCAGCGCTTTCAGCGAGAGTATCAATGGTTTCCCCGTGCTTATCCATCTCCTGAACTGGCGGTAATGCGGCGGTCTCCGCCTCTGCCGTGCTGTTCTCTTCGCCTGCCGCTTCCGGATCCAAAATGATTGTTGGTCCTATGGCGGCGACCGCCGAGGTCGATGACGGCGCCACTAAGGCAAATCCGTGCGCCCCGGTTTCATCCCGTGCCAACGGCGACTTGATCGTGGCTACGGTCTCTTTTATGTCACTAACTATGGGTAATTCTTCAGCCAGCTCTGCGCTCTTAGGAGAGGGAACTGGGTCAGCCACCGCTTTATGCGGGAGCGGTTCGGTGGCGGGCCTGGCCTTCTGATCGGGAACAGATGCCGCCGCCGGTTTCAGCGGCGCTTCTGCACCCTTTTCGACCTTTTCAACTTTGCTTACCGGTGTCTCAACCTTGGTGGCCATTACTGGCGACTCAACGGCTTTCGCCTCTACAGGGTTAGGTTTTGCAGGTTCCAGGACTGGCTTTTTTGCCAGCTGAGGTACTGGTTTTCCGGCCCGGATATCATAGACAATACTTTTTTCATTTATGAAACTGCTGCTGTCGCTTCCCGGCGCGAGGGCGATGGTGACAACTGTTTTGCCGTCGCGAGCCTCGTCCGCTATATGCTCGACCTGCTTCGGAGGAGCCTCATTTATTCCGCCAAGATCAATTTTCGCGGCTTTATCAAAGGTAATCACCAGGTTATTACCCGACATTACGCTTGAATGCCCAACGGCTTTTTCCGGCCAGTCAAAGACCAGGCGGCTAAAGTCGCCATGCTCACCGCTGCGAAGTTTGACCACGGCGTTTGTCGTCCCCGCAGCCGGTTTGGTGAGTTCGACAATTATTTTTGTGCCTTCCTGTCGCGATGACAGGCTGAAATCACCCTTCATCGGAAACCGGACGGACTGTCGTCCCTCAAGAATTTCGCCGGGGCCGATATAGGCCTCCAGTGTTTTGGCGGCAGAGGTGAAATCGGCGTCTTCCATTACCTCGGTGAAGCGGATATAGAGAAACCCCTCTTCAATCTCGGTACTGAAAGGCTGATCGGTGCCCCAGTCAACAGCCAGCCGGCCAACGGACCCCTTATCCGCTGATGTGATATTCAGCTTCCCCGCCGCCCCCGCCTCGGAAAAGGCAAAGCTGCAAAACACGGCCGTCAGCAGAACGAGCTGAACTATATTTCTGCCCATATACTGTCTCATTTTATTGTCCTCGACCTTTCGCTGCCTGCACAACAATGTCCACCCGTCGTGCAAGCAGGTATTTTTTATCCTTGTCCATGATGCCCGCGAGTTCACCGAACCGGGAATCCGCCATGCCATAAATCCGGATCGGGTAGATATACCCAGATCTCTTCAATTCATTTGCCACCGATAGCGCGCGCGCCATCGACAGCAACCAGTTATTCTTGTATTTCGCGGTCGGCGAAGTAATTGGATCCGGGTCCGTATGGCCGTAAACCTCAATCCTGTTATTGATATAGCGAAGCGTGCTGCCGAGCAGGTCAATGACTTCCGCCATCTCGCGTTTTTCAGTTTCCGTGCCGGGTGCAAAAAAGTCCGATCCCGCCAGTGAAATCACAAGCCGGTTCCCCGATTTAAAAATCTCGACATTCGCAAGTAACGGGCTCTGGGCCCGCTTCCCGTTGAGAATATGTTCAAGATAGGCAAGATCGATCGCTCTCGGCTCGGCAATCATCGACATGTTTTTATCGGCGGCGCCGGTTTTTGTAATAAGCTCACTCGTGTCACTTATCTTATTGCCAAGCGTTTCCGTTACCGTTTGCCAGTGATCAACCTTGATTTCACTCATCGAGAACAGCAGCACGAAAAAGGCTAGCATAAGCGCCAGCAGATCCGCAAGCGACGTCATCCATATGGTGCTGGACCCGGTCGCGTCCCTGTTGTGGTCGGGCAGGAAACTCATCATTGGCCCGGCTCCGGCCGGAATTCAAAATTCAGGTTCGGCCTGACAAAAAAGCTGAAATTCACCTGACCAGCATCCCCGGCCGTTAGCCCGAGTGATAGATTTCGCGACGGCACCCCCCGTGCCAACAGAGTCTCGGCGAGTTTATCGACCCGTTGGCTCGCCAGATTATCCTCGATATCTCCCTCCGGCAATTCTGGGCCGGTCCCGATCAGGATTTCAATATCGGTTGCTGTATTGAGATTGCGGTCGATCAGGGTGGCGGCGACTTCGCTCAAAAAACTTTCCTGAGACTCCCAGATTTCCGCGGTTTCATATTTGAAGACCTGATCGAGCGAGACCGTAAATTGTAACCTTGTACCGCCTTCGGTCATCGGGGATTCAACCAACGGCACGGCGGTTTCAAAGACATTGCGAAGTTTTGCGCGAAATTGCTGGGTGCCCTGTTCCTCGCCGGAAAGCTTTTTTTCCTCGTCCGTTGGCGTTTCCGTCGATAACCCCTTAAAGGCGATATTGACACTTCCCAGAACATCGCGAACCCGTTCTTCCTTCAGCACTGATATCGATTGCAAAAAGATAAAAAAGGCGAGCAACAGCAGGTAAAGAGAGACAAATATGACTGGTGTTCCATCCCGTCGACGCGCGGGCTGCCGCATCGGCTCAATGATGCTTGTCTCCCAAGAATTAGTCGGCTCAATATTATTCACCGATGTCACCTGTCCCATCGTTACGGCATTCGGAAGCGATTGCCCTTTAACTTGGGAAAATTTTACCGCTTAATGGTTAATCAGCGGTAAATATCTGAATTCAATTGATAAAAACCTGGGGTCGCCAACCGACATCAGCTTTTGGTATTGTCAACCTCGGGCAAAGAGCGCCGTGTGGCGAGTTCAACGGTCAGTTTATTCGCCTGCTGGCTATTCATGGCGGCGAGAATGGAGGCCATTTTCGCTTCTTTGATTTTGCTGGCAACATCGATCAGGATGTCCATTTCAAGGTTATTGAATATACGTGCAGCATCTTTCGGTTTCATCTTCTCATAGATTTTGACAAGACTATCGAGTTGCGCCGTTTCCTGATCATCATGCAGCTTAAGTAGATCATTAAGAGTTGTTTCCATCTCTTTGAGTTTAGTTATTTTTTCATCTATCCGGGATTCGGTGGCTTTCAGCAGGTTATCCCGCATATCAAGCTCCTGGTTGCGACGATCTAGCTCGGCGCGCCGGTCAGAAAGCCGCTCAAGCACCTTGACCTCACTCGTCGAGAACTCCTTGCCTGCGGTCGCAACACCGGCAATAATGGGAGCAGCCTCGATCGGCTTCTCCGTGGACACCGCGCTGTTTTGCTCCTCGGGCGATTTTGCACCATGTTCAGCCGCCGGTTCGGATTTCGCCTCGTTGGCCTGAACTTCCGAAACAGCGACATCAAAGAGGAAGCCTTGCGCCTCTGTCCAGACGGCATTCAACTTGAGCCCGAAAATCAGAACAAGGACCGCGACGGTAACAGGGAGAATATGGATATGCTTCATCATGTGGAGTGCCTTGTCCTAGCTCGTCTTTGTCAGCATGTCGAAAAGTTCTTTTTCGGCGTCGGTACGAAATTTTTTCGGCGCCGTCGGTGCAGCGGCTTTCGCGTCATCCTGATTGCCCTCAAAAAGGCCCACCGGATCGTCCTCATGAACATCCGGAAAATCTTTCTTTGCCGAAGTTTCGACATTTTTCTGAAGCCGGTCCGCGATGCGCGTACTGGATGCGTTGATAAGCTGCAACTCCTCAACCAGCTCCCGCGCCTGATGAATTTCCTCCTGGAATTTCCGGCCCGTGGTTTCGGCAACGCCTTTCAGTTCCTCCACCCCGAGTTTGGAGCGGACAATCGCCTTGTCAAACTCCTCCGAGAGATGCCGCAATTCCTCATGGGCATCGCGCATGGCACTCAGGCGCTTGTTCAACAAGGCGCAGTAACCAATTGTCGCCAGCAACAGCCCGACAAGGAACAGGTTCATTACAAAATCAAAAGGTATATTATCGATCATAGTTCCTACCCTAGTGTCCGGAGTGTTTTATCGACCTTGACGGCGATATTCTGTCCTGACCGGCCCATTTTTCCCGAAACCATCGAAATGCCGCCACAGCGAAGTATCGTCGGACTGTCCGGAGAGGCGTTAAACATGATCGTGTCGCCCACCTCCATTTTTAAAACATCGTTGAGCGACATGGCCTTTTCATCGAGTACGGCCTCAATATCGACCTCGGTCGACCAAAGTTCCGTCGCCAAATGGTTTTCCCAGATGCTGTCGCGGCCAAATTTTTCGCCCATGAACATTTGCAGCAACAATTCCCGAACCGGTTCCAGCGTCGCGTAGGGCAACAGTAATTCAAGACGGCCGCCACGATCCTCCATGTCAATCCTCAGCTTGATCAGGATTGCCGCGTTGGCCGGACGGGCGATGGTCGCAAAGCGGGGGTTTGTCTCAATTCGGTCGTGACGGAAGGTGACCGGGCTCAAGGGTTCAAATGCCGCGGTCATATCATTGAGGACAACCGATACCATCCGCTCGACAAGGTTGCGTTCAATCGTGGTGTAGGGGCGACCCTCAATCCGCATCGCTGCCGTTCCCCGTCTCCCGCCAAGCAGGACATCGACGATCGAGTAAATCAGCGAGCTTTCAACCATGATCAGCCCATAATTATCCCATTCCTCTGCCTGAAAAACGCTGAGAATAGCGGGCAACGGAATTGAGTTGAGGTAATCGCCAAACCGGATGGAGGTAATCGTGTCGAGGCTGACCTCAACATTGTCAGAAGTAAAATTACGAAGCGATGTCGTCATCATCCGGACCAGCCGGTCGAACACGACCGCCAGCATGGGTAGGCGTTCGTAATTGACCAGCGCCGAGTTGATGATCGCCTTGATACCGGAGTTTTCGGTACCATCATCCGCGTCCATGTCAAAGCCAAGCAGGCTATCAATTTCATCCTGATTTAGAACACGGGTTGAATGACCGGCCATGGCGGGTGGATTGTCGTCGGCATCTTCTGTGCCGGCTGCCCCCTCCATCGCCGCCGCCATATCATCGCCGCCGCCGTCTGCGCCACCGTCATCGGCAGCCATTGCCGCTGCCATATCCATTTCTTCGTCTTGGTCGGCCATCAGAATTCCTACTGTACGAGCATTTCTTTGAAGAGAACGTCATTCACTTTAAGCGGACTGGTCGAGCTGTTAATACGCATCAACAGTTCTTCCTTCAACCGGTAGATCCCGGCAGATCCGTTTAAGTCCTCTTTGCGCAGTTCACGCAGATAAACCTGAAAATTATCCATAATTCTCGGGAGCAGCAGTTCGAGATCAGGAACAATGGCTTCATCTTCCAGTTCAAGGGAGACGCCAAGCTTGAGAAAGCTTCCTGAAGACGCCCCGGAGTTGAGGTTGACGAGAATTTCCGGCAAGTCATAGAAGACAATCTGCTTGTTTTTTTCCGCCGCCTCCGCGGCAATCTCCTCGTCGGTCGGGCCAGCGCTGTCAAAAAAGCCCGCGAAATACGCGCCCCCGGCACCGCCGCCAATAATAAGCAGTGGCAGCAAAATGAACAGGACCAGGATCTTACCGCTCAGTTTTTTCTTTTTCTTGATCGGTTGTCCGTCCTCGTCAAGCTCGGGCTCAACCTGCTCTTCTTCTACTTCATCTACCATGCGCTTTGTCACCTTCCGACGATTTTATCGTCTGCATATTGCCCACAGACTAGAAGAAGTTGGTTAACAAGAGATTGAGAACAGAAAGTTCTTTCGCCAAAAGATAAAAAATATCCGGGCAAAATTCGCTACCGCTTAAATTCGTTCAGAAGCAAGCTAGGAAAAATTTTCCCAATTAGCCCTCAATTGTCCCCTCAAAACATGCTTCAAAAATACGCCATCAGTTAAGCCATTGTTTTAATACTATTTTTTTCTGGCATGGCCTCTGCATGAGAGGAGGCAGTGAATTTGTGCCAGAAGGGCAGAAAAATGGAAAACACAGTTTTTATCGGGTTATCGCAACAAATGGCGCTGAAACGGCGCCTGGATATTACTGCGAATAACCTTGCCAACGTCAATACGACAGCCTTCAAGAGCGAACATCCGCTGTTCGAGGAATATCTGATGAACCAGCCGGAGAGCCAATCCGTCTCATTTGTTCAGGATTATGGCAGCTATCGCGACTTGCGTGAAGGCGAGATGACACGAACCGGACGTCCGCTCGATCTCGCCATCAGCGGCGAAGGATATTTTACCGTCGAAGCGGATGAGGGGACGCGCTACACCCGCAACGGCAGCTTCCGCCTCGATCCGGATGGACGTATTGTCACCATCAACCACGAACCGTTGCTGGATGAAACCGGGCGGGAAATCATGGTCGATCTGCAATTTCAGGAAGTCTCGATTGCCCCGGACGGTACGGTCACCACCGGGCCCGGTCAAACCCAGAAGATCGAGCTGGTCAGGTTTGACAATCCTCAAATTCTCCGGCAGGTGGGTAATGGTCTTTATGACCCGGACAGGAACACGTCCACGACCGCCGTTGGTGCCACCATCATGCAGCGCACGCTCGAAAAATCAAACGTTCAGCCGATCCTCGAAATGACGTCAATGATTGACATCATGCGAGCCTATCAATCGGCGCAGCAACTGCTTGATGCCGAGCATGAACTGCAAATCAAAAGCATCGAACAAATGCCAAACGTACAGTAGTCGAAGAAGAGGAACAGAAACATGCGAGCACTCGGTATTGCCGCCACAGGTATGTTGGCCCAGCAGCTAAACGTGGATGTTATTTCAAATAATATCGCCAATATGACCACCACCGGATTCAAGCGCCAGCGCGCCGAGTTTCAGGACCTGCTATATCAGGACATGGAACGGGCCGGCGCCGCCTCGTCCGATGCCGGAACAATCGTACCCGCCGGTATCCAGATCGGTGTTGGTGTAAAAACAGCATCGGTTTACCGTATCACCGACCAGGGCGCCCTCGATGCCACGGGCAATACCTATGATATGGCCATTCAGGGCGAGGGATATTTTCGCGTCCTGATGCCAAGTGGCGAGGAAGCCTATAGCCGCGCCGGATCTTTCCAGCTCAGCCCGTCCGGTGAAATCGTCACTCAGGACGGTTTTACAGTTATTCCCAGTGTCACCATCCCGCAGGATGCGACCAGCGTGACCATCAACCCGAGCGGAGAAGTTCAGGTGCAGGTCGACGGTCAGGTCAATCTGCAAACCGTGGGGCAGCTTGACCTTGCTATCTTCTTCAACGAAGGCGGATTGCAACCCCTCGGCGACAGCCTCTACAAGGAAAGTACCGCCTCCGGTGCGCCAACCATTGGCGTTCCCGGCTCTACCGGGTTCGGCACATTGCGCCAGGGCTATCTTGAAACGTCAAACGTCAATGCCGTTCAGGAGATCACCCAGTTGATCAGCGCTCAGCGCGCCTATGAAATGAACTCGAAAACAATTACCGCAGCCGACGAAATGATGTCGGTTACTAATCAGCTTGGCCGCTGATCCTGAACTGAAGCCCAAGAGGTCGCCATGAAATACATTGCTCTCATCCTAAGCCTGATCACGTTAAGCGTCGCGCCCTCACTGGCCTTCGGCAACGAGATCGTCACCCTGCGGTCTAATATCGCCGTTGAGGGCGAGCAGATCACGTTCGGCGACATCTTCTTGGGCGCCGGGGACAAGGCAGGTCAGGTTGTATCCCCTGCCCCCGCGCCCGGGAAATCAATTGTTTTCAAGGCAGTGTCGGTAGCAAAGTTTGCCCGTTCGCACGGGCTTGACTGGCGCCCGACAACTCCCATCCGGCAGATCAAGGTACGCCGCCTCGGCACATCAATCTCCCAGCAAAGTATCAGCGATCAAATTCGTGCAGCGCTGGAATATGAACTGGACGAGGATACCTTCGAAATGGCGTTGGCGACACAGAGCCTGAATATAAAGGTTGGCGCTGATCAGGAACCAACCGTTTCCGTCGAAAATATATATGTGAATAAAAACAACGGGCAATTCACAGCAGAAATCCTGGCCCCCGCCCATGCGGAAAACGCCCAGCGTTTCCGGATTAGCGGCACAGTCTATAAGCAGATCATGGTCCCCGTCCTTAAAAGATTTACAGTCGCCGGGCAGGAAATACGGGCCGATGATATTGAATATAAAGCCACCCGCGCGAACAAGATTGGCCGCAGCGTCATTACCGACGAAGCGATGTTGATCGGGAAAAGCCCGCGCCGGGCGGTCCGTTCCGGAGTCGCCATCAATGTGAATAACCTCGGCGATCCTGTCATGGTCGAAAAAGGCAAGCTTGTCGCCGTTATCCTTCAACAGAGCGGAATGTATCTGTCGGTATCGGGGCGCACGCTTGAGGCTGGCGGCGAGGATGACATCATCCGCGTCGAGAATATCAACAGCCGCAAGGTCATTCAGGCCCAGGTGATCAGTGCGCGGGAAGTTCGCATTGTCACCCGTCCGCCACAGCTGGCTTCGGCCGAATAAACACCGCTAAGGATCATAAAATGACCATTTCAGCAAAAATTCTTTTCCGCGTTGGCCTCATTGTCAGTCTTAGCGTTTGGCTGTCGGGATGCAATTTCTTTAACCGGCTCGCAAATGTCGGGAGCGAGCCACCATTGTCGAGCATAGAAAACCCGGTAACACAAAAAGGCTATCAGCCCGTGTCGATGCCGATGCCGCGTCCGGAGCCCGTCTTGCAGCAGGCAAATTCGCTGTGGCGGCCCGGCTCAAAGGCCTTCTTCAAGGACCAGAGAGCTAACCAGGTTGGCGATATTCTGACCGTACAGGTGGAAATCGCTGACAAGGCGACCCTGAACAATTCAACGGATACCACCCGGGCGTCGTCCGAGTCGGCAGGGTTTGTCGGTCTGTTGGGACTTGAATCGCAGGTCACCAAAGTCCTGCCCGAAGGTACTGATGCCTCCGCCCTTGTTGATCTTGGCAGCGACCACAGTGTCAGCGGGTCCGGGGCCGTCAATCGCAACGAGACAATCAATGTCGAGATTGCCGCCATTGTCACGCAGATCTTGCCTAACGGAAACCTGGTTATTGTCGGCCGGCAGGAAGTCCGGGTGAATTTTGAAAGCCGCGACCTGTCGGTGACTGGTGTTGTCCGGCCTGAGGATATCACGTCCTCGAATACGGTCGAATCCTCCAAAATCGCCGAAGCCCGCATCGCCTATGGCGGCCGGGGTCACCTGACAGACGTCCAGCAGGGCCGCTATGGTCAGCAGCTGTTCGACATTATCTTCCCCTTCTAATCACAGAAGTAGAAGCACCAAAAAAAGCCGGTCCCCAAAGGGCCGGCTTTTTACGTTTTTAATCCATCCGTTCCCAGATCAATCGTCGCGATAAATCTTTTCCCGCCGTTCATGACGTTCCTGCGCTTCAAGACTTAACGTGGCAACCGGACGGGCTTCCAGCCGTTTTAGCGAAATCGGCTCTCCCGTTTCATCACAATATCCGTATTCGCCGTCGTTAATCCGCCGCAACGCCGCGTCTATCTTGCCGATCAGCTTGCGCTGCCGGTCGCGGGTTCGGAGTTCGAGTGCCCGTTCCGATTCTGTTGAGGCCCGGTCGGCAATATCCGGCTCCTTCACAGTTTCAACCTGCAGGTTCGCGATCGTCTGGCTGGCGTCCTGAAGTATCTCGTTGCGCCATTTCAGAAGCTTCGCCTTGAAATATTCTCGCTGTCGTGAATTCATAAAGGGCTCGTCCTCGGACGGCCTGTACTCTTCAGGAATTTGAACGTTCATTTAAGCAACTCCCGTGCGTAAACCCAACCATACCCAAAAATCAACGGCAATAACTATAAGATCGGACGGCCATTTGCAACAATCTATTGGGCCAATGTTGAATATTTATAGGATTCACGTAAAATCTAAATGACAATAGGCGCGTGACAGGATTTCAATATCCGTATTTTGCCAGTTCGACAGCCGCCCTTACCTCGATATCCCTGACGATCTCAGCCAGTTTCGGGTCCGCGCCGCTGATTTTATAGGCCGCCAGCGTTTCCTGCAATTGCAACAGCTTGCGCGCGGACAGATCCCCGGTCAGCAATCCGTGCCGGATCGCGTCCAGCTTTTCGAGTAGGTCCTGGCCCTTCGTCAGCGCCTTTTTATTTCCCCCGCTCTCGTCATCCACGCCCTGCAATGCCATCAAGGCATCGATCGAACTTATCGGCGAGCCGGAAGCAACATTTCCCGCTGCGACAGAGTCCACCGTTTCGTCGGAGACGGAAAATCTCTCGCCCGACTTCGACGATGCTTTTTTTCCTTTCGTTCCCGATGCCGGACTGGCCCGGCCGGATCCGCCCACTTTCATGATACGCCTTCTGACAGTTACCTAATGGCGTCTGATTTGCCTACTCCCCCTTTTAAAGGTCATTCTTTCCCGGTCAAGGGGAACATATTGCCCGGTTGTTGAAATATATCCCGGCATATTCGATTTATCCATTACATTTCAATCAGTTATTCTATTTGAAACTTGGCACAGTTTTCGCTTCTGAATGAGTAGAATATATAAATAACTCGATATCTTGAGACGGAACCGACGCATGACTTTGAAATCAGTCCCGCAAATTAAGCCGCAATTGACACCTGCAGGGCATTTTTTCGCCGCCCTCGTCCTGACATTGACCCTATTGCTGGGATCGATCAGCGTCGCCCAGGCGACATCTCGGGTGAAGGACATCGCCGAGTTCGAAGGGATCCGGGATAATATTCTGGTCGGATACGGCCTCGTGGTGGGCCTGAACGGGACGGGCGACTCGCTCTCCAATTCCCCGTTCACCGAGCAGAGCCTCGAATCCATGCTGGAACGCCTCGGCGTCAACACGAGCGGAGAAACACTCAAGACGAAAAACACCGCCGCCGTGATTGTAACATCCACCCTGCCCCCGTTTCAACGCCAGGGCACTAAGATCGATATTGTCGTCAGCTCGCTTGGCGATGCTACAGACCTGACTGGCGGAACGCTAGTCGTGACACCGTTATTGGCGGCGGACGGCGAGGTTTACGCGGTGGCGCAAGGCACCCTCACGGTTGCTGGTTATACGGCCGGCGGCGCGGCAGCCTCGGTGACGAACGGCGTGCCGACGACAGCCCGCATTGTCGGCGGCGCCATCGTCGAGCGCGAGCTTGGCTACGATCTTGCCAGTCTGACGAGCCTGCGAATCTCGCTGCGTAATCCAGACATCACAACCTCCCGTCGCATCGCGCAGGCGGTCAATAAATACATTGGCAAGGATATCGCCGAACCGACGGACCCCTCGACTGTTGTACTCAACCTTGAAGGCAGCAACCGGGAGAATATGGTTGAGCTGCTCGCCGATATCGAACAGCTTATGGTCGATCCGGACCAGATTGCCCGTGTCATTATTGACGAACAATCCGGCATTATCGTCATTGGCAGCGAGGTCAAGGTCGATACGGTTGCCATCGCCCAGGGCAACCTGACCGTTCGCATCACTGAAACACCGCAAGTCTCGCAACCCGCACCGTTTTCCGATACCGGTCAAACCGTCGTTGTGCCACGGACTGATGTACAGGTGTCCGATGACAGCGACAAGAAGCTTGCGATCCTTAACAAGGGAGTTCGCCTTCAGGATCTAGTTGACGGCCTAAACGCCCTCGGTATCGGCCCCAGAGACATGATCTCAATTCTTCAGGCGATTAAGGCCGCAGGTGCCTTGCAAGCAGAAATAGAGTTAATGTAATGACTGAAATACAAGGGATAAACCCGCAATTCCAGGCGCAAAAATCCGGGACGCAATCACCCGACCAGATGAAGGAAACGGCGGCTCAGTTTGAAGCCTTCTTCCTGAGCCAGGTGCTGAATTCCATGTCGTCTGGCCTTGCGACCGACAAAACCTTCGGTGGCGGCGAATCCGAGAAGATGTTCCGTTCGATGCTGAATGACGAATACTCGAAAACCATGAGCCAGCATAACTCCATTGGCATAGCCGATGCCGTGTACCGGGAAATGCTGAAAATGCAGGAGGTGAGCAATGAGTAGTAATCCAACTCCGACGAAGGCGCTGTTAATACCACCAAGCGAGCTGGTCCAGGTCATTACTCGGCTATCCGATATACTTGAGGCGGAAAATAGTCTGCTCACCCAGAGCAAGACGCAGGAATTTTCAGCGAACCTCGCGGAGAAGTCCCGTTTGGTGGCAATTTATAACCAGCAAATGACGCTCATAAAGAATGATCCGGTAACCTACAAAACCTTTCCCGCGGTCGATATCGAGAATCTGAAGGATATCAGTGAGAAGTTTTACGCCATTCTTGACGCGCATTTCAGGAAACTCTCGACCGTCAAGACGGTCACGGAGGGTCTGGTAAAGTCGGTCGCGGAAGAGGTTGCCAAAAAGAAAACACCGCCGAGCGGTTATACGGCGTCCGCGGCCCTGTCCTCGCCGTTAGCCAGCAAAAACGCCCGCACCATTAACGGCGCGATTGCGATCAATCAAATGGTATGAGAAGAGACGTAAAAGAAATCGAGGGCGCGCGTCAGACTTGGGCGTTGACCACAAGCCCCTGCAGTTCACGATAATAGGCGACACGGCGCAGGACATAATCTCCCGGAAACTGTTTCAAGACTTCCTTCGTTTCGCGGTTGATAAGTCGATAGACATATCGGCCACTGTCGCTGTCCTGATCAATCGAGAACTTGCCAGAGGGGAATTTAGGGTCTTCGAAAAATGGACCGATTGCCTGCTCCGCCCGTTTCACCGGATCGAGAATCTCGACTGTACGTCCCGGAATGCTGGATAAGCCGCCTGCGGACATTGGGCGTGCGTTGCCATTTACCGGCATCGCGTCCGATTTTGGTACCGAAACCGTTACCTCCGGTTTTGAGGGCGATGCTACATTCATTGCCTTACTCATCCTTTCCTTGCCATTTTTGATGTTCGCCAGAGATCAGGGCGACACTGTCGGTATGGCGGATTGATGTGCAAGGATAGCCTTAAAAATTTAAAATACTGTTAACAGCTTATATACCCGGCAATCCGA